>JAJEDQ010000035.1 GCA_022821445.1 Acidimicrobiia bacterium | reverse complement strand
GAAGATAAACCCCAAGATGTCAGGGTTGATCTCGTTGTTAGCCCCAGTCGGGCTCTCGTAAATATGCAAACGCCACTGGACGAAGAAGTCGAAAAACTCCTCGAACACGGCGTCGGCGATCTGCACGTCATAGTCGCGTTCAAGCGCGTGCTGCTCGAAAAGACCCCCGTTCACATAGGGCACGTCACCGGCGATTTGCGCCGCCACCGGATCGTCCCAGGCCCGCTCGGCCGGCGGCGACCCCAGCCCCTCGTAGAACAGAGGCAGCAGGAATTGGCGGAAAAACGCGTAGAACCGGTCGGCCCCGAAATGGTCGCGAACCTTGCTCAGACAGGTCCGCAGATAGCCGGGATCGCCGGCCATAAACCCCTTGTGCTGAATGAAATAGATGAACATCAGCCGATCCAACAGGACCGACGCATACCAGCGCCGGTCCCGGCTTCGGCTTTCAGGGATGCCCTCAATTCCGGCGGTAACGCGCTGATGGTGCTTCTGGAACTCCTTGTAGAAGCTCTTGGTCACCTTCTCCACGTTGAACGACTGGCGGACCCGGTTGAGCACCTGCGGGCCGGTTAGTGTTCGGCCCTCGGACACGGTGAACCGAACCCGCTCCAGCCTTTGCAACAAGGCGTCGTTGCCCTGGCCCCGCCGGTAGTAGTGGTCCACTAGCCGATGGCCGGTGCCAGAGGGCCGCTGTTCGGGCCACAGCCAAAGTTGCTCGTCTCCAGCGATGAACACTACCAATCGGTCGCCCGACTGCTTCCCCAAATCCCGAACCACCCGATGCTGGCCCGCCCGGGTGGGAATCTGCACACAGGTAACCGCCCAAACCGTGACCCCGCGCATCTCAGCCACCGCTCGAGCCACCATGCCGTCGTCGTCGCCATCGGCGGCCGGGTTCACCCCCCTTAGCGGACGGTCCTCCCGCTGTCCATCAGGCGGACTGTGCCACAGCAGCACCTCCCGGAACAGCCGCCCGAAGTCGCCAGAGTCGAGCAGCCGTCGCATGTCCTCCCACTCGACTGGCTCTGGCATTTCGCAAACGACCCTCTACCTCTGCCTTGCTGCCAGGGAGAATACACACATCGTTGCGGCCAGCACGAGATCAGCTCTTAGCCTGATTCAAAGTTGGTCGAACCCGCTCATGCGTTCGGTTCGCGCCCGTGACATAGGTCGTTGAGGTAGTCAGCGACTAGTTCCGATCTCGCTTCAAGGAAGCTTCGATACGACTCTGCCACATCCTCCCCTGAGGAACTGACGAACTCGTCCCAGGGAATGAGGTGAGACTCGAGCCGCCGACGTACTTCATCTTCTCCGAGCGATGCGAGTTCGACGCGCTCCTTGAGGTAAGTAAGTGGAGGTTTGGCACCGATGCGTCGGTTTGTGGTCCATGTGATGAGCGAGCAATTCAACGCTCGGTCGATCTCGCCTGACTCAAGGTCACCCTTTTGTTCGAGATAGGCGTCAGGGAAGAGATGGTGGTATTCGCGGGTGTTCATGTTGCCGGGTGTGGCTTTGGCACCGTCTGCAATATCAAATGCACCTCGCCGAAGGCTTGCGCAGAGGATGGCTCGTGCGAGGGTTTGGCGCGTTTTCGGCCAGCGGGCTCTGACAAGCTCTTCGGGCTGGGGCAGGTGGTATAGCTCCTCGTCAAAGATCGGAGCCGAATTGTCACCACCTCTGAGCGCGTCGATAAGCCCGCGGAGGTCCTGAAGTGCTCGGGTGGCTGCCGCGCCCTCGTATCGGCCCGTGGTGAACGAACGCCACAGGTAGGCGCGAATCAGCGACATAGCGTTGCCTCGTTCGTCCCCCTCTTTGGGTACGTGCGGCTCGAGCGCGCCGAGGACAGGTAGTACCGCGACAGTAGGGAGACGATCCGAGTCAAAGATGCTCTCAGCTTCTAAGACTCCGACTGCAAAAGCGGCCCCCCTTGTCAGCTCATCGAACTGTTCTGAAAGGTGTCGCAGATCAAGTCGGTGATAGGAGGCCTGGCTGGGAGTTCGATCTTCCCTGAGGGCTGCGATATCGAGGAGTAGATTCTCAGCTTCTCGATAGGACGCGAGTCGCGGTACGGCAGCCTCGAGTTCAGCCACTTGGTCGTGAAGCGACTCTCCGGTTTCGGCCTCGTATTGCGCAACGACGATGTCGTAGGAGGTCAGTTTCACCGAGCTCGTATTCATATTGATAAACACGTCGAGTGCCGTTTCTTTTGGAGTCCCTGGTGGCAGGCTCAGGAAAGGAATGTTGAAGGCTCCGATCTTCGTGGAGTAGCGGCCAATCGTTTTGTCGATTGCCCGAGCCTCTCGGCTGTCGCCGTCCGCTGCTGCGTCGGCCCACGCATCGACGTCCTCATCGGCAGCACCTGGACGACACAACGACAGCGGAATCCAGTCTCGCTTCCAGCACTCTGCTGGGTCCTCAAGCCACAGCGGATACCTCTGGCCATTCTTGTCGTAGGTGGGCTCCGCGCGCACGACGGTCGTCTGAACTTCGTCATCATCGGTTTCGTTACCTACGAGGTAAGTCCGATCGTCGTAGTCGTCATGTAGCGCGCGCCACAGCGCAGTCAAGCGCTGCTGTCCATCGAGAAGGTGCTCAGTAACTCGCTCGGTTGGAGCCGGTGCACCCACGAGGGTTCGCGCTATGAATGGTGGGTCATCGCCGATTTCGAGCGTAAGCGCAGCTCCGGTGGGCAAGCCACGCAGCACGCTCTCAAGCAAAGAGGTGATCTCACGGTGACCCCAGGCCTCATGGCGCTGGAATCTCGGCAACAGGACCTGACCGGTTCGAACCCGGGTGAACCAGTCTGTCAGCGTCCGGTTACGCGCTTCCACATCAGCTTACGGTGGCGGAGTCGCTGAGTAGGGCGACGTTGTCGTGGGATACCTCGACAAAGCCGCGCTCGACGGCGATGGTGGTCTTGGCGCCGTCGGTGGTGTACACCCGCACGTCGCTGGGCACCAGGACGCCCAAGAAGGGCACGTGGCCGGGCTGGAACGCGATCTCTCCGTCGGTGGTGCGGGCCACCACCATCTCGGCTTCGCCGGTGTAGACGATCTCCTCGGGGGAGATGAGCTCCACGTTCAGAGCCACGGTCAGGCTGCCTGGGCCTCGAGTTCGGCGGCCTTGCGGTGGGCGTCCTCGGCGCCGCCGACCATGAAGAAGGCCTGCTCGGGCAGGTCGTCGAGGTCGCCCCTCACCAAAGCCTCGAAGGAGTCCACCGTCTCGTTTACGGGGGTGAACACGCCGGGCAGGCCGGTGAACACCTCGGCCACGAACATGGGCTGGGACAAGAACCGCTGTACCTTGCGGGCTCGCGACACGATCACCTTGTCCTCCTCCGACAGCTCGTCAAGGCCCAAGATGGCGATGATGTCCTGAAGCTCCTTGTAGCGCTGGAGGATCTCCTGCACCCGGCGGGCCACGCCGTAGTGGCGATCCCCCACCACCTCGGGGGTAAGGATGGTCGAGGTGGAGGCCAGCGGGTCCACCGCCGGGTAGATGCCCAGCGCGGCGATGTCGCGGCTCAGCTCGGTGGTGCCGTCGAAGTGGGTGAACGAGGTGAACGGCGCCGGATCGGTGTAGTCGTCGGCGGGCACGTACACGGCCTGCAACGAGGTGATGGAGCGGCCTCGGGTGGATGTGATGCGCTCTTGGAGCTCGCCCATCTCGTCGGCCAGCGTGGGCTGGTAGCCCACCGCCGAGGGCATCCGGCCCAGCAGGGTGGACACCTCGGAGCCGGCCTGCACAAAGCGGAAGATGTTGTCGATGAACAACAGCACGTATTGGTTCTGCACGTCTCGGAAGTACTCGGCCATGGTCACCCCGGCCAGACCCACCCGCAGGCGCACGCCAGGAGGCTCGTCCATCTGGCCGAACACCAGAGCGGCCTTGTCCAAAACGCCCGACTCCTCCATCTCCAGGAAGAGGTCGGTGCCCTCACGGGTGCGCTCGCCCACCCCGGCGAACACCGAAACGCCGCCGTGCTGGGTGGCCACCCGGTTGATCATCTCGGTGATGAGCACGGTCTTGCCCACACCGGCGCCGCCGAACAGGCCGATCTTGCCGCCCTCCTTGTAAGGGGTGAGCAGGTCGATGACCTTGATGCCGGTCTCGAACATGCGGGTGGACGGCTCAAGGGAGTCGAACGAGGGGGCCGGGCGGTGGATCTCCCACTCCTCGTCCACGTCCAGGGTGTCGCGGTCGGTGTCGAGGCAGTCCCCCACCACGTTCCACACGTGGCCCAGGGTCACATCGCCCACCGGCACGGTCATGCCCTGGCCGGTGTTGCGCACCACCGTGCCTCGGGTGAGGCCGTCGGTGGGCTTCAGGGCGATGGCCCGCACCCGGCCCTCGCCGATCTGCTGGGCCACCTCGGCCTTCACGGTCACGGTCTCCCCGTCCACGTGTACGTCGAACTCGAGAGCGGTGTTGATCTCAGGCAGAGCGTCCGGGGGAAACTCGGCGTCGATGACCGGGCCGGCTATTGCGACCACCCGGCCGTCTTTGAGGTTCTCCGACATCAGATCTGACCCTCCTGTGCAACGTTCTCCGACATCAGATCTGACCATCCTGTGCAACGTTCTCCGACATGTGAACTTCTTCTCCTAGTGGTTGGCGGTGGCGAGGAGATCGGCGATATCGCCTTCGTCGTCCTCTTCCTTGAGGGCTTCGGCACCGCCGACGATCTCCATGATCTCGGTGGTGATGGCGTCTTGGCGGGCCCGGTTCATGGCCCGGGTGAGCTTGGTGATCAGCTCCTCGGCGTTGTCGGTGGCCGCCTTCATGGCCCGCTGGCGGTTGGCGTGCTCGGAGGCGGCCGCGTCCAGCAGCGCCGAGAACAGGCGGGATTCCACATATCGGGGAAGCAGGGACTCCAGCACCCCCTCGGGGGAGGGCTCGAACTCGAAGGCGGCTTTCAGTTCGCCTGAACCGGCGCCCGCGATCACGTCGATGCTCTCCAGCGGCAGAAAGCGCCGCACCGCCACCCGCTGGGTTCCGATGGTGAAGAACTCCATGTAGGTCAAGATCACCTCGTCGATGTGGCCCGACTCGAACCGGTCGGCCACGATCTCGGCCACTTGGCGGGCGTCGTCGTAGGTGGGGGTGTCGCTCATGCCGGTGAAAGCCTCGTCGATCCGGTAGTTGCGGAACCGGAAGTAGTCCTGGCCCTTCTTGCCGATGAGCATGAGCGAGTAGTCCTGCCCCTTGGTCTGGGCATCCATCAACTCGCGCTCGGCGGCCTTGATCACCGAGCTGTTGTAAGGCCCGGCCAAGCCGCGATCAGACGTGATGACCACGAATCCCACCCGGCGCACCGGATCGCGCCGCTCAAGCAGCGGATGCGAGGCCTCGGCCCCGCCCGCGGCCACGTCTTCGATGACGCTGGTGAGCTTCGTCGAATAGGGCCGAGCGGCGTGGGCCCGCTGTTGGGCCTTCACCACCCGGGTGGCGGCGATGAGCTCCATGGCCCGGGTGATCTTCTTGGTGGACTGCACCGACGAGATCCGCCGGCGAAGCGCCCGTTCCTGCCCTCCGGGCATTACCCACCTCCCAGGCGGCGTCTCGCCACTAAGCGATCAGCAGGCTGGTGCTCACCCGGCATAGATTCAGTCTTCCTCGGGCCGCTGGATGTCGGTCTCGGGAAGGGTGTGGTCGGCGTCCACCACTCCGGATGCTGCCTCGGCCTGCGCTTCGGCGTCGGGCTCGTCGCCCTCGGGCTCGGCCGACGACTCGAACTGGGCGGCAAAGGCCGACACCGCGGCCTCCAAGGCCTCTTCGTCCACCGCTCCGGTGTCCACCACCGCCGACATCAGGTCGGCATTGCGGGCCCGGACCCACTCCAGCAGCTCAGACTCGAAGCGGGCCACGTCTTCGACGGGGATGTTGTCCAAGTAGCCCCGGGTGCCGGCATACAGCGACACCACCTGCTCTTCCACCGGCATGGGCGTCTGGATGCCCTGCTTGAGCAGCTCGGTGAGGCGGTAACCCCGGTCGAGCTGGGCCTGCGACACGGCATCGAGATCGGAGCCGAAAGCAGCAAAGGCCTCAAGCTCGCGGAACTGCTGGAGGTCGGCTTTGAGCGTGCCCACCGCGGTCTTCATGGCCTTGATCTGGGCCGCTGAGCCCACTCGGGACACCGAGATGCCCACGTCCACTGCGGGCCGCACCCCCGACTTGAACAGGTCGTCCTGCAAGAAGATCTGGCCGTCGGTGATGGAGATCACGTTGGTGGGGATGTAGGCCGACACGTCGCCGGCTTTGGTCTCGATGATGGGCAGCGCGGTCAGCGACCCCGCCCCCCGCTCGTCGCTCAGCTTGGCCGCCCGCTCCAGCAGCCGGCTGTGCAGGTAGAACACGTCGCCGGGGTAGGCCTCCCGTCCCGGCGGGCGGCGCAGCAGCAGCGCCATCTGGCGGTAGGCCTCGGCCTGCTTCGACAGATCGTCGTACACCGCCAGCGCGTGGCCGCCGTTGTCCATCCAGTGCTGGCCCATGGCGCAGCCGGCGTAGGGGGCCAGATACTTGAACGGGGCCGGATCGGAGGCGGGAGCCACCACCACCACCGTGTACTCCATGGCGCCCCGCTCGGCCAGAGTGGCCACCGCCTGGGCCACGGTGGAGGCCTTCTGGCCAATGGCCACGTATACGCACTTCACCCCTTGACCCTTCTGGTTCAAGATGGTGTCCATGGCCACCGTGGTCTTGCCCGTCTTGCGGTCGCCGATGATCAGCTCCCGCTGGCCCCGGCCGATGGGGATGAGCGAGTCGATGGCCTTGATGCCGGTCTGAATGGGCTCATGCACCGGCTTGCGGCCAATGATACCGGGGGCCTGCACCTCCATGCGGCGGGTGTCGGCGCCGACGATGGGCCCCTTGCCGTCCACCGGCTCGCCGAGGGCGTTCACCACCCGGCCCAAAAGGGCATCGCCCACTGGAACCGACAGGATGTCGCCGGTGGAGCGGACCGCCTGGCCCTCTTCGATCTCGTCCACCTCGCCGAGCACCACGGCGCCGATGGAGTCCTCGTCCAAGTTCAGGGCCAAGCCGATGGTCCCGTTCTCAAACTCGAGCATCTCGTTCACCGCCGCTCCGGGCAGCCCGGAGATGCGGGCGATGCCGTCGCCCACTTCGGTGATCCGCCCCACCTGGGCCAATTCGACCTCAGGTTGGAACCCTTCCAGGTTGCGGCGGATGGCCTCGGCGATGGAACCGGTGTCGATGGTCAGCTCTGCCATTGCTCTCCTCGGTAAGTCAGCCCCAGCAAATTGGGCTCTATTCGATTTGTCTGACCCCTCAAGTTGGGCTCTCCTCGGTAGGAAACGTTCATCAAACTCGTGTACACGGGATTAGAAGGTGTCCCGCAACTGGCTCAGGCGGTGGCGGACTGATCCGTCGATCACCTCGTCGCCGATGGTGGCAACCACGCCGCCCATGATGCTGGGATCGACAACCACTTTGACGTCCACCTGATGGCCGGTGGCCGCGCTCAGCGCAGCCGACAGACGCTCAGCCTGGTCGCCGGTCAGCGCCACCGCAGAGCGCACCTCGGCCACTGAGCGGCCCCGGTCGCGGGCATTGATCTCCACCGCCTCCCGGGCAATGCCGATCAGATCCGACGACCGCCCCGCGGCCACGATCATGGACACCACCGCAGTAGTGGTTTCCAACGCCTGACCGCCCAGAAGGTCTTCCACGATCTGCTGGCGGCGGGCCGCGGGGACCTGCCGATCGGACAGCGTCATCCGCAGCTCGTCGGAGCCCTCCAGCGCCCGAGCGACGCGGAAAAGCTCGTCAGACACCGCGTCGAGGTTGCCCTCGGCCCGGGCCACCGCGGCCACGGCGTCGGCGTAGCTGACACTTCGGTCAGTCATGGGTCAGCCCCGTGCCCTATCAGCGAAGGCACCGCTCTGCTTCGCGATTCGCTCAGCCATTGGCTCAGTCCTGGCCTGCGCCCACGCTGGCGATGTAGTCGTCGACCAACTGGCGCTGCATCTCGGGGTCTTCCAGGCTGCGGCCCAGCACCGCCTCGGCGGCACCGAGGGCGATGTCGGACACCTCCGACTGCAAGTCGGCGATGGCCTGGCGCTTGGATGCTTCCACATCGGCCGCGGCCCGCTCCCGCATCTCGGCGATGTCGGCCTCAGCCCGAGCCTGAAGGTCGGCTCGAACCGCGCCGGCCTGTTCCCGGGCCTCGTCCACGATACGGGCTGCCTCGGCCTTGGCGTCGGCCAGCTCCGCTTCGTAGTTGGCCTTCACCTCGGCGGCCTCGGACCGCTGGCGGTCGGCGTCGTCGATGGCGTCTTGGATTCGCTGAGTGCGCTGCTCCATGAGGTTCCTCACCACCGGGAACAGCTTCCAGTACATCAACGCCAGCAGCACCACAAACGCCAAGCCGCCCCAGACGATCTCTTTGATCTCCGGGATGATCGGGTTGGGTGCATCAAAACAGCCCTCAAGGTCGTCGCCAAGGGCCACTTTGAGTTCTTCGGCGTGCTCGTCGCCCGCCGCGGCCAGCGTCTTCAGGTTCTTGGCCGCGGTAAAGCCCTCTCCCTCGATCCCTTCGAATTTGGCCGCAGCAATCTCATCGAGAATGCACGATCCCACCGTCTCCGCGGCACTTGCCGCCGACGCGCTGAGCGCCACCACGGCCGCTATCACAGCAGCCGCGGCCCAAAGCCGCCGGCTCATGCTGAATAGAGGAGGATGAAGACGACGAATCCGATGAGGGCCAGCGCCTCGGTAAAGGCGATTCCCAAGAACATCGTGGTCCGAGCCACGCCGGCTGACTCCGGCTGACGGGCCATGGCGGTGATGGCGTTGCCCACCACGATGCCGATACCGATACCGGGTCCGATGGCGGCGAGGCCGTAGCCGAGCCCAGCGCCGATGGCGCTCAGGCCCGCCTCACCGTCGCCGGTCAGCTGGGCAAGGATGGTGGATATGAGTGCTAGCAAGGTAAATGTCTCCTAGTGCTCGGGGTGTAGTGATCCGCCGATGTACACGGCGGTGAGAATGGTGAAAATGAAGGCCTGGAGGGCTGAGACGAAGATCTCGAACGCGGTGACCAGGATCAGCGCGGCAAACGGCAGCACCGCGGGCACGTAGAGGGTTCCCCACAGGGCGGCCGACAGCACCGCGAAGGTCACTAGCAGCAAGTGGCCGGCCACCATGTTGGCCCAGAGCCGGATGGCCAGCGACAGCGGGCGGATGAGCAGAATCTGGAGCAGCTCGATAGGAGTCACCAAGACGTAGAGCGCCTTGGGCACTCCCGGCGGGAACAGAGCCCCCTTGAAGTATTGGTAGAAGCCCTGGGCCCGGATGCCCACCACATGGTAGATGGCCCACACCACCAGTGCCAGGGTCAAGGGGATGGCCATGCGGGAGTTGGCCGGGAACTGGATGAAGGGGATGACCTCGAAAATGTTGCTGAAGAAGACGAAGAAGAACAGCGTGGTCAAGAAGGGCAGGTACCGGCGACCGTCGGGGCCGATGGTCTGCATGATTATGCTGTTCTCGACAAAGTCGATCCCCGCCTCGGCCACAGTCTGCGCCCCGGTGGGCACCAGCGACCGGCGCCGGCCCGCCGCCCAGAACAGCCCGGCGGTCAGCAGCAGCGCAGCGATATAGATCAACCCGGTCTTGTTGAGGCCGATGTATTCGTTGCCGGTGAACAAGATGTCGGGCCACTGGAACAGATGCGAGACCGGCGGAAAGTCCAAGGCGAAGATGTTCATCATGAGACTCCGTGCCGACATTGCGAGACCGGCAGGACCATCGAGTCAGAAATGTTCACGGACGGGCTCCTTGTGGCTTCAAGCCAGGGTGAGCGAGGGACATGGAGACATAACGGGTCTCCCAAACGAGCAGAACAATATGGGCCGCGACCAGCGTGATGACAAACGGCAGCGCCTCAAACCAGCCGGTATTTCTCACCAGGAAGTAGGCCCCGGTGAGAATCCCCAGGCGGATGAAATACCCGCCCATCACCCCGGCCATCAACAAGGTGGGCGAAATCCGCATCGACCAGGTGATGAGCGAGGCGGCCAGCCAGAAGTTGATCAGAATCAGCCCCAGCGCGTAGCCGCTGGACCACAGACCGTCGAACCCCCACACCCCGGCGCACACCCCAACCAGCACCGGACCGCCAATCAAGCCTCGCCGGACGATATCGGTGGCCATCGCCCGCTCGGGCGCCTCCTCGCCCATCGCCGCGGGCTGGGCAGCCTGCTCAGCCATCGCCGCTCTCCGAAGTCGATTCAGCTCGGCGGCTGGGCAAGTTGCGATCGTAGGCCTCCATGCGATCGCTGTAAGTTCGAAACGCCTTCCATCCGGCATAAGCCGCAGTCAATAGGCAGAGCGCCAATGTGAACACCGGCCTTGTTCCCAGCGCGCCGTCGATGAGCCAGCCGAAGAAGGCGAAAACCGCTGGTGTAGCCACAAGCTCAAAAGCGATGGAGAGGGCGTCTCCCGCGCTCTGGCGGTCGTGTAGCTGGCGATTCTGCGTCATTGCAGTTGGCACGAATTGGGCCCCTATGGCAAGCGGATTGGCCTCGCCGAAATGGTTTCGCGAACCAGGCTACAGGGCCAAATCATCAGGCTGGCTGAGCAGCGAGAGGTTCAAGGGGTACGGCGGCGCAGAATGGGATGGAAGACGGTGTAGAGCATCAACACCAGCACCGCGGCGGCCGGCGCCATGATCACCTCCCCCTCCCCGGAGTAGGTGGGATACAGCACCAGGGTGGACATCAGGGCGGTGAACAGCCACAGGATCAGCACGCTGCGGCGGTGGCCGTGGCCCAGGCTCATCAGCCGGTGGTGCAGGTGCTCTTTGTCGGGGGTGGTGATGCTGGTGCGAGCCCGAGTCCGCCGCAGCACCGCCCACAGCACGTCTACCACCGGCACCGCCAGGATTATCAGCGGGATGAGCATGGGAGCGAACAAGAAATAGGTCTGCCCCGCGAACGGCTCGCTGCTGCGCCCCCCCACCGACACCGTGGAGGCGGCCAGCAGCGTGCCCAGGAACAGCGCGCCGCCGTCGCCCATGAAGATACGGGCCCGATGGAAGTTCTGGGGCAGGAATCCCACCGCCACCCCGCTGGCAATGATGGCCACCAGCGGACCGATGTTGTTGGCCAACAGCACCTCTTCATCGGTGAGCTTGATGGAGTACACGAAGAATGTGAGACCGGCGATGCCCACAATGCCCGCGGCCAAACCGTCCAAGCCGTCGATCAAGTTGATGGCGTTGACGATGGCCACCAACCACAGCACCGTGACCACGAAAGCCAGGTCTTGCGACAAGATCAGCGCGTCGAGCACCGGCAGCCGCAGGTTCAGCACCGTCACCCCGGCGAACGACAGGATGCTGCCGGCCAGAACCATGGAGGCCACCTTGGCCGGGGCCGACATCTCCCGGACGTCGTCGTAGGTGCCGAACACGATCATCACCAGCGCGGCGCTCACGATTCCCACCGGCTCCGACGCGGTGGCGAACACCACGTCGAAATCGCTCAGCAGCCAGGCGGTGCCCATAGCCGCCAGAAATCCGACGAACATGGCCACGCCGCCAAGCACTGCGGTGGATTGCTCGTGGACTCGCCGGGGATCGGGCTCCACCATGAGGCCCCAGCGCTCGCTGATCCGGCGCATCACCGGGGTGATCGCCATTGTCACCCCGGCGGCCACCGCGAAGACCGTCAGATAGCTGTCGACACCGGGGGCCATGACACCGGTTGGCTAACCGGCCAGTGAATAGGGGGTGAACCGCCCGCAGAGGCCGGCAACCTCCGCTCGGACGTCGGCCACCGCATCCTCGTCGTCGCGCCGGCGCAGCGTCTGGCCGATCATGCCGGCGATGAGGCCCATCTCTGCCGGACCCATGCCCTGGGTGGTGGTGGCCGGAGTGCCGATCCGCACCCCGCTGGTCACGAATGGAGAGCGGGGGTCGTCGGGCACGGTGTTCTTGTTGAGGGTGATCCCAGCCCGGTCGAGCACTTCTTGGGCCACCTTCCCAGTGAGCTCTTCGTCGAAAGTCCGCAGATCCACCAGAAGCAGATGGTTGTCGCTGCCCCCCGACACAAGGCGGAATCCCTCCTCGGCCAGCCCCTTGACCAGTGCTCCGCTGTTCTCCACGACACGAGCGGCATAGTCGGCGAACTCGGGGGTGGCAGCCTCGCCGAAGGCCACCGCCTTGGCCGCGATCACATGCTCCAGCGGACCACCCTGAAGACCGGGAAACAGCGCCTTGTCGATGGCCGGGGCCAGATCCCGGGTACACAGGATGGCCCCGCCTCGGGGACCGCGCAGCGTCTTGTGGGTGGTGAAGGTGACGATGTCGGAATGGGGCACCGGGTTGGGATGGGCGCCGCCGGCGATCAGCCCGGCAATGTGGGCCGCGTCGAACATGAACAGGGCGCCCACTTCGTCGGCGATGGTGCGGAACGGCGCCGGGTCGATGATGCGGGGATAGGCGGTGGCGCCGGCCACGATGAGCTTGGGCCGGTGCTCGAGGGCGAGGTCGCGGATCTGGTCGTAGTCGATGCGCTCATCGCTGGGGGTCACGCCGTAGGCCACAAACCGGTAGGTGCGCCCGCTGATGTTCACCGGGGAGCCGTGAGTGAGGTGACCGCCGTGGTCCAGGCTCATACCCAGCACGGTGTCGCCCGCTTCCAGCACGGCCAGGTAGGCGGCCACGTTGGCGTTGGCCCCCGAGTGGGGCTGCATGTTGGCGTGGTCGGCCCCGAACAAGGCCGTAGCCCGCTCCCGGGCGACGGATTCCACCTCGTCGATCACCATGTTTCCGCCGTAGTAGCGGCGACCGGGATACCCCTCGCTGTACTTGTTGGTGAGCACCGATCCAGTGGCCGAAAGAACCGCGGGCGAGGCGAAGTTCTCCGAGGCGATGAGCTGCACGGTGGTGTTCTGGCGCTCGACCTCTCGGTTGATCATTTCGAACACCGGGTCGTTGCCGTTGGCGGGCCACATCAAGGGGCTTCCTCTTCTTTCGGTAATAGGGCGTCGATTTTGGCCACTCGGGGGATGTGGCGGCCCTCTTCGAAAGACGCCTCCAGGAAGGCCTCCAGAGCATCTTTGGCCAGCTCGGGGCCAACTAGCCGCTCGCCCAAACAGATCACGTTGGCGTCGTTGTGCTCCCGGGTCAGCCGGGCCGAGGTCACGTCATGCACCGTGGCCGCCCGCACTCCGGGTACTTTGTTGGCCGCCATGGCCATACCGATGCCGGTGCCGCACACACAGAGCCCCATCTCGGCCTCGCCGGTGGCCACCTTGCGGGCCACCGCCTCGCCGAAATCGGGATAGTCCACCCGGTCGGGGCCATGGGTTCCGCAATCGACAACGTCATGGCCCAAATCCCGCAAATGGGCCACCAGCTCGTCTTTCAACTGCACTCCGGCGTGGTCGGCCCCGGCGGCGATTCGCGCCATAAGCGTCAATCTATCCAGCCTGCCGCCTGCTTGATGACTCATTACTGCGATCTTCCACCAACATCTCCACTTCCACGGCCCCCTGGCGGAGGATCGACAGCCCGTCTTCGGTCACCTCCACCACGGTGGACGCAGGGGCCTCGAGTGAGCCGCCGTCGACAACCAACTGCACGGCGGGAAAGGCGGCCGCGGCCTCCGCCGCGGTGTGGGGGGTGGGCTGGCCGCTCAAGTTGGCGCTGGTGGTGGCGATGGGGCCGACTTCGGCAGCCAGGGCTTGGACCAGGGGATGGTCGGGACAGCGCACGCCGCAGCCGTCTTGGACGATGGTGAGCGCCCCCGGCCAGCACTGCTCCATGAGCCGCCGAGTGGCGGGCAGCGGGTCGAACATCTGTTCGGCGTCGGCCGGGCGGGCCACCAAGATGGCCACCGCCCTGTCGGCGGGACGCTGTTTGAGCTCGAAGAGCAGATCCACGTTCTCGGGCAGGGCGGCCAGCCCGTAAACCGTGTCGGTGGGGATGATCACTGCCCGCCCCGCCTTCAACTCAGAGGCGGCCATCTCCACCAGCTCGGCTGGGCCGCCCATGCTCATCGCCTTCGACATTGCAGCACCCGGTCTCGTCCGGCCAGGTCGGCATGAACCGCCTCTACCACCAGACCGCCGGCCTGGGCGATGGCCGCGGCAGCGTCCATCTGCTGGGGCGACAGCTCCAGCAGAACCGACCCCCCCGGGCTCAGCCAGCGGGGGGCTTCGGTCAGAATCCTGCGGGCGGCGTCCAATCCATCGGGACCGCCCCGCAGGGCCAACTCCGGCTCCCAGTCGGCCACCTCGGGAGGCAGCGCCTCGTCATCGCACACGTACGGCGGGTTGCTCACCACCACGTCCACCGTCCCAACCAGCGACTGGGGCAGGGCCTCGAACCACGAGCCCTGATAGGCCGACACCCGCACTGCGGCCCGGCCCAACCCGGCCAAGTTGGCCCGAGCCACGCCCAACGCCTCAGCCGACACGTCGGTGAGAACCACTTGGGCCGTCTCGCACTCCATCGCCATCGCCAGTCCCACCGCTCCGCTGCCGGTGCCCAGATCCACGGCCAGGCCGCCGAGCGGATCGCGGCGGGCCAGTTCATCGATGGCCAGCCCGGCCAAAGTCTCGGTCTCCGGGCGGGGAATGAGCACCGCGGGGCTCACTATCAGATCCAAGTCCCGAAACCCCCAGCGGCCCAGCACATACTGCAACGGCTCCCCCGCCAGACGGCGAGCCAGCATCGAGTCGAGGTAGGCCATCTGACGCTGGGTTGGCACCCTGGTCAGAGCCCCGAAGTACTCACCGCCCTCATATCCCGAGGTCTGCTCCACCAGTCGGCGGGCCTGCGCTCTCGCATCAGATACCCCGGCATTCTCCAGCCGCTGGGCGGCGTCTTTGGCCACGTCGGCCCAGACGACACGCGGGGCCGTCAACTTCACGACCCGACCAAGTTTTCCTGGCGCTCAGCCTCGGCTAGGGCATCAACCACCTCGTCCAAGTCTCCGGCCAGAATGCGGTCGAGCTTGTAGAGGGTCAAACCGATGCGGTGATCGGAAACCCGGTTCTCTTTGAAGTTGTAGGTGCGGATCTTCTCCGACCGGCCCCCGCCGCCCACCTGCCCCCGGCGCTGTTCAGAAAGCTCGTCTTGGCGGCGCTGCTGTTCGGCCTGGAGCAAGCGGGCCCGCAGAACGGCCATCGCCTTGTTGCGGTTCTGAAGCTGGCTTTTCTCGTCCTGCATTGACACCACGAACCCGGTGGGCTTGTGGGTTATGCGGACGGCTGAGTCGGTGGTGTTCACCGACTGCCCGCCCGGCCCCGATGACCGGTAGACGTCGACCTGGAGGTCCTTCTCCTCGATGTGGACCTCCACCTCCTCGGCCTCGGGCAGCACCGACACGGTGGCCGACGAGGTATGCACCCGGCCCTGCGACTCGGTGACCGGCACCCGCTGCACCCGGTGGGGGCCGCCCTCGTACTTCATCTTGCGCCACACGTCGTCGCCCCGCAGCATGAACACCACATCGGTGTAGCCCCCCATGTCGGAGCCCTGTGCGTTCATCATCTCCAGCTTCCAGCGCTGCTGGCCGGCGTAAGCCGAATACATGTCGAACAGATCGCGGGCGAACAGGTTGGCCTCTTCGCCCCCCTCGGCGCCCTTGATCTCCACGATCACGTTCTTGCCGTCGTTGGGGTCCTTCGGCGCCATCAGATCGGCCAGCTCGGCCTCCAACCCGTCGGCCGCGGCGGCCGCGGCCTCGATCTCCGCTTCCAGCAAGTCCCGTTCGGCGTCGTCGACCTCGGCCTCGGCCAGCATCTCGGTGGCGGTCTCTATGTCCTCCCGATGGCCCCGCAGCTCCCGAATGCGGACGGCCTTGGCCTCCAGCTCCTTGTAGCGCCGGGCGGTGGCGGCGTAGGCGTCCCGGTCAGCCAGCAACTCCGGATCGGCCAGCCGCTCTTCGAGCGCGACGAACTCCGCCTCGATCTCCTCATAGGCAGGGTTCGGCTCCATGCGTTCAAACTACCTCTGGCAACCCACCGTCGAGATGGGTTGGCGGCGGGGATGGATTGGCGAGGTGGCGCCGGTCGGGTCTACTTGGACGAGCGCTTGCGCTGGCCGTAGCGGCGCTCGAAGCGCTCCACCCGTCCAGCGGTGTCCACAATGGTCATCTGACCGGTGAAGAACGGGTGGCTGGCGCTGGAGATCCCCACTTTGGCCAAGGGATAATCGTTGCCGTCTTCCCACTCCACGGTCTCGGTGGTCTCAATGGTGGACCGGGTGAGGAAAGACGTGCCCGCGGAAGTGTCTTGGAACACCACCAAGCGGTACTCGGGATGGATATCGGGCTTCATGTTGCTCCTAGCCTCACACCCCAGCGGGGCCCTTTGCCACTTCCTCCAGGAATGCGGCGTTGTTGGGGAAGGTCCGCAGACGATCCATCAGCAGCTCCAGTCCGGCCGCCCCTCCCCCGTTGCCGTCGCTGGAGAGGCCGTTGAGCACCCGTCGCAGCTTCCACACCTGCTGGAGCTGGCGGCGCTCGAACAGCAGCTCCTCGTGGCGAGTAGAGGAGGCGTCGACGTTGATGGACGGGTAGATCCGCCGCTCGGCGATGTGCCGGTCCAAACGAAGCTCCATGTTGCCGGTGCCCTTGAACTCCTCGAAGATCACCTCGTCCATGCGGGATCCGGTTTCCACCAGCGCGGTGGCCAGGATGGTGAGCGAGCCGCCCTCCTCCACGTTGCGGGCCGCGCCGAAGAACTTCTTGGGTGGATACAGGGCGCCGGTGTCGATACCGCCCGACATGATGCGCCCGGTGGCCGGCGCGGCCAGGTTGTAGGCCCTCGACAGACGGGTGATGCCGTCGAGGATGATCACCACATCCTCGCCTCGCTCCACCATGCGCTTGGCCCGCTCGATGGTCATCTCGGCCACGTGGGTGTGCTCGTCGGCCGGCCGGTCGAAGGTGGACGCCGCCACCTCGCCCCGCATGAGCCAGCGCCGCATGTCGGTGACTTCTTCGGGCCGCTCGTCCACCAGCAGCACCAGCAGGTGTACTTCGGGGTTGTTCATCTCGATGGAGCGGGCGATCTCCTTCATGATCGTGGTCTTGCCCGCTTTGGGGGGCGACACGATCAGGCCGCGCTGGCCCTTGCCGACGGGCGACAGGAGATCGATGATGCGGCAGGTCATGTTGGCCGGATCGTCGTCGCGCTCCAGACGGAGCTTCTCATCGGGGAACAGCGGGGTGAGATCCTCGAACTTGGGGCGCTGTTTGACCGACTCGGGAGGCAGCGTGTTGACGGTGTCGATATGCAGGAGAGCCGGGTTCTTCTCGTTGCGGGTGGCCGGGCGGCAGCCGCCGGTGATGAAGTCGCCCTTGCGGAGGCCGAACTGGCGGACCTGCTTCACCGACACGTAGGCGTCTTCCTTGCTGGGCTGGAAGCCCTTGATCCGCAAGAAGCCGTAGCCGTCGTCCCTCAGGTCGAGATACCCGGAGATGGCAATGGGGTCGCCCTCCCACGGCTCCTCGGGCCGTTCACGGTCGTTGCGGCCCCGTCGCCGGCGCCGGCGATTGCCGGCCTCGGGCTGGTCGTCCTGGCGGGAGCGATCCTGGCGATCCCCGTCTCGACGATCCCCGTCTCGACGATCACTGGCCTGACGAGAACGATCCTGGCGATCCCCGTCTCGACGATCACTGGCCTGGCGGGAGCGATCCTGGCGATCCCGACCTTGGCGGGAGCGGTCCTGGTCGCCACGATCATCGCGGTCCCGTTCGGAGCGGCTGTCGTCGGTCTTCTCTTCCTCGCCCGGCGCACCTTGGCGGGCCTCTGCTTCTTCGCTTTGCTGGGCCTCGGCCGTCTCAGTTTCGGGAGCGGCCTCTTCGCTCTGCTCCTCTTCTGCTTTGGATTCCTCGGCTGAATCCGCCTGGGCGGGTGCGGCCCCGTTCACGGCAGGATCAGCTGCGGCCCGGCCCTCGCCGTCGGCGCCGATTCCGGCAAGCTCGAGGATTATGTCCACGATGTCGGCTTTGCGGGCCTTGGCGTCGGGGCGCCCGCCCATGGCTCTTGCGATGATCTGAAGCTGCGCCCGGTCTTTTCGCTGAAGTTTCGACCGAGACAGCTCAGTGGTCTCTACGCTCACATTTCTCCCTTGAGGTGCCACGGCTGGAGGGCACTCGTTTCTCCCTTGAAGCGCCACAGATGTGGGAGCGCTTCGTGTTGTTCGACACGCCATCCGCGAGTGCGGTCGACATGAATTAAGCAGCCATAAACCACCGGGACGCTGACAAAAAGGAATGTCGAAATCGACCGAGTGGTCAGAAGGCTTCCCGCAGGACTGCTAGCCAAACCGCAGTCCCAACTCCCGGGAGAATACCGCAATGCACCCCTACTGGCAACATTCCGGGCTTTCTTCGACTAACTGGCCCGGGCCAGGAGCCTCCCCATCAGGTGATGGCCGGGAACCACCTCGGCTGAGGCCGCCCCCTGTTCGGTGTAGACACCGCCTGGGCCGTCGACCTCTGAGTCGACGATCAGGTAGGGAACGGGATCGTCGGTGTGGCTCCTGGTGGTCAGCGGCGTGGCGTGGTCGGGCAGCAGCAGCAGCCGCCAAGGGCCCATTTGATCCAAGCCGTCAACTAATCCGGCCAGGATGCGCCAGTCCCAGTTCTCCAGGCATCTGACTTTCTCCGCCACGTTGCCCTCGTGTCCGGCCTCGTCGCTGGCCTCCACATGGATCGCGTACAGGTCGGCACCGACGGCCAATCCGGCCAGAGCCGCGTCCCGCTTGCCCTCGTAATTGGTGTCGTACCAGGCAGTGGCTCCGGGCACATCGGCCACCGTCATGCCCGTGAGCGCTCCGATCCCCCGCACCAAGTCGACCGCGCTGACCATCCCGGCCTCCACGCCGTGCATCTCCCGGAATGAGGGCATATCCGGCTGGAAGCCCTGACCCCAGAGCCAGATCCGGTTGGCCTTCAACCCGAATCTGGGCACCACCGACCGGGAGGCCTCCTCCAGCGCGGCCAGCTTGGAACCGGCCGGCCCCTGGGGGCCGACCACCGGCTGGTCGGAGAGCTCGTGGGGCGGTGTGCACTCGGCGTCGGCCCATTCGGCCGGGGCGATCATGGTGTGGCGGTACTGAACGCCGGCGTGGAAGCTGACCTCACCCCCCAGCTCCGCGTCAAGCGCCGCGATGACCTCGGCAGCCCGGTCGGAGTCGGGGTGGCCGCCGGAGAAGTCGGCCATGATGCCGTCGTCGGTGACTGTGACCAGATTGCAGCGATAGGCCACCTGGTCGGGAGAAAGAGTGAGCCCCAGCGCGGCGGCCTCGATGGGCGAGCGCCCCGTGTGGTAGCGGACGGGGTCGTAACCGAATATGGACATGTTCCCCACATCGCTGCCCGGCGGCATACCCGGGGGGATGACCTGGGCCAAACCCACTTGTCCGCGGGCAGCCAGAGCATCGAGTACCGGGGTGTTGGCCGCCTCCAACGGCGTGGCCCCATCCAGTTCGGGCACTGGCAGATCAGAGCACCCGTCGGGTATGCACACCACGTACTTCACGATGCCCGATTCTGCCAGATCACTTTGAGCCTGCTGCTATCCGGAGCCCCGACCTGAACACCGGGCAACGTGGGCTTTGACCACCGCCAGGTCGTTGGGCAGACGCTGGCATCGCTCGGGCCGGTCGGCCAGCTGGGCCAGTGCCGGCGGCAATGGCGGGCGGAGCCCGATGGCCGCCTCCACCGC
>JAJEDQ010000233.1 GCA_022821445.1 Acidimicrobiia bacterium | reverse complement strand
GGTGGCCGACGAACTGGAGGAGCAGCGTCGGCTGGCTCCCGAATCACTTTGGCCGATTATGGGCGCCCACGAATCGCAGATCCACGCGTTTCTGGATCACATCGAGAACGAGCTCGGTGGTATTGACAGCTACGCCCGCTCTCACCTCAAGCTCACCGACGAGACCATCGCCCAGCTCAGATCGACCTATCTCAGCCCCGCATAGCCGTTCAGTGCGTTGCCCGCCGTTGACGGTGGGCGGCTAGTTGGGCGGCAAGCTCGTCGGGGGGTGTCTTCTTGGCGAGGGCCTCCAGCACTAGATCCTGCTGTGACGGGGGCGTGAGGCCGCCGATGGGGACGTCGCGGTCGAGGTTGGTGGGGAAGGCGTAGCCCTCAGCGCTGGCCGCCACCGCGCAGGAGATGACCGCAGGGTCGAGCCCCTCCTCTTGGCGGCGCAACAGCACCGGGTAGACGGCGTTGACGATGCGCTCTCGGTCCACCGCCTCGGTGGCACGGCCCATGGCCGAGGAGATCTGCAACAGGTTGGCCATCCGCCTCACATCGCTGGTGCGGTTGTGGCCCCCGGCGTGAAACACCGCCGGGCTGAAGAACACCAGATCGCCCTGGTCTAGCTCCATCTGCACATGGTGTTCGGCGAAGTACTCGATCAGCTCGGGCCGACGCCACGCCAGATAGCCCAGCTCGTACTTGTGGGAGTGGGGCAACAGCATGGTGGCCCCCGTCTCTGGCGGCATGTGGCAGTGGGCCACGCCTCCTTGCAGGGTCAACAGCGGCGACAGGCGGTGGGCGTGGATGGGATACCGCTCGGCCACCTCATCGGTCATGAACCCCACGTGGTAGTCGCGGTGGGGCATCTGGGCCGCGCCGCCGGGGTTGATGGCGTTCACCTGGGCGGTGATCTGGTAGCCGGGACCGAGCCAGGCCAGCGAGGCCAGATCGATCATGTCGCTCCCGTGGTAGTCCACAAACACCTCGGGATCGGCCACGGCCAACTTCTCCAGGGCATTCCATAGCCGGTCGTTGGCCCCCGGCTCGGCATAGTGATCGCCCCCGCCGGTGCCGGCTTCCCGCTCATCAGCAATGATCTGCTCGAACACCTCGGTTGCCCGATCCACCACTGCGGTGTCGATGGCCCCGGTGATCACGATCACGCCCGGACCGTCGTGAAGAGCCCGGGTCAGCTCGTTGCGGACGGCGGCGGCCTGTTCGAGATGGCCCAGACCGCTCCGCAAGTCCTCGGTCCGGTACACCAGCGCCCGATCCATCACTTCGGCAGCCAGCGGAAACTCCTCCAAAGCCACCTCCACTTCAACAACCGAGCGCAGCTCATCAATGTCGAACCCCTCTCGGCTGGTGACCGCGGCCTCCCCCGTATCGACTCGGCCCGCGCGGCTCGGAGTGCTGGTCATGGCAGTGAAAACCTCATATTCGCTTTCTGGAAACGCCACTTCAGCTCTGTTAGCGTCACCCTGAGAGCTATCTCAGCACAACAACCGGTGAGTTTGCAGGGGGAAGTCATGACTCGCACCAAGTGGCGTACTGTCATTTTTGCATTGATCGCGCTGTTCGCGTTGCTCGTCTCCGCTTGCAGCAGTTCGGAGGACCCCGACGAACCCCAGGCTGTGGAGCCAGCGCCGACCAGCGCCCCCGAGCCCGCCGACGAGCCCGACCCAGAACCCGCACCGGCTGATGAGCCGGCCGACGAACCCGAGCCCGCCGACGAGCCCGACCCAGAACCCGTACCGGCTGATGAGCCGGCCGACGAACCCGAGCCTGAGCCGACTGCTGCTCCCACGCCGATCCCGGTGCCGGAGGGGTCGACGGTGGGCATCACCGACGATACCATCAAGGTCGCCATCTTGCGCAGCGACAGCAAGTCGCTCGAAGACGCGGGCATCCTCCCCGATACCGGTGACATCCCTCGCAACTACGTGGTCTTTGCCGACCAGGTCAACGCCCGGGGCGGCGCGGGCGGACGCAACATCGAGATCGTGTTCCACACTTTCCCGCCGGGGGCGTCGGCCACCGACCAGCAGGCCGCCTGCATCGCCGCCACCGAAGACGACGAAGTGGCCATTGTCCACTTCGTGGGCGGCGTTACCGCCGAGACCGTGCTGTGCGCCACCGAAGACCATGAGCGGATCGCCTACATGCTGTCGGGCATCCTGCCCCAGGAGATCTACAACCGCTCAAACGGACGCTTGTTCTCCCAGGCCATGACTACTGAACGTCTGATGGGCGCATGGCCCGCCATGGTGGAAGCCCAGGGCTTGCTCGAAGGCCGCACGCTCGGCCTGATGCGAGGCGACATCGGCGAGCACGAGGTGGCCGCTGGTGCGCTCGAGGCTGCCCTGGCCGATGCCGGCTACGAGCTGGCCGATCAAGTGGCCCTGCCCTGCCAAGGCACTTCTTGCTCCCAGGTGGACATCGGCTTGGAGCGCATGCAGGCCGCCGGCGTGGACACCATATTCTCCCTGGTGCCCCCGTCACCGTTCGGGATCGCGGTGTTCTTGGCCGCTCAGTCGGGGCTCGATCCGCAGTGGCTGGTCAGCGACATTGAGAATCTGGTGTTCGACTCGGTGGCCCAGGCGGTGTACGGCCGGGCCCCCGACCCCACCCTCTTCTTCGGCTTGTACGGCTTGACCTATGGCGTCGACCGGCTGAGCCCAGATGAGCACACCATCGAATGCAATTCCGTATTCACCGAGGAAACCGGCATTTCCTACGACATCGTCGAGAACAAGGATGCCTGGAGCGCAGTGGGCAGCACCTGCATGTTCATCAAGAACCTGGAAGCGGCGGCCAACTGGTCTCAGGACGCTTACGGCACTGTGAACCAGACCACGCTCATCCAGGGCTTCGAGACGCTTACCGACTACCGGCTCGGCGACGTCACCGGCTCTTGGAGTGCCACCAAGCACGATGCTCCCGACGGGGTAACGCTCAAGGAGTACAGCGGCGACTGCGCCTGCTGGGTTGAGATCGACGGCGCTCGGATGATGCTCGACCAGTAGTCGGGCTTCTTAGGACTGACGGTGTTTGGAGCCATCTGAAGGGATGACCGAATCCCCGCGGTCGGAGACCCCGGCGGACCTGGTCGCCAGGGTCTTCGACGAAGAGGAGCGCCGCCAACAAGAGATAGCCGCCGCGGAGGCCGCCCAGCGCGGCCCGGAGGGAAGCTTCGACGCCGAACAGCTCACGCTGCGCCAAGGCCTGCGCCGGGGCGGGAAGGGGCTGATCGGGTTCATCGGCCTGCTCGGCTTCGTGGAGACGCTGGAGACGTCGGCGTTCGCGGTGATCGCCCCCGACATCCAGGACTCGCTCGACGTATCCGACGGCACCATCGGCGCCATCGGGGGCGCCTTCGGCATCTTGTTCCTGCTGGGCTCCATCCCGCTGAGCTCGCTGGCCGACCGGATGCCCCGCAAGCTGGTGGTGGGGGCAGCCATGTCGCTGTGGTCGGTGGTGATCATGGTGACCAGCGCCATTTCCAATGCATTCCTGCTGTTCATCGCCCGCATGGGCGCCGGGCTCGGGCAGTCGTACTACATCCCGGTGGCCGGGCCAATGCTGATGGACGGCTACCCGATCGGGGCCCGGGCCAAGGTCTTCGCCCTGAACGGCTGGTTCCAAATGGCCGGCCAAGCGCTGGGCCCGCGGGTGGCCGGCCTGGTCGTGATGATCGCCACCGGCGACGAGGGTTGGCGGTGGGTATTCCTCACCATGGGAGTCATGGGCATTCCCCTGGACATCAGCGCCTTCTTTGTGCGCGAGCCCCGACGGGGCAGCCACGAGATGAAGGCCGTGCTCGGAGCGGAGCTGGAGGAGTCCGAAGACGAGCTGCCCATCTCGCTGTCGGTGGCGTTCGAGCGGCTCAAGAAGATCAAGTCGTTCTACTACTACCTCACCGGCATGGCGGCCATCGGCTTCGCCATCTTCACCACCATCATCTTCATCAACCTCCACCTCGAGGACCACTTCGAGCTGAGCGCGTTCGAGCGGGGCATCTTCGGATCGCTCACCGTTCTGCCCGGCTTCGTAGGCGCCGCGGTGTCGGGCAAGCGGGCCGACGCCCTGTTCAAAGAGCACCCCTCCCGGGCCATGGTCTTCATAGGCGTTCTCGTGGTCACCTTCGGCGCCATCCAGGTGGGGGGGATATGGATGCCCACGGTCCTGCTGCTCGGGATATTCCTGGGCGTGTCCAACGGCTTTGCCCGGGCCGCCTTCGCCATCCTGCCCAGTGTGATCGCCTCGGTCATCCCCTACCGGCTCAGGTCCCGGGGCACCGCGCTGGTGGGCATCTACATGTTCTTGTTCGGGGCGTTTCTGGGCGCGGTGATCACCGGAATGCTCAGCGATGTTCACGGTGAGCAGACCGCGCTCACCGTCGTGATCCTGCCCGCCACCCTGGTGGGGGGATCGCTCATGGCCTATGGCTCCCGGTTCATCGAGGGCGACATCGCATTGGTCATCGAGGAACTCCAGGAAGAGCAAGATGAGGCCGAGCGCCTGAAGGCCGCCGATGCCGCCGACATCCCCGTGCTCCAAGTGCGCAACCTGGACTTCTCCTACGGCAAGGTGCAGGTGCTGTTCGACATCGGCTTCGAAGTGCGCCAAGGGGAGTCGCTGGCCCTTCTGGGCACCAACGGCGCGGGCAAGTCCACGGTGCTGCGGGTGGTGAGCGGGCTGGGGGTGCCCCAGCGAGGCGTGGTGCGGCTCCACGGGCGCACCATCACCTATGCCGACCCGGGGATGCGGGCCAAGATCGGGATCGTGCAGTTGGCCGGGGGCAAGGCCATCTTCCCCGGCTTGTCGGTGGAGGAGAACCTGCGCATGGCCGGGTACCGCTACGGCAACGCCGAACTCGAGCCGCGCTTGGAGCGGGCCTACGACCTGTTCCCGGTGGTGGCCGAGCGGCGTTCGGCGGTGGCCGGTGATTTCTCCGGCGGGCAGCAGCAGATGCTGTCGCTGGCCATGGCGCTGATGCACGACCCGGAGATCTTGATGATCGACGAGCTGTCGCTCGGCTTGGCCCCCGTAACCGTGCAGTCGCTGTTGGAAGTGGTGGAGCGGCTCCGCGAAGACGGGCAGACCATGATCATCGTGGAGCAGTCGCTGAACGTGGCGTTGGCGGTGGCCGACCGGGCCATCTTCTTGGAGAAGGGACAGATTCGCTTTGAGGGCCCGGCCCAAGAGCTGGCCGAGCGCGACGATTTGGCCCGAGCCGTCTTCCTCGGACAGTCGGGATCGGGCGGCTGAGCATGGTGGCAGCCATCCCTGCTCTATTGGGCACCGTCGACGGTGTGCTGGCCTTCACCTTCAACCGCCAGATCGTGTTCAACGGGCTGGTCACCGGCATCACCTACGGGGTGATGGCCGTTGGCCTGGTGCTCATATACCGATCCTCGCGGGTGATCAACATCGCCCATGCGGAAGTGGGGGCATTCGGCGGGGCGCTGCTGGGGCTGCTGGTGGCCAAATACGGCGTGCCCTATCCCATAGCCCTCATTGCCGGGCTGGCCGCAGGGGCCGCCTTCGGCGGGATCATCGAGCTCACCGTGGTACGGCGCCTGGCCAACGCCCCCAAGGTGATCTTGTTCGTGGCCACCATGGGCGCGGCGCAGGTGGTGTTCCTGGCCGGCTTCTGGCTGCCCAACTACACCGCCATCGCCAGCTTCCCCACCCCGTTCGACGGCCGTTGGGAGCTGTTCGACATCAGGATTCGCAGCGCACAGCTCCTGGTGCTGATCGTGGTGCCGGTGCTCGTGGCCGTGCTGGCTTTGTTCTTGGAGCGCACCAAATACGGCACGGCCATTCGGGCCTCGGCCGAGAACCCCGACGCCGCCCGGCTGTCGGCCATCAGCACCAAGGCCATGTCCACCGCGGTGTGGACCATCGCCGGGCTGCTATCGGCCATCACCGCGGTGCTGGTGGCCCCGCTCAAGGGCCAGGGCACGGTGATAGAGGCGGCCACGCTGGGGCCGGGGCTGTTACTGCGGGCCCTTGCCGCGGCGCTGATCGCCCGGATGCACTCGCTTCCGGTGGCGCTGCTGGCCGGCGCGGTGATCGGCGGGGCTGAGGCGACGCTGCTGTTCAACTATTTCGAAGAGCCGGGGCTGATTGACGCGGGGCTGTTTGTGGCCATGCTGATCGCGGTGCTGTCGTACCACCGGCGCCAGCGGGGCAGCGAAGGGGCCCAGTCGATGTCGTTCGCCCCCCGGGTGCGACCGGTGCCCCGCCAGCTCCAACAGCTCTGGTGGGTGCGCTACCTGCCCCAGATCACCGTCACCGTGGCGCTGGCGGTGGCCATCGTGCTCCCGCTGATCGTGACCCGGCCGTCGCGTCACTTCCTCTACTCCCTCATGTTGTTGTTGGCCATCGTGGGCATGTCGCTCACCCTGCTCACCGGTTGGGCCGGCCAGCTCTCACTGGGGCAGTTCGCCTTCGCCGGACTGGGGGCCATGCTCACCACCGCCATGGTGCGGGGCGTGAACTTCTCCATCGGCGACAGCGAATTCGACCTGCCGGTGATCCCGTTTGAAGGGGCGGTATTTCTGGCCGCCTTCGCCTGCCTGGTCACCGCGGTGGTGGTGGGA
>JAJEDQ010000230.1 GCA_022821445.1 Acidimicrobiia bacterium | reverse complement strand
GCGGTCTTCCTGGGGAACGCCCATGATCTCGGCGATGGCCTGAAGTGGGAGCTCAGAGGAGAAGCGCTCGGTGTCGCGGTTCACCTCGACGAGGTCGGCGTGTTTGACCACGTTCCAAAACGCTGGCCCATGGGGGTCTTGGTGCAAGAAGACGGGTTCTTGGTCTCGCAGCACCTTGAACATCTCATGGTGCTCCTGGCGCACGAATCGGTCGGGGTCGAGCAAGTTGACGTCGGTGAGCTTCACGGCAGTGTTCCTTTGCTGCGATCGTTAGGCAGGTGTCGGCCAGTGTACGGGAACCTTTCATGCGACAAGATACCGGGGTGAGAACCGATCTGGTACTTGTGAGGCCGCGATGACGGCAGGAGCCAACCAGGACGCTGATCGGGTTGACGTCGGGGTTGCGGGCGAGGGCGTCCACATGCAGGGTTCGATCCTGTCCGGCATCCGGGTGGTGGAGTTCTCGACAGGGGTGCCCGGCCCTTATGCATCCAAGCTGCTGGCCGATGCCGGGGCCGATGTGATCAAGGTGGAGAGCGGCGAAGGCGACCCGATGCGCCGCTGGTCGGCCACTCGGGCCGAGTTCAAGGGCTACAGCGCACTGTTCGGCTTCCTCAACGCCTCCAAGCGGGGCGTTGTCGGCCAGCCGGGCGACCCAGATGTCGAAGAGCTGGTAGCCACTGCCGACGCCGTGGTGGAGTCGTTCCCCGCCGGTTCGGGATTGGGCCGGGCCTGGGCTGAGCGCCATCCCCATCTGGTGGTGCTGTCGGTGACCCCCTTCGGTCAGGACGGCCCGCTGGTCTCCCACCCATCCACCGAGTACACCGTGCAGGCTCAGTGCGGGGCCATCGCCTGTCGGGGGCGGCCCGACCAGCCCCCGATCCACGGCGGTGGCGGCATTGCCGAATGGACATCCGGCGCCTATGCGGGCCCGGCGGTGCTGTCGGCCATCCTGCGAGCCCGGCGCACCGGGCGGGGCGAGCACATCGATTTGGCGGTGGCCGACGTGATGGGCATCGCGGCCACCACGTTCAGCGACCTGGCCCACTCCATGCGGGGAGGCGGCCACGACTTCGACCGGGTGGCCCGGTCGGTGGAGGCCCCCTCCATCGAGCCCGCCCTCGACGGCTGGGTGGGGTTCAACACCAACACCGCCCTCCAGTACCAGGGCTTTGCGCTGATGATCGAGCGCCCCGACCTCATCGACACCGAGTGGAGTCAGATCGGGGAGCGGGCCGGTCGCCTGGACGAGTGGAATGCCATGGTCCACCCGTGGACGTCTCGCCATACCGTGGCCGAGATCATCAAGGCGGCGTCTGATCTGCGGGTGCCGGTGGCCGAAGTGAACGACGGGCGCAGCGTGCTCGACAACGAGCAGTTCGCAGCCCGGGGGGTGTTCGTGCGCAACCCCGGCGGGTTCCTCCAGCCCCGACCGCCCTACCTGATGGACGACGGCGGCGAGCGGCGCCCGGCGACGGCTGCTCCCGCGCTGGGCGAGCACACCGGGACGATCGAAGCCCGCCCGCGGCCCGTGGTGTCTTCTCTCGAAGCCGATTCCGACAGCTCTCCTGATCTACCGCTAGCTGGGGTAAGGGTGTTGGACCTCACCAGCTGGTGGGCCGGGCCGTCGGCCACCGGCACGCTGGCCATGCTGGGGGCCGATGTGCTCCACATCGAGTCCACTGGCCATCCCGACGGCATGCGGATGACCGGGTTCATGTTCGGCACCGAGGACTGGTGGGAGTGGAGCTCGATGTTCGTGGCCATCAACCACAACAAACGGGGTCTGACCCTCGACTTGGACACCGAAGCGGGCATGGATCTGCTGTGGCAGCTCATCGAGGGCGCCGACGTGGTGATTGAGAACTTCTCCCCCCGGGTCGTGGAGAAGTGGGGCCTGAGCTGGGAGGCCGTCTCGGCCCGCAACCCCCAGGCGGTGTTCACCCGGATGCCGGCGTTCGGTTTGAGCGGGCCGTGGCGGGAGCGGGTGGGGTTCGCCCAGACCATGGAGCAGCTCACCGGCATGGCCTGGGTGACGGGCCATCCCTACGACCAGCCCCGTATCATGCGCGGCCCGTGCGATCCCATTGCCGGGATGCACGGCGCCTATGCCGCTATCTTGGGTCTGGCGGTGCGGGAGCGCACCGGCCGGGGAGTGTTCGTGGAGTCCACCATGGTGGAGGCCGCCCTCAACTGCTCGGCCGAGCAGATCGTGGAGTACACCGCCTACGGCAACGTGATGGAGCGGGCCGGCAACCGGGGTCCCTACGCCGCTCCCCAGGGTCTGTACCCCTGCCGGGGACACGAGCAATGGCTGGCGCTGGCCGTGGCCACCGACGAGCAATGGCAGGCGCTGGTGGAGGCGCTTGGGTCTCCCGATTGGGCCGACCGGCCCGAATATGCCACCGACGCCGGCCGTCGGGCCGGCCACGACGCCATCGACGAGGGGCTGTATGCATGGGCTGTTGAACAGGGTCTCGACGACGCGGTGGCCCGGCTGGTGGACGCCGGCGTGCCCGCCGCCCCGGCCTGGGATCCTCGGATCCAGCATGAGAACCCCCAGCTTGCTCATCGGGGGCTGTTCGAGATGGTCGAGCACCCGGCGGTGGGGACCCACCCCATGCCGGGAATGCCCTATCGGTTTGCCTCGGTCGACCGCTGGATCACTTCCCCGTCGCCCGCCCTGGGCCAGCACAACCATGAGATATTGGCCGAGCTAGGCCTGTCGGCCAATGAGATTGCCCAACTGGAAGCCGACGGCGTGATCGGCACCCGCCCAAAGGGCCTATGAGACCTAGCGCGGGCCCGCACGGTGAGAGGATGGAGCCATGAGAGCAGTTCGATGCGTCGACGGCCAGCCCACCACGGTGGAGGTGGCCCCTCCCGAAGGCGAGGGGGTGCGCATCAAGATGGCATCGGCGGGGGTGTGCGGGTCCGATCTGCACATGCTCCCTTTGGGAATGCTCAACACGTTCACCATCGGCCACGAATTCGCCGGCTGGCTGGACGACGGCCGCCCGGTGGCCATCGAGCCCATCCACGGCTGCGGCACCTGCGAGCTATGCCTGGCCGGCGACTACAACTGCTGTCCGGCCACCCTGGGTGACATTGCCGGCATCTCCCGTGACGGGGGAATGGCCGACGAAGTGCTCATGTGGCCCGAGGCCATCGTGCCCCTGCCATCTGGGGCCGACCCCCGGGACGCCAGTCTGGTGGAGCCTCTGGGCATTGCGGTACACGGCTTCCGCCTGGCCGGACTGCGGGGCGACATGCGGGTGGCGGTGATCGGCGGCGGGGCCGTGGGCCAGACCGCATTGGCTGTGGCCGGCCTGGCCGGGTGCGATGTCGCCATATCGGCCCGCCACGATGCCCAGAAGGAAGCCGCCGAGCGCCTAGGGGCCGTCCCGCTAACCGATGAGCCCTACGACATCGTGGTAGAGGCCGCCGGCACCTCCTCAGCCTTGGCTGATGCCGTGAAGAAGTGCCGCCCCGGCGGCAAGATCGTCATCCTGGGCAGCTACTGGGACCCAGTGGAGTTGCCCGGCATAGAAATCAGCATGAAGGAGGTCACCCTGGTGCCCTCCTCCATGTACGGCCGCCACGGCCCCACCCGAGACATGGACGTAGCCGCCGCCGTCCTGGCCCAGCTCCCCGAGCTCCCCGACGCCATAATCACCCACCGCTTCCCCCTAGACGCCCCCGCCGAAGCCTTCGCCACCGCCGCCAACCGCGCCTCCGGCGCCATCAAAGTGGTGCTGGAGCCATGAAGAGCCGCACGAAAATGTTAGCCAGTTCAATGCGAAACCCTGCGCTCAGCCTAGCGGAGTTCTCTTAATGCTCGGTGCAGGCAGTCGCTAATTGTTTGCTTGAATCTGACGAAATACGATAAAGCGTCAGTGTCTTCATCATTGGCGGTTGCAATGTCAGGGGAGCACAAACTGCGACCTTGTTTTTCAATCAAGAAGTGAACTTGGGATAAACTAGCCAAGAGTTCTTGCTGTGTGTTCTCAATGTTTTGCAATTTTAGCTCGAGATTCTCTAGCTGACTTTGTTCTCCATTCATGAATATGTCCCAAAGTCTGTTGGCTTCGTTATCGGATATATTCGAAGCCTTCCTCATGGATCCGATGTAGTACACTAGCGCAGTCAGTACAAGGAATAAACCAAGTACGGAAGAATAGAGATCGACAAGGGGCGCATCGTCTGACCACATTTGCAGTACGACCAAAGCAGCAAACCCAAGTCCGAACGAGATCGCAAGTGTCTTGAAGGTAATCCGTTGCGCTTTCCTGTTTGCAAATAATTTGAATCCGGCCACAGGTATCACCAAAATTAGTGCTGGAAACGCCACATGTAAGAGGGTTTTTGTGTATTCGGGAAAGGTTTCTTCGGAAACAATTGTCCAAAACCGG
>JAJEDQ010000236.1 GCA_022821445.1 Acidimicrobiia bacterium | reverse complement strand
AGCGGCTTGCCGGTCAGGGCGTACTCCTTGGCCTTGGCCAGCCCAAGCCGGTACACCCACATTGCGGTCAGATAGCAGCCCCACATCCGGGAATACGGCGTGCCGATCTGCGCGTCCTCTGCCGCAATAACAAGATCGGCTGAGAGGGCCATGTCGGAACCACCGCCCACACACCATCCATGCACCTGGGCAATGGTGGGCTTCGGACTCGACCAGAGGCCCATGAAATTCGGGACCGGTGCATCCCAGCGATTCGTGACCCCGATGGCGTCTCGTCCTGGATCCCAAGCCCGGCCCTCGCTCCGCACTGCGGCGAGGTCGCCGTCGGCGCCGAAATCGAAACCGGCACAAAATGCCCGCCCAGCGCCCCGCAACACGATCACCTTCACCTCCGGATCGCGGTTCGCCTCGGCGACGCATTGGTCGAGTTGCGTCCACATTGGCCTGACGATGGCATTGAGATAGTCAGGCCGATTCAAGGTGATCGTCGCAATAGACCCAGACGTGCCGTACAAGATGTAATCGTCGCTCATGGGCCACCAATCTACGGTGCCGTCCACGGCGTCCTGTCAAGCTGCGCTGTCAATCGCCGTCAGGGTCCACGCTCATCCCTCGAGTTCCCACGAGATCCGCATCCATACATCCAGCGTCTCTCCTGGCTCAAGAACCGCCGGAGTGCGGTTGAACGCATCAGGGGCGTCGCTTTGGGGCTCTACGCAGACCAGATCGGGCTCTTCGTTGAAGATCACCCACGAATTCATGTTGGATTCAAGCCATATCGAACCGAAGCCGGGCCATCGCACCTTCGGCGGCGAGGTGACACCGCCGAAGCAGTCGTCCCACGGACCCGGAGGAGCCGCCACTCGCTGCCCCGTCGGAATCCCAAAATCGTCTCGTTGCCACATGTGATCGGGACTGAAGGACAGCTCCGCTTGGCCGCCTTGTGACAATTGCCTAAGAAAGCACGGGTGCCATCCCGCCATCACCGGCATCCGCTGTGTCGCCTGCACCGACATGGCGACGATCAGCGACTGCTCAGATACCTCGAACCGTTGCTCCGCCCAACCTCCGAAGGGCCACAGCCCCTCCATGTTCAGATGCAGAGTCGCAGGGCCGGTCTGTTCCCAACTGGCCCGATACGCCACCCCGTGAATGGCGTGCGGGGGAAGATCCAACTCCAGCTGGTATTGCTCGCCATCGAACTCGAACCGGCCGTGGCGCACCCGCCCGGCCCAGGGCACCATGGGATAACACCCCCACCGGAGCCAATCGCCGCCCTGGCGAGGGGCCAGCAGCTCAACCCCGTCTACCTCCAGCGAGACGATCCGACCGCCATCGGCCGGATCAAGGCGCAGGGCCGCCACGGTCAATTCTTCAGCGTCTGGCGAGTTACTCAGGCCACTCGATATTGTAGTCGTCGAACCAGAACCGGGCCTCGCGGATGGCGTCCGGCTCGGTCCGCAGGCCGAGGTCCTGGTTGAGCTGTTCGGGGGTGGGCCCGATCTGGCTGGCGATATTCGACAGCCCGTCGATGTCGAGGCCATAGCACCGCACGGCGTTGAGCCCGAGCAAAAGACGGGTTTCCTCCACGGGAATCTGCTGGAAGTCGGTCTCTAGGCGCTCAACTGTGTTGGGCCAGCTTCCCTCGGGATGGGGATAGTCGGTGCCCCACATCAGGGCGTCAACGCCGTTCATGTAGCGGCGCCGCAACTCGACTTTGCTCATGGTGGAGGCGCCGATGAACACGTTGGTGCCTATGTACTCCGACGGCAGGCGCTGAATGAGGCCCTTGGTCTGCGAGCTCATCTTCTTCACCTTCCAGTTCCGCCCGCCGAACATGGCATCGGCCTTGAACAGCAGGTCGCCGAGCCACCAAGAGCCGCACTCCACCGGCACATAGCGAAGGCCGGGATGGCGGTCGAAGGCCCCGGAGAAGAGGAGCTGCCACAGGGGCCGATGGGTCCAGAAAGCCACCTCGAGCATGTACTGGGCCATGTTCTCGTTGTACGACGGCCTATCGGCCTCGCCCGAATGAGTGTGCACCACCAGCCCGGCCTCAGCACAGGCGGCCCATACCGGGTCGTAGCTCTCGTGGCCGTATGACGGATGCTCATGCCACATGGTCGGGATCATGATGCCCTTCACGCCGGGCTTGCCGGCCAGCGCCTCGATCTCCTTCACCGACTCCTCGACGCCGTGAGTGATCGGCACCAAGGCCACCCCGCCGCGGCGAGGCGGGTTGGTGGCACAGAACTCCTCGAGCCAGCGGTTGTGGGCCCGGGCGCCGGCACAGGCCTGACGGGAGTCGGTGATCTGCCCGGCTGACAGACCAGCCCCGAACGGCGGAGCCTCCATTCCAGTGACCGCATCGCCGTCAGCAAAGATGATCTCGCCGGCCACGCCGTCGGCATCCAGGGTCTTGTCGCGGATCTCGGGGTCGAAGGCCCCCTTCAACCCGATCTCGTTCTCGCTCTCCCACTGCTCGACGTATTCGCCGTTGATCTCCTCGACCATGGCCCGGTGCTGGTGGCGGGTGACCAGCCACTCGTCGAACTCGGGATGGAGCGAAGACTCCAGATACTCGCGGTAGTCCTCTACAAAGAGCCCGGCGTGAGTGTCGGACGAGACGATGATGTATGGGGCATTGCCTTGGTCAACGCCGGCGACAGGGTTGGGCATTGGTCAGCTCCCTCTCGAATTTTGGGCGAGTACAACAGCTAGATCGCTGATCACACTGTACTGTCACACCGGCAACAGCTCGCCAATGGCGCTCTCAAGGAGGACGTATGACCCAGATCCTTGCCCAGTACTGCATCAACGTGGAAGACATGGACCGGGCTCTGGAGTTTTGGGTGGATGTGTGCGAGCTCGAGCTACAGCACCGCCTCGAGATTCCCGGTGCATTGGAAGCGGTAATCCAGTCGCCCCACGGCGGATCACGCCTCCAGTTGGCGCAGCACCTCGACAACGAGGGCCCTATCGATATGGGCACCGCCATGTGGAAGATCTACATCAACACGTCGGACTGCCATCGGCTCTACCAGCGGGCCATGGACGCCGGCTGTGAATCGGTCATGGAGCCCACCCATCTCGACCGATGGCCGGTGATCATGGCCTACGTGAAGGACTTCGACGGCTATCTCATCGAGTTCGTCGAGCACAAGGAGGGCACCCGCCCCGGCATCCCCGACCCCAAGAAGGTATGAGCGACTCCACTAGTTCGGGAATGCTGCCCTGACCCCGCTCGAGACACTCATAATCATCTGCTTCTCGGCCGCGGGGGCCATTTCCCAGGGCTGTCTGGGCATCGGGTTGGCCCTCGTGGCAGGGCCGGCTCTGGTGGCCATCGACCCGAGTTTTGCCCCTGGGCCGCTCATCGTCGTCGGCCAAATTGTCGGCATTCGCAATGTCATCGTCGAACGCAGCCACACCGACCGCAGGGCCGTCCGACGATGTGCATACGGTCTGCCATTCGGCTTGGCTGCTGGACTGGTAGTGCTCTCCATGGTCAGTGACGAGGTCATCTCGCTCTTGGTGGGGAGCCTTGCCGCGGCCGGCGCCCTATCGCTTCTCTGCGGATTTCGGATTGCCCGGACGCCTAGGGTGGAGGTTGCCACCGGAATGGGGGTTGGCTTCTCAAGCATGACCGCTGCCTTGCCCGGTCCTGCATTCGTGCTCACATTCAGCGATATGAAGCCGGCGACGCTGCGAGGCACAGTTGGCACGGTATTCCTGATGGTGGCGGTTGCCGCCTTGATCGGGCTCCTCGCCACCGGCGAGTTCGGCCTGCATGAGATCGAACTCATCGGCTGGCTCATTCCCGGCATCATTCTGGGGCTGTTCTTGGCCCGCTTTGTTCGTCCCTTCCTCGATCGGGCCTGGTTTCGCCCCGCTGTGCTTCTTGTCGCCCTCGCGGGCGGAATCGCCCTCATCCTCCGCCAGGTGGTGTGAGTGCGGCCTTCACCGCTTGCACCAGGGCATCATGCGCCGCTTGCAGGAGTGATAAGCAGAGGCAGCCACCAAGGAGAGACTCCATGACTGAGACGTACCGCGATCCGAGCGCAGCCATCGACGACCGAGTAGCCGACCTCCTTGGGCGCATGACGCTGGAGGAGAAGATGGCCCAGCTCGGAGCGATTTGGCTCACTGCGCTGGTTCAAAACGAGACCTTCGACCCTGACCATGTAGCAGAGATGCTGGCCGACGGCATCGGCCAAGTAACCCGTATCGGCGCGAGCACCGGCCTTTTGGCCAACGAATCGGCCCAGCTCGGCAACGACATCCAGAGAGTGCTGGTGGAACGCACTCGACTGGGGATCCCCACGGTGATCCACGAGGAGGGCGTCGGCGGCTTCCTCCACCGCGGCGCCACCACGTTCCCCCAAGGGCTGGGCCTGGCGGCCACCTGGAACGTCGATCTCATGGCCGAGGTGGCCGAGGTGATCCGCGCCCAGATGACCGCCGTTGGCGCCCGCCACAACCTCTCCCCCCTACTGGACGTGGCCCGGGATCCCCGATGGGGCCGGGTGGAGGAGACCTACGGAGAATCCCCCGAGCTGTGCGCCCGAATGGGAGTGGCCTATGTGCGAGGGCTCCAGACCGACAATCTGGCCGATGGCGTTGTGTGTACCGGCAAGCACTTCCTCGGGTACGGATACTCCCTTGGGGGCCGGAATCAAGCGCCTGTCCACCTCGGCGATCGAGAGCTACGCGAGGTGTACGCCGAGCCGTTCGCGGCCGCCATCCGCGAGGCTGGCCTGGAATCGATCATGAACAGCTACTCCTCGATCGATGGCGTGCCGGTAGCGGCCAGCCGGGCGCTGCTCACTGACCTATTGCGCGGCGAACTGGGCTTCGACGGCACAGTGGTGGCCGATTACTTCGCGGTCATGCAACTGCACTTCAACCACATGACCGCGGCAGATCCCACTGAGTCGGCCATCCAAGCTCTAAGCGCGGGCCTCGATATCGAGCTCCCCGCCCTCGACTGCTACAAGCACCTTCCAACCGCAGTCCAAGAAGGCCGAATCGACGAGTCAATCATCGACGAGTCGTGTGCCCGGGTGCTGGCCCAAAAGTTCCGGCTCGGGCTGTTTGAGAACCCCTATGTGGACGCCGAATCTGCCCCCAACGTCTTCGACACCGCCGACCAGCGGGCGTTGGCCCGGCGGGCTGCCGCTGAAGGGGTGATCCTGCTGGAGAACGATGGCGTGCTGCCTCTCGACCCCTCGATCTCCCAAGTGGCGGTCATCGGCCCCCACGCCGACGATCCTCGGCTTCTCCAGGGCGACTACCACTATCCCGCGCATCTGGAGATCATCTACCAGAACCGCAGTGCAGAAATGCTGGAGGCCATGGAGGCTCTCGGCATGGATCAAGGGCTCGACCAGCTGCCCGAGGCCGGTGGCACGTTCTCCCCGGGACCGCACTTCACCCCCCATGTGACGCCGCTTCAAGGCTTGCGGGCCGCTCTATCCGGCGCCGAGGTCGTTCACGTAGCAGGGTGTGCCGATACCGGCGACGATGTATCGGGAATAGGGGATGCCGTTGCCGCCGCGGCCTCAGCCGACGTTGCCATTGTGTGCGTTGGCGCCCGCTCGGGGCTGGTTGCCGACGCCACCGTCGGTGAGGCCCGCGACGCCACCAACCTGGGCCTTCCCGGAGTCCAGTCGCAACTCGTAGCCGAGGTCGCGGCCACCGGCACCCCAACCGTCGTCGTCGTGATCAGCGGACGGGTCCATACCCTCGCCGATGAGGCTGCGGCCGCCAATGCCCTGCTCTGGTCGATCCTTCCTGGCGAAGAAGGTGGCGCGGCCATTGCCGATGTGCTGGTTGGCGCCGTCAACCCTGCGGGACGTCTCCCGGTCTCTCTGCCCAGACACGTCGGTCAGGTTCCGCTGCACTACGACATGCGGCGACGGGGCGACCGGTCGGAGTTCTACGGCAGCTATGTCGATTGTGAATCCGACGCGCTCTATTGGTTCGGGCACGGCCTGTCGTACACCACGTTCGAATATGGCGAGCCCTCAGTGACACCCGGGTCGACAACGGAGGCCACCACGATTGCAGTACTCATCTCCAACACCGGATCAAGCGATGGTGATGAGGTCGTGCAGCTCTATGCCACCGACGAGGTCGCATCGGTAGCCCGGCCAATCCGCGAGCTTATCGGCTTCGCCCGAGTGCCCATCCCCGCCGGAGAGTCCCGCACCGTCACCTTCACCATCCATCCCAGCCGACTGGCCTTCCACGGCCTCGACATGGCTCTCGTTACCGAGCCCGGAACGTTCACCTTCCGAGTTGGGGGCTCACCATACGACTCTGCCATGCGCGTGATCCCGGTCGACCTCGCCGGCGAAACCGCCCCCTACGACCGGCGATCCATCATCGCCACCACGGTTAAGGTCGACTGAGGGAAGGTGTGCCCTAGCCTGGTGGCATGACCCTTCGCCGTGGCACCGACGTCCTTGCTGAAACCGTCGACGTGACCGGACGGGATGTACTGGATGTGGGCTGTGGTGACGGCGCACTGGTGCGGTGGCTGCACAGCCAGGGGGCACGCGCCATCGGCGCTGATTGCGGCGCCGAGATGCTCCGACAGGCTCTGGAGGCCGATCCCGAGCATCCCGGCAGGTATGTCGACGCGCCGGGCCAGGCCCTCCCGTTCGACGACAACTCCTTCGATGTCGTTGTCTTCTCCAACTCCCTGCACCACATCCCAACCGATGACATGGCCCAGGCTCTCGAAGAGGCCGGCAGGGTGCTCCGGCTCGGAGGGACGCTCTATGTAGCGGAGCCAGAAATTGAAGGGCCCGAAGACTCGATGGGCTACCCGGTCATCGACGAGACCGCCGTTCGCACCGCGGCCCAGAAACGCCTGGATGAACTCGACCGAGACCAGTTCGACTCGCTGCGCCGGTTCACCTACACCTCAGAGGCCGTGTACGAGAGCTTCGATCAGTGGTGCGATCGGGTGGTGGGCATCGACCCCGACAGAGCCGCCGCCCTAGAGCGCCACAAAGACGACCTCAACCGGCGATTCCATACCCTCGGGGAGCGCCGCCCCAACGGTTGGGCCTTCCCCCATCGCAGCCTGGTGTCCGTCACCACCACCCGCTGAGGCGGTTCCGCTCACCGCAGCGGCAGGGCATCGAGCGATCCGGTCGGTGTTCCGCCAATCCGGCCAGGCGGATCCGCTCACCGCAGCGGCAGGGCATCGAGCAGAACGAAGGCCAAGCGGGCCGGCTCGGTGCCTCGGTTCTCCCAATGGTGGGCAGTCCCGCGTTGGACCACCGTGTCGTACTTGTGCAGGGTGACCTCGCCCTCGTCCAATAACAGGGTGACTTCGCCGTCGAGAACCACCATGTAGTCGATCGTCCTGGTGGTGTGCATGCCGGGTCGGCTGTCGCTATGGGTGACCGCGCCCTCTGCGGCGAGCCTCTCAGCCGTGGAGGCAACTTCCTCAGGGGCGATCTCCTGGCTGGGAGGAAGCTCCACCAGCCAGAACATCGATCCTTGCGGAGGGGCTTCCAGGCGAGTCTCGCGCTGGGCGGCATCGGTGACCGCGCCAGAGTTATCCGCCGGGGCGCCCTCTGTGGTCCAAATCTGAATCCGCCGCTTGTAGTCGTGAACGTCGTCGAAAACGACCACCGACCGGCCAGCCCCATCGTGCCCTGTAACCACCCGGCGGACCTGCTCTCCGTCTTCCATTGCATTTCTCTTTCTCGGGTTTTGCGGGACTCTTCTTCAGCCGAATTCAGAGCGGCATGACCCGTCCGCCGCTGGCGTGGATGGTGGCCCCGAGCATTGCGTGGCTCGGTGCAGAGGCCGCATAGGCGATCACATCGGCTGCTTCATCGACTCGCAGGACCCGGCCCCATGGCAGCAAGCCCCGGTGTACGACATTCAACATATGCTCGTCCTGTTCGGGAGTCGGAGGATTCTCGCTGCCCATGCCGCCAGTCGAGATGCCGCCTAGGGCGACAACGTTCACCACGATGCCGTAGGGGGCCAATTCCGCGGCGGCTGACTTGGTCCAGGCAATCAAACCTCCCTTGGCGGCGTTGTACAGAGACACGGGGCTCATATCTGCTGGAGGCGGGTTGAAGGGCGCCGTCGAGGCCACGCTGACCACCCGGCCATAGTTGGCCTCCTTCATCGCCGGAATTACTGCCTGGGCACACAGCATCGGACCGAGCAAATTGACGCCGATCACCCGATTGAATTCCTCCACATCGAAGTCCTCAGTGCTGCTGGCCCCACCGACTGCGGCGTTGTTGACCAGGGCGTCAATGCGGCCGAACTCTCCGAGCACAGTTTCGGCCATCCCGGCGACCTCATCACGATTCGACACGTCTGCCCCCACCCAGATCGCCCGCTGGCCGGTTTCCTCCAAGATGGCCTCAGCGCTCTGCTCACCCCAATCCTGGCGAAGGTCAATCAACGCAATGTCGTAACCGCGTTGGGCGAGGGCCATTGCCGTGGCTCCGCCCACCCCCCAAGGCCGTGCCCCGGTAACAATGGCAACCCTGGTGTCGCTGCGAGCAGTCATCTCCTGTACTCCTTCGGGAGGGCTTGCAATCTGATTCTTGAGCCAAGACTCACGCATAAGGGCCGACGGTTCGGAATGCGAAATAGCCGTAACCCTTGCGCTCGGGCCCGTCCAAGGCTGGGATGGCCTCCAGCGGAGTGGTGATTTCCTCGATGCTCGGACCGATCTCACCGGCGATCGACCGCAGCGCGGCCATGTCGAGCCCGTAGACCCGGGCCGCGTTTTCCCCGACGATGGCCCGAACCTTGTCGTGGGGGGCGCCGGCCATGGCGTGGCGCAGCGATAGGTGGGTCATGGGGGTTTCGTCGGGGTCGTCGGAGTAGCGCCAAGTGCCCTCGGGGTGCGGATAGTCGCGGCCCCAGAAGATGTTCGTCCACCACCAGTCCCCCACCGCGGCCTCCACCTAGAATGTGGCGATGAAGCTGGCCCCGACAAACACGTTTTGCTTGAAGTATTCGCTCGGAGCTTTAGACAGCTCCGCGTTGGCCAACGGCAGCGGTGCCAGAGCCGCCGAATCGAGCTCGATCAGGGCAGCGGGGATCCACACCCCGGGCTGTTCGGTCATGGCCAGCTTGAGACCGGGGAACCGCTCGAACACTCCGCCCAGAATCATGCGGGCCACCGCCCGGCGGTTGTACGCGCCACCGGCT
>JAJEDQ010000158.1 GCA_022821445.1 Acidimicrobiia bacterium | reverse complement strand
TTGTGAACTCGTTTACCAGCGGCTCACCGGCCAGCAGGCGGCGCATGTTGTGGCAGAACAACTACGCGGCCCGTTCCCAGCGCCCGATGCCCCCGCCGGAGGAGTGGGGGGTGAGCACCACCTTGGGATGAGTCCAATAGGGATGGGCGGGTTCTAGAGGCTCGGTGTTGAACACGTCAAGGACTGCGGCTGCCAAGCGGTCGCCGTCCAAGGCTCGCAGCAGGGCCTCGTCGTCCACCAGCTTGCCTCGTGCGATGTTCACCAGCACCGATCCCTGCTTCATGGCCGACAAGAAGTCGTCGTCCACCAGGTTCTCGGTTTCTGGGGTGGCGGGGGCAGCCAGTACCACAACGTCGGCCTCGGGTAGGGCAGCGGGCACCTCGGCGGGCGAGATCATGGCGTCAACCGGCTCGTCGCCTTGGGGGTGGCGGCGCACGCCGGTCACATGGGCCTCAAACGCTTGGGCTCGGCGGGCGGTCTCGGCGCCGATGGCCCCGAGGCCGATGATCAGCCATCGGGATCGCCATACCTCCCGGAAATTGTGATGCTCCCAGCGGCCTTCGGCCTGTGCGTTCCGCCAGCGCTCGGCATCTTGGAACACGTCGAGTGCCGCTCTAAGCACGAATTCGGCGATGGGGATAGCGGTGAGGTGGGCATTGCACATTCGAGCCCCTCGGCTCATCAGCATCTGGTACTCCTCGAGATCCACGCCGGCGGCTGCCGACTGGAGCCAGCGAAAATCGGGCGCGGCCTCCACGATCTCGAAGAACCGCTCGATAAGCCCGCCGAAGAACACGTCGCTCGACAGCCACCCCACCTCGGGGTGGGCATCGGAAGGGCCGTGGAGCTCGCCGTCGTCGGCCAATCGCAGCCAATGGAGACCGTGGCCTTCTTTGTCGAGAGTGTCGAAGTAGGACCGGTGCTGCCCATAGGCCTTCTCGGTCACCAGCGCGAACACGTCGTTGATGCTAGGGCATTGATGTGCGGACGAGAGGGTGGCGGCAGAGAATTTGGCCCCTTTCACTAAATTTCATTCACTGTTGACACGGGCAGGCCCCACTGGAATACTCCAAGCAGGGCTTGCCCCTGGCTAAGGCAAGCCTTAGGGCGGGGAGGTCCACTCTCCCCGCCCGTTAGGGCTAGTTCCGAAACCTAGCCCGACACCTTGGGGTGAGCAAGCGAATTATCTGATCTTTCAGGTTTCTTCGATCTTTGGTGGGATTTTGGCTAGCTGGGGAAGCAGATGCTGCGGTTTCCCTGGTTTCTGCGATGGGAGAGCACCCCTGTAGCCTGAGTGGAGTTGTGGAATCTGCTGTCCGGCTCCGGGCCGCTGTGACGTTGTTGGGGCGGTTTCCCGCCTTGGCCGGAGTTGATCTCGACATCACGCCGGGGGAGATCGTCCTGCTCAAGGGACCGAACGGAGCCGGCAAGACCACCCTGCTGCGATTGTGCGCCGGGCTGTGCTCGCTGTCCACCGGCCAGGGCTGGGTGCTGGGCCACGATTTGAATTCGGAGCGGCGAATGGTGCGCCGCCGAGTGGCCCTGTTGGGCCATCGCACCGGGCTGTACGACGACCTCACGGTGAACGAGAACGTGGCCTTCTGGGCTCGGGCCGCAGGGGCCGACTCCACTGATGTCGACGAGGCCATGGAGCGTCTCTCGCTTACCGGGCGCTTGGCCGACACCCGGGTGGCGCGGCTGTCGGCCGGTCAGCGCCGTCGGGCATCCATTGCCTCGCTCGTTGTGCGGCGGCCCGAGCTGTGGCTGTTGGACGAGCCCCACGCCGGCCTGGACCAGCAGACGCGCGACACCGTGGACGCGCTGGTGCGCGGTGCGGCTGCGGCGGGGGCCACCGTGGTGTTGGCCACCCATGAGCTGGAGCGCATCGCGGTGCTGGAGCCCCGGGTGGTGAGCGTGGTCGGAGGCGTGGTGCGCGCTGACGACCCGACTGAGTCGCAGAGCCCGATCTCCCCGCCGGGCGCGGAGGACGACCGCCGTGTTTCGTGATGCGTGGCTGATCGCGGGCAAAGACCTGCGGATCGAGATGCGCTCTCGGGTAGGGCTCAACCAGATCGTGCCGTTCGCGGTAACGGTGCTGGTGCTGTTCGCCTTCGCGCTGGACACCGACCAGGAGGCCCTCCGCACCTATGCCCCCGGGCTTTTCTGGGTGACGGTGCTGTTGGCCTCGCTGCTGGCCATCGGCCGCTCGTTTGCGGTGGACTTGGCCGACGGGGCCGCCGACCGGCTGCTGTTGTCGGGCATCGACCCCATTTCGGTGTTCGGGGGCAAGGCGGCCGCCATCGCCGTGCAGCTGGTGGCGCTGGAAGTGCTGTTGGGGGCGGGGATTGTTCTGCTGTTCGATGTGACCGTGTACCGCTACGGCCTGCTGGTGTGCGCCGGGTTGGCCGCGGCCGCCGGAGTGGCCACCGCGGGCACGCTGTACGGGGCGCTGGTAGCCGGACTCGGGGTGCGGGAGACCCTTTTGCCGGTGCTGCTGCTGCCGGTGGTGGCCCCGGTGCTCATCGGCGCCACTCGGGCGTTTCAAGACGCGTTCGGCGTGGCCGGCGCCGAAGGTTGGGCCTGGTTGGGCCTTTTGGCCGGATTCGCCGCAATCTATGCGGTGTTCGGAGCTTTGAGCTACGGGGTTCTCTTGGAGGAAGCATGAGAAATGAGTGCGGTGTTCACCATGAAAGTCTCTGATCTCTACGGGGCTCTTTTGGAGGAAGCGTGACCACGGCAACCACCGAGTCGACGGGAACCGGCGACTGCATCCCGGCGACCACGTCGTCGAGGGCCACGAAAGTGCTGGGCTGGATGACGCTGGCCGGTTTTGCCGTGCTGGTGGCGCTGGCCTTCGCCTGGGTGCCCGAGGACACCCGCATCACCGAGCAGGGCGACGTGGTGGGCCAGTTCGACGCGGTGCGCCTGATGTTCGTGCACGTCCCGTCGGCCATCTTGGCCTACACCGGGTTCGGGCTGACCTTCTTGGCCAGTCTGGCCTATCTGCGGTGGCGCACCGACTGGTGGGACATGATGGCCCATGCCTCGGCCGAGATCGGCGTGGTGTTCGGGGTGTTGACTCTGGTGACCGGTTCCATTTGGGGCCGTCCCACCTGGCAAACCTGGTGGGAGTGGGGTGACGTCCGGCTGGTTACCACCCTGGTGATGGTGCTCGTGTTCATCGGCTATCTGGCCGTGCGCCGCATCCCCGCGGAGACCGCGGTGAAGGCTCGGCGGTCGGTGGTGATCGCCCTGGTGGGGGCGGTGAACATCGTGATCGTGAACCGGTCGGTGGACTGGTGGGA
>JAJEDQ010000228.1 GCA_022821445.1 Acidimicrobiia bacterium | reverse complement strand
CACCGCACCGGCGGCGGACGGCTGGTGGCGGTGGCGGTGACCGACGGCGAGGGAAACCCGCTCACCCCGTGCGGACGCTGCCGCCAACTGCTTTATGAGGCGGGCGGGGCCAGCTGCCAGGTGAACGAGACCCACACCGTGGGCGAGTTGCTGCCCGGTGCCTTCGGCCCCGACGATCTGCCGTGAACGCAGGCGCTTTATGCTCCGAGGCGAGGACGGATCGTGAACGCAGGCGCATGATGCTCCGAGGCGAGGACGGATCGTGAACGCGGTCGATCTCATCGTCGCCAAGCGAGACGGCGGCGAGTTGAGCGACGAGCAGATCAACTGGTTCATCGATGATGTCACCACGGGAGCAATCCCGGCCGAGCAGGCCGCCGCGCTGCTCATGGCCATCGTGTGGCGGGGCCTGACCGCCCGGGAGCTGGCCACCTGGACCGCGGCCATGATCAACAGCGGCCAGCGGCTGGACTTGTCGAGCCTGGCGCGCCCCACCGTCGACAAGCACTCCACCGGCGGGGTGGGCGACAAAGTGTCATTGGTACTGTGCCCGCTGGTGGCCGCGTGTGGAGCGGCAGTGCCGCAGCTCTCCGGCCGGGGTTTGGGCCATACCGGGGGCACGCTCGACAAGATGGATGCCATCGCCGGCTGGCGAGCTGCCCTGAGCGACGACGAGTTCCTCGCCCAACTTCAGGAGGTGGGCGCGGTGATCGCCGCGGCCACCGCCGATCTGGCCCCGGCCGACCGAGTGCTCTACGCGCTGCGGGATGTGACCGGGACGGTGGCATCGATCCCGCTGATCGCCAGCTCGATCATGTCGAAAAAGATCGCCGAGGGCACCGCCGGTCTGGTGCTGGATGTGAAGTTCGGCTCGGGGGCGTTCCTGCCCGACCCGGCCATGGGCGAGGAGCTGGCCCGAACCATGGTCGGGCTGGGCCACGCCCACGGCGTGGACACCGTGGCCCTGCTCACCGACATGGACCAGCCACTAGGACTGGCCGCGGGCAACGCCCTAGAAGTGGCCGAATCAGTCGAAACCCTGGCTGGAGGCGGCCCCGCCGACTTGATAGAGGTGACCCTGGCCCTAGCCCGAGAAATGGTCGAGTTGGCCGGCCTAGATGCCGACCCGGCCGAAGTGCTGGCCTCCGGTCAGGCCATGGACGCATGGCAAGCCATGGTGGCCGCCCAAGGGGGCGACCCCGCCGCTCCCCTGCCCACCGCCAAAGTGGTGGACCACTGGACCGCCCCGGCCGATGGGGTGATCAACCGCATCGACGCCCTAGCCGTCGGAGTGGCCGCTTGGCGGCTGGGCGCAGGACGGGCCCGCAAAGAGGACGACGTGTCGGCGTCGGCCGGAGTGCTCCTCCGCCGTGTACACGGCGACCTTGTGACTGCCGGTGAAGTGATCGCCGAACTCCACACCGACGACCCCTCCCTATTGCCAACGGCCCACAACGCCCTGAGTTCGGCCTTGACCATCGCCGACACCGCTCCTGAACCTCGCCGCCTGATTGCCGACCGGGTTGCCTAACCTTAAGCCAGTGATACATCCGAAAATCGAAGAAGTAAGAGCCGCCCCCAAGGTGTTGTTGCACGACCACTTGGACGGGGGGCTGCGACCGCAGACCGTGGTGGAGTTATCGGCAGAAACCGGTTACGACAATCTGCCCACCACCGATGCCGATGATTTGGCCCGGTGGATGGTGCGGGGGGCCAGCCGACTCGACCTCACCTTGTACTTGGAGACGTTCGCCCACACGGTGGGGGTCATGCAGACCCGCGACGCTTTGGAGCGGGTGGCGGCCGAGTGCGCCGAAGACTTGGACGACGATGGAGTGGTCTATGCCGAGGTGCGATTCGCCCCGGAGCTGCACACCGAAGGCGGGCTGAGCTTGGACGAAGTAGTAGAGGCGGTGGTGGCCGGATTCGAAGCGGGCAGTGCCAACCGGAACATCCGCATCGGAACGCTGCTCACCGCCATGCGCACCGAGGCCCGCTCGCTGGAGATCGCGCAGCTGGCCATACGCCACCGCGACCAGGGGGTGGTGGGCTTCGACATCGCCGGGGCCGAGGCCGGCAACCCGCCCACCCGCCACCTGGACGCCTTCCACCTGATCCAGCGGGAGAACTTCCACTTCACCATCCACGCCGGGGAGGCCTACGGCCCGCCGTCCATCTGGGAGGCGGTGCAGTACTGCGGCACCGAGCGACTGGGCCACGGGGTCCGCATCGTGGACGACATCGACTTCCACCCCGACGGCACCCCCAAGCTGGGCCGTTTGGCCGCTTTCGTGCGGGACCGGCGCATCCCCCTCGAGCTGTGCCCCACCTCCAATGTCCACACCGGGGCGGCGCCGTCTATCGCCGAGCATCCCATCAAGGTGCTGAGCGATCTGCGGTTCCGGGTGACGGTCAACACCGACAACCGCCTGATGAGCGCCACCTCCATGACCCAAGAGGTGATGCAGTTGGTGGACGAGTTCGGCTTTGGCTGGGCCGATATCCAGTGGCTCACCATCAACGCCATGAAGAGCGCCTTCATCCCCTTCGATGAGCGCCTGGAGATCATCAACAAGGTGGTCAAGCCGGCCTACGGATCACTGGCATTGTGACCGCGGCCCCCGTCGAAACCGTCGGATTGGCCGCGGGGCGAGGCTCCCCATGATCGAAACCGTCGGCCTCGATGCCGACGACACCCTGTGGCACAACGAGTCGATCTTCGCCGACTACGAGCAGCGGATGGCCGATCTGGTGGCCCGCTACCTGCCCGATGTGGACTTCCACGAGCGGCTCATCGAACTAGAGCGGCACAACGTGGCCATCTTCGGCTACGGGATCAAGGGGTTCGTCCTGTCGATGATCGAGACTGCGATCGAGGCCACCGTAGGACAGATCACCGCGGAGGAGATCCACACCATTGTGGGCTGGGCCAAGGAAATGCACACCCACCCGGTGGAGCTGCTCGACGGAGTAGCCGAGACCATCGAATCGTTGGAGCGCCGCTATCGCCTGGTGCTCATCACCAAGGGCGACCTGTGGAACCAGGAAACCAAGATCGCCGCCTCCGGGCTGGCCGATCACTTCGACGCAGTGGAGATCGTGGCCGAGAAGGACCAGTCCACCTACTCCCGCCTGTTCGA
>JAJEDQ010000039.1 GCA_022821445.1 Acidimicrobiia bacterium | reverse complement strand
GGCAGCTACCTCCCGTTCGACCGGTGGGAGTCGAGCTGGCCGTGCAACTGGAAGCTGATGGTGGACACGTTTCTGGAGTCGTACCACGTGTTCTCGCTGCACCGGACCACGGTGGGCAAGTACTACCTGTCCCAGCCCATGACCTACCGGGGCTACGGCCCCAACCTGCGGTTCCAAACCTGCCAGAAGTCGATCCTGGAGTTGGCCGAAGCCCCTGAGGATCAGTGGGACCTGCTCGGCCGGGCCACGGTGGAGTATCTGATCGCTCCCAACGTCATTCTGAGCCACAGCGTGGATCACTTTGCGGTGTACCAGTTCTTGCCCACCGCTGTAGACCACACCGACGTCACCATGACCCTCTACACCCCCGAACCGGTCACGGAACAAACCCGCCCCCACTACGAGCGCACCCTGGAGCTACACCAACGAGTCGGCGCCGACGAAGACTTCCCCCAAGCCGTCAAGATTCAGCAGTCCCTATCCTCCGGCCTGGTCGAAGAAACCCTCGTCGGCCGCCACGAAGTAGCCCTCATCCACTTCCACCAAGCGCTGGATGATCTGCTCGAGAGCGGGAACTGACAAGCCAAAATGGGGCAAATGCCCTGATCAAAGGCAAAAAAGGGCTTGCGTACCCTGGTGTCATACACTAAGCTGCCCATGTATGACGATGCTTAGCTTCAGGGTGCCCCCAGAAGAGGCGGCAAGAGCCAAGGAGTGTGCCGATTACATCGGAGTTGCCCTCTCCGAACTGTATCGAGAGGCGCTGCGCCGCCACATCAACGCCATCCTGGCCGAGCGGGATGCCGAGATCTACGAGAAGATGCCACTCACCGAAGACGAACTTGCATTGAGCGCTGTCCAGTATTGGCTCCCGGCCGAAGACTGGTCTGACTGGATTGAGTGGCTCGATGCAAAGGGGTGAGATCTGGTTCGCCGAGACCCCTAACGGTGACCGCCCGGTGCTCGTGCTCACTCGCGATCCGGTTGCTGCCCGCATCGGGAGCGTGGTTGCCGCCGGCCTTACCCGCAGCATCCGGGGCCTGCCCTCTGAGCTTCCCCTGTCTGTTGACGATGGTGTCCCCGTCGAAAGCGTCGTCAACTTCGACACGATCTACACCCTCCCTCGAAGCGGCTTTCGCCGCCGGGTCACCCAGCTCACCCCCGCCCGCATGAACGAAGCCTGCCAAGCCCTCAAAGCCGCCACCGGTTGTTAGCGGAGGCATAGCCCGTTAGCACTAGCCGAATTGCTCGGCTTGCCAGGCTCGGGCGGCTTTGAAGCCTTGGGTGCGGATGATGTGGCCGAATTCTTGGGCGGCGGGGGATTGGTGGGCGATCACGTTGTGCTCGCGGGCTGCCTCTTGGGCGGCGGTGTAGCCCATCAGCTCTAGGACTTTGCTGCAGATGGCCTTGTTGGCCGCGGAGATGTCGTTGGGAACGGTGGCCACCCGGCGGGCTAGGGCGTGGGTGTGCTCGGCCAATTCGTCGGCGGGCACCGCCTCCAGCACGAATCCGGCGCGGGCCGCGGTGGTGCCGTCGATCATGTCGCCGGTGAGCAGCAGGCGCTTGGCCCATTGGGGGCCGGCCAGGTAGGTCCACATGTGAGTGGAGGGCGAGGCCATCGACCGCACGATGGGGTAGCCGAACTGGGCGTCGGTGGCGCAGACGGTCATGTCGGCGTGGAAGGCGATGTCGGTGCCCACCGCCAGGCAATAGCCGTGGACTGAGGCGATGATCGGGGTTCGCAGCCGCCACATGTCCTCGAACCGCCGGAACGGCGCCACCAGGGCCAACTCCTGCTCGAAGGACCGGGAGTCGTAGTCCAGGTCGATCTCGTCGGGGTCGAGGTCGATGCCCGAACAGAACGCCTCGCCCGAACCCTGGATCACAATGGCGCCGACATCGGCCGCGGCGTCGGCCTCGGCCAGGGCATCGAATAGCTGGCCGAGCTGGGCCATGGTCAGGGCGTTGCGCCGCTCGGGGCGGTTCAGGGTGATGTAGCGCACCCGCTCCCGGTCTTCGGCGAGGATGGCGGGCTCAGATTCATGAGTCTCAGACACGGGGCCGACGGTAGCGCGCCTTTCGGCAGGCGGGGGCCCGGCGTCCAAGAGGGCACCGCCGACCACTCGGCGGTAGCCTGGTTTTGTGGACGATCTCGGTTACATCCCCTTCGACTGCGACAACCATTACTACGAGGCGGCAGATGCCTTCACCCGCCATGTTGACCCGGCCATGCACCCCCGATGCGTGCAGTGGGCCGAGGTGAACGGCCGCCGCTACCACCTGGTGGGCGGCAAGATCAGCCACGCGGTGGTGAACCCCACTTGGGATCCGATCGCCCTGCCCGGCGCCATGCACGACTACTTCCGGGGCAACCCCGAGGGCCGCAACCCCGTCGAGATGCTGAGCAAGCGGGAGAAGCTGCCCCGCTACTACGTGGACGACCGGGACGCCCGGGTCGAAAAAGTACACCAGCAGGGGCTCCAGTCGGTGTGGCTGTTCCCCACGCTGGGCGTGCTCTACGAGGAGCTCATCAAAGAGGACATCGCCGCGGTGTGCGCCCTGTTCGGCGGGTTCAACCGCTGGCTCGACGAGCAGTGGGGCTTCGCCTACCGCGACACCATCTTCGCCGCCCCCTACATCGCCTTGGGCGACGTGGACTGGGCCTGCCAGGAGCTGGAATAGGCCCTCGACAAAGGGGCCCGCACCATCGTGATGCGCCCTGCCGCGGTATGGACCGCCGACGGGTTCATGTCGCCCGCCGATGAGCACTTCGACCCGTTCTGGGCCCGGGTGAACGAGTCGGGCATCTGCGCGGTGGTCCACGCCGGCGACAGCGGCTACACCACTCACGGCTATGACGTCGATGGATTCGCCTCGACGGGGATGGCCAAGGAGCGCAAGTACAAGCCCAGCATCAAGGCCTACAACATCGAGCGGGCCGCCTACGACTACCTGATCACCCTGGCCCTGGAGAAGCTGTTCGAGCGGTTCACCAACCTGCGGGTCGCCTCGGTGGAGAACGGTTCGCAGTTCCTGAGCGACATGTTCCGCAAGCTGGGGCAGGCCACCCACAAGAGCATCGGCTGGTTCAAGGAGGATCCCTCCGAGCTGTTCCGCCGGCACGTGTGGATCAACCCCTTCTGGGAGGACGACGTGGCCGAGGTGGTCCACCACATGGGGGACGACCGGGTGATCTTCGGCAGCGACTGGCCCCACATCGAGGGCATGCCCCAGCCGCTCGACTACCTGGTGGAGTTGAAAGACAAGGGCTTCGACGACGCCACCAAGAAGAAGATCCTCCTCGACAACGTCACCGAGCTGAACCAGCTCCAACCGGCCTGAGCCGGCATCCCCGCTAGCCGGTGGGGTCGAAGTGGGGGCGATTCAGGTCGTAGCGGGCCACGGCGTCCCTGGCCACCGCCGGGTCGAGGCTGCCATCGGCGGCCAGGGCGCTCAGAACGGTGGAGATCACGCTGTGGGCGTCGGTCTCGAAGAAGCGGCGCAGCGACTCCCGGGTGTCGGAGCGCCCGAAGCCGTCGGTGCCCAGGGGGATGAACCGCCGGGGCACCCAGCGGGCGATCTGATCGGGAACCAGGGTCATGTAGTCGGTGACCGCCACCACCGGGCCCCGCCCACCAGCCAGCCGCTGGGTCACCAGGGGCACTTGGGGTTCCTCGTCGGGGTGAAGACGGTTCCAGCGCTCCACCTCGAGGGCCTCCTCCCGGGCCATCTTGAAGGAGGGGGCGCTCAACAGGTCCACCCCGATCCCGTAGCGCTCGGCCAGCTCGGCCTGAGCGTCGCGGGCCGCCTGGTGGGCGGTGCCGGAGAAGATGATCGTGGCCTGCTGCTCGGCGCCGTCCAGCGCATGGTTCCACTGGTACAGCCCCGACAGGATGTGCTCATCGCTGATGAAGTCGGCCCGGCGGGGCTGGCGGTAGTTCTCGTTGTAGATGGTGATGTAGTAGAAGACGTCGTCGCCTCCGCCGTTGCCGTACATCCGGTGCAGGCCGGCCCGCACTATGGCGCCCAGCTCGTAGGCGAACGCCGGGTCGTAGGCGCAGCAGGCGGGCACGGCAGACGCCAGCAGGTGGCTGTGCCCGTCCTGGTGCTGCAAGCCCTCGCCCAGCAGCGTGGTGCGCCCCGCGGTGGCGCCCATCAGGAAGCCCCGGGCCCGGGAATCGGCCGCCGACCAGATCAGGTCGCCCACCCGCTGGAATCCGAACATGGAGTAGAAGGAGTAGAACGGCACCATCGGCACGCCCACGGTGGCGTAGCTGGTGGCCGCCGCCGTCCATGAAGCCAGCGATCCCGCCTCGGTGATGCCCTCCTCTAGGAGCTGGCCGTCTTGGCCCTCGGCGTAGGACAGCAGCAGGTCGTGGTCCACCGGCTCGTAGAGCTGGCCCTGGGAGGCGTAGATCTTGAATTCCCGGAACAGCGAGTCCATGCCGAAAGTGCGGGCCTCGTCGGGGACGATGGGCACCACCCGGGCCCCGAACTCCTTGTCTCGCATCATGTTGCGCAGCATCTGGGTGAACACCATGGTGGTGGACACCTCGCGCCCGTCGGAGCCCTCGTCGTAGTCAGAGAACAGCTTGTCGTCGGGCAGCTTGATGGGCCGGCGGATGTTCACCACCCGCGTGGGAAGGGACCCGTCGAGCTCGCGGCGGCGGGCCATGAGGTACTGGTGCTCGGGCGAGTCGGGCCGCGGCTTGTAGTACGGGGGGTTGGCGTCGTCTTGGAGGGCCTCCGCGGGAATCTCCTCTTCCAAGTGGAGTCGGGAGCGCAGATCCATGAGCTGGTCGGTGGTCATCTTCTTGATCTGGTGGGTGGCGTTGCGGGCTTCCAGCCCCTCGCCCAGAGTCCAGCCCTTGATGGTTTTGGCCAAGATCACCGTGGGGCGGTCGGTGGCCTCCACCGCGGCCTTGTAGGCGGCATACAGCTTCAAGTAGTCATGACCGCCCCGGGGCAGGTCCTCGAGCTGGCGGTCGCTCAGGTGGTCCACCATCTTGCGCAGGCGGGGATCGGGGCCGAAGAAGTTCTCCCGGATATAGGCGCCGGTCTCGGTTGCGTAGCGCTGATACTCCCCGTCCACCGTGGTCATCATCTTCTCCAGCAGCACGCCGTCGACATCGGCGGCCAGCAGCTCGTCCCAACGGGAGCCCCAGATCACCTTGATCACGTTCCAGCCCGAGCCCCGGAAGTTGCCCTCCAGCTCCTGGATGATCTTCCCATTCCCCCGCACCGGCCCGTCGAGGCGCTGGAGGTTGCAGTTCACCACCCAGATGAGGTTGCCCAGCTCGGCCCGCCCGGCCAGCGAGATCGACCCCAGCGTTTCGGGCTCGTCGCACTCTCCGTCGCCCACGAAGCACCACACCTTCGACTCGCTGGTGTCCTCGATGCGGCGGTCGTGCAGGTAGCGGTAGAAGCGGGCGTGGTAAATGGAGTTGATCGGCCCCAGCCCCATCGACACTGAGGGGTACTCCCAGAAGTCGGGCATCAGCCGGGGGTGGGGGTAGCTGGACAGGCCCTCGCCGCCGATCTCCATGCGGAAGTTGTCCAGCTGTTGGGTGGTGAGCCGTCCCTCCAGGTAGGCCCGGGCATAGATGCCGGGGGCGGCGTGGCCCTGGATGTAGACGGCGTCGCCGGGCAGCCCGTCTTCTTTGCCCTTGAAGAAGTGGTTGAACCCCACCTCATAGAGAGAGGCGGACGAGGCGAAGGTGGACAAGTGGCCGCCGATGCCGTCGGCCCGCTTGTTGGCCCTCACCACCATGACCGCGGCGTTCCAGCGGATGAAGGCCCGGATGCGGCGCTCGATGTGCTCGTCGCCGGGGAAGAACGGCTGGTCGGCGGTGGGGATGGTGTTCACATACGGCGTCTGCACCGTTCCGGAAAGACCGGTGCCCAACTCGTCGGCCCGGTCGAGGAGTCGCCGCAGCAGGTAGCGGCCCCGCTGTCCGCCCGAGGCGCTGACCACAGCGTCGAGGCTGTCGAGCCACTCGCGGGTTTCTTCGGGGTCGGTGTCGGGCAGTTGGTGTGAGAAGTTCACGGCCACGGTCTAATGCCCTTGGTGTGAGAGGTACATAACTGTGCCCAATGCTTTCAATTCTGGGGAGGTCATGCCAGCATGAGCGGATGCCTGATGCTGGAAAGCCCACTGTGGTGTACACCGACGGTGCCTGCCGGGGGAATCCTGGCCCGGGGGGATGGGGTTGGGTGGTGCCCGATGGCCCGTCGGGATCGGGCGGTGCGCCCCAGACAACCAACAACCGCATGGAGTTGATGGGGGTGCTGGAGGCGCTGCGGTCGCTGGACGGGCCGCTGGATGTGTACTGCGATTCCACCTACGTGGTCAATTGCTTCAAAGACCGGTGGTGGGAGGGGTGGATCCGCCGGGGCTGGAGCACCGCCGACAAGAAGCCGGTGGCGAACCAGGACCTCTGGAAGCAGATCATCGAGCAGGTCGAAGCCCGATCCGTCGCCTTCCACTGGGTCAAGGGCCATTCCGGGAACCGCTGGAACGACGAAGCCGACCGCCTGGCCACCGAGGCCGCCGACACCCAGGACG
>JAJEDQ010000040.1 GCA_022821445.1 Acidimicrobiia bacterium | reverse complement strand
CCGAACGAGGTCACCGATACGTACACCAACCCGGGGTTGACTGCGGCCAGATCGTCGGGACCGAGGCCCCGCTCGGCCAGGTGGCCGGGGGCGACCGACTCCACCAGAACATCGGCGCCGGCCGCCAGTGCCCGCAGCTCGGCCTGGCCCCCAGGGGTGTCTATGTCGCACACCACGCTGCGCTTGCCCAGGCCCCACGCCTCCCAGAACAGCGAGCGGCCGTCGGCGGCGAACGGCGGCGTGGTACGGGCGTCGCACCCGCCGGGGGGCTCCACCTTGACCACCTCGGCCCCCAAGTCGGCCAGAGTCTTCCCGGTGGCCTCGGCCATCCGGGTGGACAGGTCGATAACCCTGATGCCGTCGAGGGCGCCGCTCATAGTCTTGGCTGCGGGACTTGGCTGCTGAACCTGGCTGGGCCTCAGCCGGACAGCAATTCGGGATCGCGGCGCAGCTCGGCTCGCACCATGGCCTCCCAGAACCCGATGAAGTTGTCGCCGGGGCTGCGCTTCATCATCTCCACGTAGCTCTCGGGCAGCACCGGGTTGAGCTCGCCCCCGGCGGCCCGGATGTGCCAGCCCCGCTGACAGCGCTGCTCAAGGGCCACCGCCCGCTGGTGGACGGCCCGGGCCGAGTTGCCCAGCACGAACACGCCGTGGCCGGCCAGCAGGGCCAGCTCGGCATCGCCCATCTTCACGCAGGCGCTGCGGGCCGAGGCGGGGTCGTTGACCGCGCCGTCGTATTCGTCCACCAGCACCAGCTCGCCGCCGCCCAGCGAAGACGACTGGTCCATGGCGGGGGGCACTTCGGCCATGTCGGCCCACACCGTTCCGTACAGGGGGTGGTTGTGCATGGCCCAGGCCACCCCGGGGCGGAGCTTGTGCAGCTCCAGGTGCAGGGGGATGCCGGGGGGCACCGGCCAGTCGCCCTCCACCACGTTGCCGTCGAGGTCAATGCGGATCACCTGGCTGGGGCGCAGCTCGTCCCAGGTTATGAGCCACGGGTTGCACATCAGGGTGCCGTCGCCCATGTTCACGGTGATGTGACCGGCCAGGTGGTCGTTGTAGCCCTCGTGCCACAGGCATCGGGCCAGCAGCACCAGCTCCTCGGCGGTGGACAGATCGGGTATCAGCTTCTCTGCGGTGGGTGTGAACGCCATGGCCTCACAGTAGTGGGCGCCGACGACAGATGGCCCGGCCAACTGCTCGGCCGAGCCCTGAGAACAGCTCGCCCCCCGAAGAGCAAAGCCGCCGGATTTTAGCGGAAAACCGCCAAGTGGTGTCGGCCCTTTGAGCGACCACCGGCTTGACAGATGTGGTTACTCTGTCGCCATGGCCGACTCAATGGCCGCAGCAGTAGGGGTTCACCCCGAGCCCGCCTCCACGGTGGACTACCGGCTGGTGCGAGCCCATGTGCTCCAGCGGATCTTGAGCGGCACCCGAATGGCCGACGATGTGTGCGACGCCCACCCGGAGCTGGTGCGGGCCGGTCGGGAGGTGGGCACCCCCGCCGGCGAGCCGTGCCCGGTGTGCCACGGAGACGAGCTGGCCCTGGTGTCGTACGTGTTCGGCCCACGGCTGCCGGCCCACGGCCGCTGCATCAGCTACGCGGCGGAGATCGCCAAGCTGGCCCGGCGCAAGGGCCGGTTCACCTGCTACGAGGTGGAGGTGTGCCCCGACTGCCGCTGGAACCACCTCCTGCGCAGCTACGTGCTGCAACCCCGCTGATCGCCCCTCGCCCTGCTGATTGCCCCCCACCCCGCTGACTAACCAAGTAATTCGGCGATCCTGCTGATCGCCCTTGCTAACCAAGTAATTCGGCGATCCTGCTGATCGCCCTTGGCGGGCACCTCTGGATCAGCGAGGCTGGGGCCAAAACGGGCGGGCCTGCTCCAACTGAGCGGCCAGCCGAAGCAGCAGGGCCTCGGCGCCGTAGGGGGCGATGAAATGGCTGCCCACCGTGAGGCCCCGGTCGTCCCAGTGCAGGGGCACCGACATGGCGGGCTGGCCGGTGGCGTTGGCCATGGCGCAAAACGGGCTGTAGGCCCCCTGGCGGGCGCCCCACGCAGCCACGTCGTCGGCGTCGGCCATCAGCTCGCCCAGCGGGGGCGGCACGCGGGCCAGGGTGGGGGTGAGCACCAGGTCGATCCCCGAGGCGTGGTACTGGCCCATCTTGCGGCCCATCAGGTGGCTGTCGAGCACGGCCTGGGCATAGTCGGGGCCGGATATGTCGGCGCCCCGAGCCACCATGGAGGCGGCCAGCGGCTCCAGATCTCCCTCGCCGGGGGGCCGCCCGCACACCGCCTCCCGCCGGGCCATCAGCGCAGCGATGTTCGAGGTGGTGATCACCCCCTGGGGGCCGCCCATTCCCCGGCGTATGGGCAACTCGGCCTCCTCGATGCGGTGGCCGAGCTCCTCGCACAGCGCCACCGCGGTGTCGATGGCCCCCCGGGCCACCTCGTCGATCTCGATGCCGTCGGCCGAGCCGTCCCACACCGCGATCCGCAGCGGGGGCGGCGGCACCGCAATGGCAGCCTCGAAGGTGGTGTCGGGCGTGGGCGCCACATAGGGGTCGCCGGTGGCCAGCCCCGAGATGGCGTCGAGCATCACCGCGCTGTCTCGCACGGTGCGGGTGATGGCGTGGGTGGTGGAGTAGCCGCTCCAGTTCTCCCCGGCGTCGGGGCCGAAGCTCACCCGGCCCCGGCTGGGCTTGAGCCCGAACAAACCGCAGGCCGAAGACGGAATCCGGATGGAGCCGCCCCCGTCGGAGGCGTGGGCCGCAGTGAGCATCCCCGAGGCCACCGCCGACGAAGCCCCGCCGCTGGAGCCGCCCGCGCTGCGGGTGGCATCGAGCGGGTTGGCACAGGGGCCGAATAGGGCCGGCTCGGTGCTGGTGGACAGGCCGAGCTCGGGCGAGTTGGTGCGGCCCACCAGCACCAGCCCCGCCTCCCGGTAGCGGCGCACCACCTCGGCGTCGTGGTCGTCTACCGGGGCGTCGGCAAAGTAGCGCGACCCGTGGGTGGTGACCGTGCCCCGCATGGCGAAATGCAGGTCCTTTATAGCGAACGGCACCCCCCGCAGCCGCCCGTCGGCGGCCGGCTCGGGCTCAACCACCGTGGTGATGGCGTTCATGGCGGGGTTGCGCTCGTCGATGCGAGCCATGGTGGCCTCCAGCACCTCGGCCTCCGACACCTCGCCGGCCCGAATGGCATCGGCCAGCCCCACCGCATCAGTCCGGTCTAACAAATCGTCCATGGCTTCGACGCTAGCGGTCGATTGCAGGCCGAATACAGGCGAGGGCTTGGCACCGGTGCCAAGCCGGTGGACTACAGTAGAAAGCGACCGCCGGCAGCCAAGTGCGCTGGACGGGAAAGGGGAACAATCATGGGCTCTAAGCTCACTGCGCCGGCTATCTCCAAACGGAAGACAAGCCTGGGCGCCGACCCGCTCGTCATGCTCACCGCCTACGACGCCCCCAGCGCTCGCATGGCCGACGAGGCCGGGGCCGATCTCATTCTGGTGGGCGACTCGGTGGCCATGGTGGTGCTGGGCCACGACGACACCATGAGCGTGACCGTGCATGAGATGGCCCACCACACCGCGGCGGTGGCCCGCACCCGCCCCAAGGCCATGGTGGTGGCCGACATGCCGTGGATGAGCTACCACGTGACCGCGGCCGACACGGTGACCAACGCCGCCACCCTGGTGCGGGCCGGGGCCCAAGCCGTGAAGCTGGAGGGCGGCGCCGAGCGGGTGTCCATGATCGAGGCCATCGTTTCGGCCCAGGTGCCGGTGATCGGCCATCTGGGGCTCACCCCCCAGTCGATGCTGGCCCAGGGGGGCTATCGGGTGCAGGGGCGCAGCAGCGAGGCGGCGCTGGAACTGGTGGCCGACGCCAAGGCGCTGGCCCACGCCGGATGCTTCGCCATCGTGTTGGAGGGAATGCCCGCCGCGGTGAGCCAGATGATCACCGAAGCGGTCGACGTGCCCACCATCGGCATCGGCGCCGGCGGCCACTGCGACGGCCAGGTGCTGGTGTTCCACGACGTGCTGGGATTGGAAACCAGGATGCTCCCCCGATTTGTGCGCCGCTACGCCACCCTGCACGACGACGGCGTGGACGCCCTGACCCGGTTTGCCGCCGACGTGCGCTCCGGTGCGTTCCCGAACCCCGACGAGTGCTACGAGATGAACCCCGACGAGGAAATGGCCCTCGGCCTGTACGGATACCAGGGATAGCCGGTAGAGTTCTCGTGCAATAAAAGCCCCTGCCCCGAATGTCGGGGCTCCGGTACACACCGGGTCCATAGGGAGGTGAGCTCGCAATGCGGGCATACGAATTGATGGTCATTCTGAACGCGGGTGTCGAAGAATCCGACGTGGCCGGTTGCATCGAGCAGGTGACCCAGAACATCGAGGCCCAGGGCGGCGAGGTGAAGACCGAGGATCGGTGGGGCAAGCGCCGCTTCGCCTACGAGATCAACCATCAATCCGAGGGCTATTACCTCGTCCTCGAATTCGCGACCGAGACGCGCGAGATGGGCACATTGGAACGTCTCCTACGACTCGCGGACGACGTGGTCCGCCACAAGCTGATCCGTCTGCCCGACGACGAGGCCGCCCGACGCGGAATTCTGGGCGACGGCACCCCCCTGGCTGCGGCCGGGTAACCCAAGGAGACACATAGATGGCTTTTGACAACACGGTAACCGTCACCGGCAACATCACCAGAGACCCGGAGCTGCGATTCACCCCCGGCGGCAGCGCGGTGGCCACCTTCGGGCTGGCCTGGAATCGGCGCTGGCAGAACCGCCAGACCAACGAGACCGAAGAGCAGGTGTCGTTCTTCGACGTCACCTGCTGGAACACCCTGGCCGAGAACGTGAGCGAGAGCCTCACGAAGGGCACTCGGGTGATCGTGAGCGGGCGGATGGAGCAGCGGTCGTGGGAGACCCAGGACGGAGATCGCCGCTCCAAGGTGGAGATCATCGCCGATGAGGTGTCGCCCAGCCTGCGGTGGGCCACCGTCGAGGTGATCCGCAACGAGCGCCGCGACGGCGGTGGCGGCGGACGCAACCAGGGTGGCGGCGGAGGCGGCTACCAAGGCGGGGGCGGCGGACGCCCGCCCCGCAACCAGGCGCAGGATTACGTTGCTGACGAGGAGCCGTTCTGATGGCCAGGGGACCGAAGAAGCCGAAGGCCAAGGACATCAGCCGGCGGCGCAAGAAGAAGGTCAGCGTCCTCACCCAGGAGGGCATCGGCTATGTGGACTGGAAGGACATCAACCTGCTGCGGCGGTTCATGTCCGACCGGGCCAAGATCCGGGCCCGCCAGGTAACCGGCAACAACCAGCAGCAGCAAAGGGAAATCGCCCGGGCCATCAAGAACGCCCGCGAGATGGCGCTGTTGCCCTACAACAACCGCATCACCACCCAGCGCAGCGCGGGTCGGATGCGAGACGACAGCCGCATCGACGGCCCGGCGCCCCAGCCCACCGCACCGCCGCCCGGTTTGCGGCCGGCAGGCGAGATGGACGGCGACGAGTTGGAGCCCATGGACATGGGCCCCGAAGCCATGGCCATTGAGGCTCCGCCCGATGAGGGAATGGCCCCGGAGGAGGCCGCTCCTGAGTCTGAAGAAGCCGCAGAAGCCGCGGCTGAAGCCGAGGAGGCCGAGGAGGAGCCGGTGTCATGAAGGTGGTGCTTCGCGACAACGTCGACGCCTTGGGCAAGAAGGGCGACGTGGTGGAGGTGGCCGACGGCTACGCCCGCAACTTCTTGATCCCGGCCGGCAAGGCCTTCAAGTCGTCTCCGGGGGCCGAGCGCCAGGCCCAGCGCATGCGCCAGGCCCGCGAGCTGAAAGACGCCAAGGAGCTGGCCGAGGCCCAGGAGATGGCCTCCCGGCTGGTGTCCACCCCCATCCACATTGCGGCCCGGGCCGGCGCCGAGGGCAAGCTGTTCGGCTCGGTTACCACCGCCGACATCGTGCGGGCGGTGGCCGAGCAGGCCAATATCATGCTGGAGCGCAAGGCCATCGACTCCGAGGGCATCAAGGAGCTGGGCAGCCATTCGGTTGTCGCCAAGCCCCATCCCGAGGTGGAGTTCCCCATCACCGTCGAGGTGATTGCCGCCGAGTAGCCCCGGGGAGGCCGCCTTCGATAAATCCCCAGGTTATCCACCTATTTCAACAGCGCTTCCCCTAGCGTTTCACACCGCGCATTTGCCACAGTAGGCAACCGTGGAATGCGGTCGGGCTGAGCAACTGTCACCGGTGTCTGGATAATAGGTGCAGTTGTGAGCGATCCCTTCCAGTATCCCGACGACGGCCGGTCCTCAGCACCCCCGGGGCGCTTGGGACGGGTGCCGCCCCACGACATCGACGCCGAGGAAGCGCTGCTGGGGGCGATGCTGTTGAGCCGCGACGCCATCGCCGATGCGGTGAACCTGATCCGCCCCGAGCACTTCTACCGTCCGGCGCATGCCCATGTGTACGAGGCGGTGTGCAACCTCTACGCCCAGGGCGAGCCGGCCGACGCGGTGACGGTGGCCGCCGAGCTGAACGCCCGGGGCCTGGCCGACAAGGTGGGGGGCAACGCCGCGCTGGTCAAACTGCAAACCGGCACCCCGGCGTCGGCCAACGCGGCCAAGTACGCCAACATCGTGCACGAGGCCGCCACCCTGCGGAAGCTGATCGAGGTGGGAGGGGAGATCTCCGAGCTGGGCTACGAGGGCGCCGACGATGTGGTCAAGACGGTGGACTCGGCCGAGGCCATGGTGTACCGGCTGGCCGCCGACCGCATGGGCGACTCCACCGCCCGCATCTCCGAGCTGCTGCCCGCCAACTTGGAACGCATCGAGATGCTGTACGAGAAGGGCGAGATCGTCACCGGCACCCCCACCGGCTACAACGACCTCGACGAGATCACCAGCGGGTTGCAGCCCAACACCCTGGTGGTGATCGGGGCCCGCCCGTCGGTGGGCAAGACCAGCTTCGCGTTGGGCATGGCGGCCCATGCGGCCATGCGGGCCGACAAGCCGGTGCTCATCTTCTCGCTGGAGATGAGCCAGCTCGAGATCAGCCAGCGGATCTTGTGCGCAGAGGCCCGGGTAGACGCCACCCGGGTGCGCACCGGCAAGCTCACCGACCAAGACTGGGCCGATCTCTCCACCGCCATCGGCCGGCTGTCGGAGGCCCCCATCTGGGTGGACGACAACCCGGCGGTGACCATCATGGAGATCAGGGGCAAGTCTCGCCGGCTCCGCAGCCAGGTGGGCGAACTGGGCATGGTGATCGTGGACTACCTCCAGTTGATGACCGGGCGCAATACCGCTGAGAACCGCCAAGTGGAGGTGTCGGAGATCAGCCGGGGCCTCAAGATCCTGGCCCGGGAGCTGCAATGCCCGGTGGTGGCTCTATCGCAGCTCTCCCGCAACCTGGAGCAGCGCCAAGACAAGCGGCCCATCCTGGCCGACCTGAGGGAGTCGGGCTCCATCGAGCAAGACGCCGACATCGTGATGTTCCTGTACCGAGACGAGATCTACAACCCCGAGACCCAAGACGCCGGCACCGCCGAGGTGATGGTGGCCAAGCACCGCACCGGCCCCACCGGCAAGACCCGCCTAGCCTTCATCAAACACCACACCCGCTTCGCCAACATGTCCCGCTCCGCCTGAGC
>JAJEDQ010000248.1 GCA_022821445.1 Acidimicrobiia bacterium | reverse complement strand
GTTTGAACTACGGCGTGGAGCGCTTCTTCTTCGGTGGCGCCTTCCTCTTGTGCCTCGTGGTAGACGGCCAGTTGGCGGTCGGCTGAAGTGCCCCGTTCGCAGATGGTGCGGGTGTGCTCGATTTGCGACACGCAGTCCAGGGCCTCGGCGTCGGGGCGGACCAGTGCGATCATCTCCTCCACCAGATCGGGCATCGGCACCATTTCGCCCTTGCCGAAGTCGATGAGGCGGTCGCTGATGCCGTAGCGCTCAGCCCGCCACAGGTTCTCCGCCACGAGGAAGTTGGCATAGCTGCGCCACCGGCGGTTCTCCACTTTGAGCCTCCACAGCATCCGCAGCAAACAGACGTACATGGCGGCGACGGCAACCGTGTCCTCCATCCTCGTGGGCAGGTCGGTGACCCGCATCTCAAGAGTGGGGTAGCGCTCCGACGGGCGGATGTCCCACCACACTTTGGTGGAGTCCTCGATCACCCCGGCCTGCACCAGCACGTCTACATGGCGCCGGTACTCGGCCCACGAGTCGAACTTCTCCGGCAGTCCCGTGCGGGGCAGCGACCGGAACACCGCCATGCGGTAGCTCTTGAGGCCGGTGTTGCGGCCCTCCCAGAACGGCGATGAGGTGGACAGGGCCAGCAGGTGGGGCAGGAAGTAGGAGACCTGGTTCATCAGGTCTATCCGAAGGTCGGGGTCTTCGTTGCCGACGTGAACGTGCAGGCCGGAGATGACCAGCCCCCGGGACACGCCTTGGAGATCGTCAGCCAAAGCCCGATAGCGCTCTCCTTCGGTCACCTTCTGCTCGTGCGGGCGAGCGAACGGGTGGGATGAGGCCGCGATGGGCGCCAGCCCGTATTCGGCCGCGGCCTCGGTGACCGCAAGGCGCAGGAGTCCGATGTCGGCCCGCAGGTGCTTGAAGTCGGTGCAGATGCCGGTGCCGATCTCGAGCTGTGAGATGAACAGCTCCCTGGCCACGAGACCGTGGTGCAGGTCGGCCACCGTTTCCAGGATCCCGGGCGGCTGCTCGGTGATGAGCTCTCCGCTCTCCCGATCAACAAGGAGGTACTCCTCCTCTATCCCGATCGACCAGGCTGGCTCGTCGGCCATAGCGAATCTCCTCCAATGATTGCCGAGAGGTTAGCCATCTACGCCGGTGGAGGGTTTCACACAGAGCCCGAGACAGGAATCGAACCTGCGACCTGCTGTTTACAAGACAGCTGCTCTGCCGACTGAGCTACTCGGGCGTTGAGTTGCCGAGAGCTTGGGAAAGCTACTCGGGCGTTGAGTTGCCGAGAGCTTGGGAAAGCTACTCGGGGGTTGAATGGTCGAGAGCTTGGGAAAGCTACTCGGGGGTTGAATTGGGAGGCTCCTCGGACCTCTATTCAAGAGCATAAGGGGTGCGGTTTGGGGAGGGTGCTTGAATAGCGCCTAGTGGTGGGTAACGCTTGTGGAATGCCTCTCACGAAACGAGATCGGGCGATCTTGGATTTTGAGCGCACCTGGTGGCAGGAGACCGGGTCGAAGGAGGCCGCGATCCGCGAGCGTTTCGAACTCTCCACAACCCGGTACTACCAGCTGCTGAACGAACTATTGGAAGAGGCAGATGCAATGGCGTACGACCCCATGGTCGTGCGGCGTCTGCGGCGATTGCGCGATCGCCGCAGACGGTCGAAGTTCGGCCAGACCTCGGTTGGCCGGCAGCCGTCGCGCTGACAGTCCGGAGCCAAAGGCACAATGGAGTCAAATCGAGCCCCCAACAACCAGATGGCGCTCAAAGGAGTGGTGCTGGTTCTCGCCCTCATCGCTGCCGGGGCCTTTGTTTTGGCCCGCGGCCTCGACGACGACGAAGACTCGACGGCGGTAACCGCAACCCAGCCGACAGCCGAGGCCACCACGGCACCCGAAGAGATCCCCGACCCGGTGGACCCCCCGTCTGATGACGGCTCGACGGCGGCCACTCCCGCCCCGGCGCCGGCGGCGACCGAGGAATCCTCAACCGAGCCGGCCCCTGCGGTGACCCAGCCACCCGCTCCGGCGCCTGATGAGGAGCTCGAGTGCCGCGATCCGTCCACCATCGGGGTGTTGGTGGCCAACGGGACCGACGTATCCGGGGCCGCCGGTCGGCTCTCGGGCGAGTTGAATGCGGCCAACTACGTGACGCTGCGCCCGCACAATGCCAGTCCCCAAACGGGCTCGGCCTTCTATTACCGGGCCGGGCACGAGGTGGACGCACGATGCATCGCCCGGCTGCTGGGCGAGTCTGAGAAGCCCCTGTGGCCGATGCCCGATCCTCCCCCCGGAGGCCTCACCCTCGAATCTCTGGGCAACGCATTCGTCCTTATCCTGATCGGACCCGACAGCCTGGCCCAGCGCCCCGGCTGACAGTCGGACAGCCTGAAGGCTGCGACTGCATGCATATCGTTGCCGCCCCCGACAAGTTCCGGGGAACGGCCACGGCTGCTCAGGTCGCCGACGCCATGGCTCTGGCCGCCAAGCGGGCCGGGGCCACCGCAGACGCCGTGCCCATGGCCGACGGGGGCGAGGGCACGCTCGAAGTGGTGGGCGGCGCCAACCGGTCGAGCATCGTGACCGGGCCCTTGGGCGACCCGGTGGAGGCCCCGTGGCGCCTGCACCGCCACACCGCGGTTATCGAGATGGCCCGGGCTTCGGGATTGGCGCTGGTAGGCGGTGCCCACGGCAACGACCCGCTGGGCGCCACCACTTACGGCACCGGGGAGTTGATCGACGCCGCGGTGGATCGGGGCGCTCGGAGGGTGCTGGTGGGGGTGGGGGGCTTGGCCACCACCGACGGCGGCTTGGGCGCGCTCAGGGCGCTGTATCCCACTCAGCGCCTAAGGGGAGTGGAGATGGCCGTGGCCTGTGATGTGCGGACCCGCTTTGTGGATGCCGCCGAGGTGTTCGGACCCCAGAAGGGGGCCACCCCGACGCAGGTGGAGCTGCTGCGCCGGCGCCTGGAGCGGCTCTGCGGGGTGTACGCCGAGACCTACGGGGTGGCGGTGGGCGATCTGGATGGCTCGGGGGCGGCGGGCGGCCTGGCCGGCGGCTTGGCGTGCGTGGGCGCCGAGCTGTGCAACGGCTTCGAGCTGCTGGCCGAGGAGGTGGACCTGTACGGGCGCATCGAGCTGGCCGACCTAGTGGTGACCGGGGAGGGCGCGCTCGACGCCACCTCGCTGGAAGGCAAGGTGGTGGGCGGGGTGGCGGAGATGGCCGCCTCTGCCGGAGTGCCGGTGCTGGCGGTGGTGGGCCGGGCCGACGGCACCGCGGCGCCGGGGCGCGGGGAGCTGATTAGCCTCAGCGACCGGTTCGGCCCCGAGGCGGCCATGTCCGACACGGTCGCCCTCATCACCAAGGCGGTGTTGGACTACTTGGGGGCCTAGCCAGAAACTGGCTCGGCCAGCGGTTCAGCGGGTTGCTCTGAGGGCGGCTCGGCCAGCGGCTCAGCGGGCCTGGCGGAAGTAGCCGGTGACCTCCACGAGGGGAGGGCGCTCCTGCATGGTGATCTCGGTGTCGCCGAATCCAGGGCGACGCAGCGTGATCGCAGTATTCACCAAAGTGCGGTCGGCCCGGTGCAGGGCCACCTGCATGACCTCGGTGGCTTGGGACGACAGCTCGTGCAGGGGCCGATTGCGGTGGACGCGGGTGCCCAGATCAACCTGGGCGATGGCGTTGTAGCCCGCCAACCGGCAAACGTCGATGAGCAGCCCCATCTCCACCCCATACCCCTGGACGAACGGCACCCGCTCCAGGATCTCCCTCCTCCCGGCGTACTCCCCGGCCAGAGGCTGGATGATGTCGACGAGCTCCGGGAACAGCAGTGCGATGAGCGGCCGGGCCACCAGCTCGGTGGTGCGGCCCCCACCCCTCTGGTCGGCTCCCACCGGGCGGTGGTAGAAGCCCTTGCAGTATCCGATGGTGTTGTCGATGAGCAATGGCCCCAGCAGGCCAGAAATGAAATGGGGGCCGAAGTTGGCCACGTCGCTGTCGCACCACACCACGATGTCGCCAGTGGACATGTAGAGGGACTTCCACAGCGTCTCGCCCTTGCCGGGCTGGTTGCCCAAGTGATCGAGCACGTCAGAGCAGGCCACCACCGTGGCCCCCGCGTCCTTGGCCACCGCGGCGGTGCGGTCGGTGGAGTGGTCGTCCATCACGATCACCTCGTCCACCAAGCCCAGCTTGTCCACGAGCTCGTTGCGGACCACTTCCACGATGGCGCCCACTGTGGCCTCCTCGTTGCGGGCGGGCAGACAGACCGACACTGTCGCCGGCCCCTTCTGCTCGACGAGGTCGGCAGCGGTGAACTCTCCGGCCGCGAATCTCCGCCGCCCGGTCACGCCCACCCCTGGCTCCCGAGTCGCTCTTGCGCCTTCATCTGAGGCTCACAAGTCGTTTCCAGAGCTTCATCCGAATAGCATCATGGCCCATGAGCGTGACTGTTCGGATACCGACCACCCTTCGCCCCCTGTCGGGAGGGGCCAGTGAGGTCACCGTTGAGGGCAGCACCGTCCACGACGTGATCGCATCGCTGGATGCCACCCACCCCGGCTTCAAGGATCGCCTCATTGACGAGCAGGGGGGGCTGCACCGGTATGTGAACGTGTTCGTGGACGACGATGACGTGCGGTTTGCCGACGGATTGGCCACGTCGGTGCCCGACGGCCAGACGGTGGCAATAGTGCCGGCGGTGGCCGGGGGCTGAGCGTCGGGCGGCTTATCGGCCCTGCGCAACTCTTGAGTTTGGCGTTTCACAGACTCCTCGGTAATCTTTAGCAGTCTCATATCGAGAGTGCTAAAAGCCTTTACGACAACAATCGGCGCCACGCCAATCGGGCGGGGGCTGAGATCTCAAAAGGGAGTATTCGAGGATGCCCAAGATCATCTCATTTGATGAGCAGGCCCGGCGCGCGCTGGAGTCGGGAATGAACCAGCTGGCCGACGCTGTGCGGGTCACGCTCGGCCCCAAGGGCCGCAACGTGGTTCTGGAGAAGAAGTGGGGCGCTCCCACGATCACCAACGACGGCGTGTCCATCGCCAAGGAGATCGAGCTGGAGGACCCCTACGAGAAGATCGGCGCTGAGCTGGTCAAAGAGGTGGCCAAGAAAACCGACGACGTGGCCGGCGACGGCACCACCACCGCCACGGTGCTGGCCTGGTCGATGGTGCGCGAGGGGCTGCGGAACGTGGCCGCCGGGGCCAACCCCATGTCCATCAAAAAGGGCATCGAGGCCGGGGTGGAGGCCGCAGTAGAGGCCATCCACTCCCAGTCGGTGGACGTGTCCTCCGACAAGGGCCAGATCTCAAACGTGGCCGCCATCTCCGCCGCCGACTCCGAGATCGGCGTGCTGATCTCCGAGGCCATCGACAAGGTGGGCAAAGACGGCGTGGTCACCGTGGAGGAGTCGCAGACTTTCGGCCTGGAGCTGTACTTCACCGAGTGCATGCTCTTCGACAAGGGCTACATCTCCCCCTACTTCGTGACCGACGCTGAGCGGATGGAAGCCGTGCTGGACGAGCCCTACATCCTGTTCGTGGGCTCGAAGATCACCGCCGTGCGCGACATCGTGCCGGTGCTGGAGAAGGTGATGCAGGCGGGCAAGCCGCTGTTGATCATCGCTGAGGATGTGGAGGGCGAGGCCCTGGCCACACTGGTGGTGAACAAGATCCGGGGCACCTTCAACTCCACCGCGGTCAAGGCCCCCGGCTTCGGCGACCGCCGCAAGGCCATGCTCCAAGACATGGCCATCTTGACCGCCGGCCAGGTCATCAGCGAAGAGGTGGGCCTCAAGCTGGAGAACACCACGCTCGACCTGCTGGGCCGGGCCCGCAAGATTGTCATCACCAAGGACGAGACCACGATCGTGGAAGGCGCCGGCGACCGCAGCGATGTGGAAGGCCGGATCTCCCAGATCAAGGGCGAGATCGACAACACCGACTCCGACTACGACCGGGAGAAGCTGCAAGAGCGCCTGGCCAAGCTGTCGGGCGGTGTGGCCGTGCTCAAGGTGGGCGCCGCCACCGAGGTGGAGCTCAAGGAGAAGAAGCACCGCATCGAGGACGCGGTGAGCACCACCAAGGCGGCCATCGAAGAGGGCGTGGTTGCCGGCGGGGGCGTCACCCTGCTGCGGGCCCAAGACGCGGTGAACAACGCGGCCGACAGCCTGTCGTCCGACGATGAGGCCACCGGGGCTCGCATCGTGGCCAAAGCCCTGGAAGGCCCGTTGGCCCAGATCGCGGTCAATGCCGGCCTAGAGGGCGGCGTGATCGTAGAGCGGGTCCGCAATCTGGAGGGCAACTCCGGGCTGAACGCGGCCACCGGCGAGTACGAAGACCTGCTCACGGCCGGGATCATCGATGCGGCCAAGGTCACCCGCTCGGCGCTCCAGAACGCCGGCTCCATCGCCGGATTGTTCTTGACCACCGAGGCAGTGGTGGCCGACAAGCCCGATGAGAACGGCGGGATGCCCGGCGGCATGCCCGACATGGACTTCTAGTCCCCATACCTCCTGAAACGGGTGGCTTCTGCCCGGTGCTGAAAATCGGTTTGTCGGTTCGGTTCTATTGAATACGGCGGTATCGTCAAGATATGGCCGAGCTTCATCCGGCATGTGTTCCGCTGGCGTTCCTGCTGGGAACGTGGCAGGGCACCGGCACCGGGGTGTATCCCACCATTGAGGACTTCTCGTATGCCGAAGAGGTCTCCTTTACCCATGCGGGCAAGCCGTTCGTGGCCTATGTGCAAAAGACCAAGGACGCGGGCAGCGGCCTTCCCCTGCACGCTGAGGCTGGATTTCTGCGACCCCAGGGAGACGGACGGGTAGAGCTGGTGCTGGTGCAGCCTTCGGGCATCGCGGAGCTGTTGGAAGGCAAAGTCGAGGCCCGCGATGTGCATCTGGTGTCCACCGCGGTGCTGGGCACGGCCTCGGCCAAGCCGGTCACCGCCACTGAGCGGCGCTTTTGGGTGGAGGGCGAGGTGCTGCACTCATCGGTGGCTATGGCGGCTATGGGTCTGGAGCTCCAACACCACGTGGTCTCTGAGATGTACCGGCTGTCATGACCCGAGGGCGCTCCCAGATGTACCGGCTGTCATGACCAGAGGGCGCTCCCAGATGTACCGGCTGTCATGACCCGAAGGCGCTCTGAGCGAGTGCTGGTGCGCCACTGGGACGGGTCCGAGGAGCACCGCCGCCCCGACGATCTGGTGGTGGAAGAGCCGCTCACCATCGAGCTCGACGCCGTGACTGTGACCACCACCATGCGCACTCCCGGCCACGACTTCGAGCTGGCCGCCGGGTTCTGCTTCACCGAGGGGCTCCTGGGCGACGCCTCGGTGACCTCCATCCGCTACTGCGCCAACGAGCCGGCGGCCGACACCGAGTACAACCTGGTCACGGTGGAGACCGATGGCGCCCCCGAGCCCACCCCCCGCCTGGGCTTGACCACCTCGGCGTGCGGGCTTTGCGGGGCCGAGAGCATCGAGGTGCTTCAGGAGCGGCTGATCCCGCTGCCCGCGGGCGGGCCGCTCATCTCGGCCGACGTGCTGGCTCAGGTGCCCGAACGGGTGCGGGCCTTCCAAGATCTGTTCGGCGCCACCGGGGGGGTACACGCGGCGGCCGCGTTCACCTCCGACGGCCAGCCCACCCTGGTGCGAGAGGACATCGGCCGCCACAACGCGGTGGACAAGGTGGTGGGCCGGATGCTGCTCGACGGCAACCTGCCCGCCCGCGGCCAAGGGCTGTTTGTGAGCGGCCGGGCGTCGTTCGAGATGGTGCAGAAGGCGTGGGCGGCGGGCTTCGGGGTGCTGGTGGCGGTGAGCGCCCCCTCGGCGCTGGCGGTGGAGACGGCCGCGGCGGCCGGGCTGTGCCTGGCCGGGTTCGTGCGCGACGGCCAACTCAACTTCTACTCCCCGCCTGCGTAAGAATCCTGGGCATGCGCCCCCTGCCCAAGCTCACGCCCGAGAACGAGTTTTTCTGGACATCCGGGGCCGACGGCGTGCTGCGTTTCCAGTATTGCGAGGACAGCGGACGCTATCTCCATCCCCCCGGGGCGGTGTGCCCGGGTTGCGGGGATTCGCCCGAGATCAGGGAAGTGTCGGGGCGGGCCACGGTGGTGGGGGTCACCGTGAACTACCAGCCGTGGCTGCCCGACATGGAGGTTCCCTACGTGATCGGGCTGGTGGCCATTGAGGAGGACCCCCTGGTGCGCCTCACCACCCTCATCGTGGACGCCGAGCCCGACGACGTGGTGATCGGCCTGCCGGTGTCGGTGCGCTTCGAGCAGCACGACGACGTGTGGCTGCCGGTGTTCGCCCCCACCGGCGAGCCGGCGATTGAGGCCGGCGAGTACCCCGAGCCCGCCCCGGCGCCGGTTCGGGCCATGCCGGTGTCCGACAAGTTCGAGTCGAAGGCGGCCATCACCGGGATCGGGCTGTCGCAGGTGGGACGGAGGCTGGGGCGCAATCCCATGGGCCTGGCGGTGGAGGCATGTCAAGCGGCGGTGGCCGACGCCGGGCTCACCATGGCCGACATCGACGGCCTGTCCACCTATCCCGGTGGCACCGCCAAAGACGGCGGCCACTCCGAGGGGGGCATCTACCCGGTGGCCGACGCCCTGGGCATCGCCCCCACCTGGTTCTGCGGCACCGGGGAGACCCCCGGCCAGAGCGGCGCGGTGGTAAACGCCATGCTGGCGGTGGCGGCGGGGCTGTGCCGCCATGTGCTGTGCTTTCGCACCGTGTGGGAGACCACGTCGATCGCCTGGGGGAATCGCCAGAACACCGGGGTGGGCGGAGGCGCCCGAATCTCCGGGGAGATGGAGTGGCGGCTGCCCTATGGGGCAATGTCGGCGGGCAACTGGATCGCGCTCATGGCCAGCCACTACTTCCACCGCTACGGCGCCACCCGGGAGCAGTTGGGGTGGATCCCGGTGACCGAGCGGGCCGGCGCGGCCCACAACCCGGTGGCCGTCTACCAGGAGCCGATGACCATCGACGACTACTTGGACGCCCGCATGATCACCACCCCGTTCGGCCTGTTCGACTGCGACGTGCCCTGCGACGGCTCCACCGCCCTGGTGGTGTCGGCGGTGGATGCCGCGGCCGACGGCCCCCACCGCCCGGTGCTGGTGGAGGCGGTGGGCACCCAGATGCGCGAGCGGATGTCTTGGGACCAGGGGACGCTTTTGCACGAGCCCATGGTGGACGGCCCCTCGGCCCACCTTTGGAGCCGCACCGACTTGAAGCCCGCCGACGTGGACGTGGCCCTGCTGTACGACGGGTTCAGCTTCAACGCCCTGTCGTGGCTGGAGGGCCTGGGCTTCTGCGGAAAGGGCGAGGGTGCCGCGTTCGTGGAGGGCGGCACCCGCATTGCCCGCGACGGGGAGATCCCGCTCAACCCCCACGGCGGCCAGCTCTCGGCGGGGCGGCTCCACGGCTACGGGTTCCTTCACGAGGCGGTGACCCAGCTCCGGGGCCACGGCGGGGGCCGACAGGTGGACGGTGCCGAGGTGGCGGTGGTGAGCACCGGCGGCGGCCATCCCGGCGGGGCGTTTATTTTTGTGGGGGGATGAACCGGCCCCTTCGTCCGGGGCTGATGCGGTCTGCTAGAAGTGGGCCATGGCTGCTTACATCATCGTCAACTATCAGGTGGACAACCCCGAGCTTTACGGGGAGTACATGCAGGGCGCGGCCGGCGCCCTGGGCATCGGCGACGGCGCCGAGCTGGTTGCCTTCGACACCGAGTCGGAGGTGGTCGAGGGCGACACCGCCGGCCACCAGACGGTAGTGCTCAAGTTCGACTCCAAGGAGAAGGCCCGCGAGGTGTGGGAATCCGACGCATACACCGCGGTGGTCGGCAAGCGCCACGACGCCACCAGCCGCCATTTCGCCGTGCTGGTGAACGGTTTCGGCGACTGATCATTTGCGGGTGGGGGTTATGCAACGACGGCTCGTCGGAGCTGTCGCCCTCCTCTTGGCTGCGGGGCTGATCACCTCGGCCTGCGGCAGTTCTGACCGCTCGAGCGAGGAGCGCTCCCCGGCTGAGCCGCAAGAGGCGCCGCAGCCTGATGGGGCAGCGGACTTCTTGGCCGACGCCCCTGAACTGGTGATCGGTGTCGTGCTGCCGGAAACAGGATCGCTCAGCTTCCTGTATCCGCCCGAGAGCACCGGCGTGCGTCTCGGGGTGGAAGACGTGCGGGCGGCCGGTGGCCGAGTGGAGATTCTGGTCGGTGACTCCGGTACCGATCCCGATATCGCCATAGAATCCGTCAACCGGTTGCTGGGCGAGGGGGCCCACGCAATCATCGGGGCGGCGGCCTCGGGAGTGTCCCAGGGGATCATTCAGACCCTCTATGAATCCCAGATCGCCCAGTGTGCGGCGTCGAACACGTCGGCGGCCTTCAGCACTCAGCAGAACGCCGAGTTCTTCTTTCGCACGGTTACGACCACTAGAGCCGACGCTCCGGTCATCGCCGACAACATCGCACGCGGCGGCGGGACGAATGTGGCTATTTTGGCGCGGGGCGATGACTGGGGGCAGTCGCTGTCGGAGCTGCTGGCCGAAAGCCTGGAAGAGCTGAACGTGGCCTCTGAAGTGGTGGTTTTCTCCCAGGATGCGGTCAACTTCCAGGACGTCGCAGATTCGGTGCACTCTATGGGGGCCGATACCGTCGTCATCCTCGCATTCGCAGAGGGAGCGCAGATTGTGCGGAGTCTGCTGGAGGCCGGTGTGCCGCCCAGCGCGATGCACGGCGGTGCGGGCATGTTCGATGTGGGGTTCCCGTCAATCGTGAGCCCGGGCAATCCAGAGTTGCTCGACGGGTTCACGGTCTATGCCGCCTCGGGCAGCATTGAGTTCAACGAGAGGCTGTCGGAACTCGTCGGCGGGAACGTGGTCTTCGGCGGCCAGGCATACGACTGCGTCGTTGTGCTGGCCCTGGCCTCGCTGGCCGCAGGCACCACGGAAGGCCCAGACATTCTCGCCGAAGTGCAGAACGTTACCCGCTATGGCACGAAGTGCTTCGATTACGGCGAGTGCGCCGCTCTGATGGCACAAGGAGTAGACATTGACTATGACGGAGTGTCGGGACCGCTGGACCTTGATGAGGTTGGCGACATCTCGGTGGGCCGTTTCGGCGTTGCCCAAGTGCGCGACGGGGCCTTCCAAGTGATCAGAATCCAAGACATCGATGTGCCCCAGTAGGAGGCTCAGCTCCCGATGAGCGACCATTCAGCCGATAGCGCCTCACCGGTTGAGCCGTCGATCGGGATCGGCGTGCTCCACTTGTTCGGCAAGCTCGGCCCGGCGGCGGCGCCCGAAGCCATCACCGCTGCGGTCAGAGATGCTGAAGCCCAGGGCGTCCAGGTGGTTGCCGTGGCCGTGCTGGGCCACAAGGCCGATGTTGCCTTCATGGCCCTGCACGCCGACCTTTGGCGCCTGCGGGACCTCCAGACCAGGCTGCGCCAGGGCGGTCTCGAAATCGCAGACTCCTATGTGTCGCTCACCGAGCTGTCGGAGTATGCGGCAGGGCTTCCCCAAGAGACCCAGCAGGCCCGGCTGTACCCGCAGCTCCCCCCCGAGGGGAAGCCGGCATGGTGCTTCTATCCCATGTCCAAGCGCCGCAACCCCGACCAGAACTGGTACGAGCTGCCCTTCGAGCGCCGCCGAGAGCTGATGTACGAGCACGGTGCCACCGGGCGCACCTTCGCCGGGCGGGTGTTGCAGCTCATCACCGGCTCCACCGGCATCGACGACTACGAGTGGGGGGTAACCCTGTTCTGCGAGCACCCCGACGACCTCAAAGAGGTGGTGTACACCATGCGCTACGACGTGGCGTCGGCCCGCTACGCCGAGTTCGGCCCCTTCTATGCCGGTATGGTGGCCCCGGTCGAGACGATCCTCGGGCGGCTCTTGCAGAAGGAAGGCTGAGGCTTGTCCGCATGATTGAGGGGAGGTTGCTCGGATGAGGAGGTTCGGGTTGAAGAGGCACTTGGTCTGGGTTGCGTCGCTGATCTCCCTTGTGGCTTTCGGGTGCGGCGGTGAGGAGGGGGGCGGGGCTGCCCAGCAAGCACCGGACCAAGCCGCGTCGGCCGGGTTCGAGCTGGTTGTCGGGTCGGTGATGCCCGAGACCGGGTCGCTGGCACTGTTCGGTCCGGCAATGATTGAGAGCATCGACCTGGCCGTTGCAGACATCCAAGCTGCGGGCGGGAACGTGCGGCTACTCACCGGTGATTCGGCCACCGATCCCGATGTGGCGCCCGAGACGGTCAATCGGCTGCTGGGGGAGGGCGCGCATGTGATTGTGGGGGCGTCGGCGTCGGGGGTGTCGCAGTCGTTCATCCAGATCCTGTACGACGCTCAGATCCCCCAGTGCTCGCCGTCGAACACATCCACGTCGTTCTCAACCCAGGAGAACGCCGTCTACTACTTCCGGACAGTGCCGCCCACCCAGGCGGCCGCGCTGATCTTGGCCGAAATGGTGGCGAGCGAGGGCGCCACCAACGTGGCGCTGCCTACCCGGGCTGATGACTGGGGCAATTCTCTGGCCGAGCTGATGGTTGAGAACTTCGAAGAACTGGGGGTGGACAGCCGCATTCTCGCCTATGACGAGGATGCCACCAGCTTCGACGCGACCGTGGCTGCCGTTGATGACATGAGAGCGGATGCGGTGGTGCTCATATCCTTTGCCGAGGGAGCGCAGATCATCAGGGGCCTGCTGGAGGCGGAGGTGCCCCCAACAGCCATTTACGGAAGCGACGGCGTCTACGCCCCGAATCTGAACGAGTTGGTGGACCCAGCCAACCCGAACGTCATCGACGGTTTCAAGGCGATCACCGTGGGCGGCGGTGAGGAGTACAGCCAGCGGTTGGAGTCACTGACCGGCGGTGGAGTGCTATACGGCGCCCAGGCTTACGACTGCGTGGTGGTGCTGGCCCTCGCCTCGCTGGCCGCCGGTTCCACTTCCGGTCCCGCCATCATCGAGCAGGTGCGCGCGGTTACTGCCGGCGGTCAGAAGTGCTTCGACTATGGCGAATGCGCCGGGCTGATCGCCGACGGGGTCGATATCGACTACGACGGGGTATCCGGCCCGCTGGAACTCGACGAGGTGGGAGACCCCCGCTACGGGCAGTACCTCGTCGCCGAGTTCATCGACGGAGCGCTCACCGTGATCGACACGCGAGAAGCCGACCTCGCCCCGTCGTCCCAAACCGCCGCACCGGCGCAGCCGGCTCAGCCCACAGGAAGCGGAGCAGAGCTGGTGATAGGCCGCATCCTGCCCGAGACCGGAATGCTGTCCACGCTGTCGTCGCCCATGATCATCGGGGTGGAACTGGCCATCGGCGACATCCAGGAGGCCGGCGGCCGCGTGCGCCTGCTGGCGGCAGACTCCGCCACCGACCCCGATGTGGCCCCTGAGGCGGTGAGCCGCCTGCTGGGGGAGGGCGCGCACGTCATAGTGGGCGCATCGGCCTCGGGGGTGTCGCAGTCTTTCATCCAGATGCTCTATGACGCCCAGATCCCGCAATGCTCCCCTTCCAACACGTCGCCGTCGTTCTCCACCCAGGCCAACGCCGCCTACTACTTCCGCACCGTGCCGCCCGACCAGGCGGTGTCGCTGATCCTGGCCGGAATCGTGGCCGCCGACGGCGCCACCAACGTGGCCATACCGGCCCGGGCCGACGATTGGGGCAATGCCCTGTCAAAGCTCATGGAGGAGAACTTGGAGGCGCTCGGGGTGAACGCCGAGGTGTTCGTCTATGACGAGGACGCCACCAGCTACGACCCCACGGTCGAGGCGGTCGAGGCCATGTCGCCCGACGCGGTGGTGCTGGTTACGTTCGCCGAAGGGGCCCAGATTGTGCGGGGGCTGCTGGAGGCGGGCATTCCCCCCACCGCGATGTACAGCTCCGACGGTCTCTACGACGTGAATCTGGCCGCGGCGGTGGACCCCGACAACCCCAACGTGATCGACGGGCTGGTGGCCGCCGCCGCAGGGGGCAGCAGCGAGTTCAGCCAGCGCCTCATCGACTTGGCCGACGGCAACGTGATCTACGGCGGCCAGGCCTATGACTGCGTGGTGGTGCTGGCGCTGGCCGCCCTTGCCGCGGGCACCACCAGCGGCCCGGAGATCATCGAGCAGGTGGG
>JAJEDQ010000041.1 GCA_022821445.1 Acidimicrobiia bacterium | reverse complement strand
CGATCCGCCCACATCACCCCTGCCGCAACCAAGGCGGCGGCGGGCGCCATCGAGCACGTGCCCATGGCGGTAGTGCCCGGCATCCCCAACGCGCTGGCCAGCTTGGGAGAGCTGGGCGTTTGGACGGTGGGCTTAGACGTGGCCGCCCCCACCACGGTCTACGAGATAAGCGTGGCCGCAGAAGCGGTGGCCCTAGTGGTGGGCAGCGAAGGCCGAGGCCTGTCCCGCCTCGCCCGCCAGCGCTGCGACGTAGTGGCCGCAATCCCTTTGTCGGGCCACCTCAGCTCCCTGAACGCCGCTGCCGCCGTAGCCATAGGCACCTTCGAAGTGGCCCGCCACCGCCAGAGCGCCAGTTCCTGAGAGGCCGAGATTGGAATCGATCTGTGACCGACTGCTTTTGACGGAAAATCGGAAACTGTCACTCCCATCCTTAAGTTGAAGAGGTGTCCAAGCTCATTTTCCGGAGGCCATTGCCGTACCGATCTAAGCTGGCAGCGATGTTTGCGGGCTGCTGCAAGAGAATGTAGGTAGCCAGCGATGGGTAGCTCTTCAGATCAGCAGTCAGCGCGCAGCCAAAGTCAGCCTCGCGGGCCGATGCTCAAGAACATCGAGGGTGGTAAAGGGAGCGTCTTCTACCGGGCGCACTCTTACCACACCAAAGTTCCAGTCGAAGGCGTAATCCAGCTGATTGAGCACTACACAGATCCTGGAGATGTGGTCCTCGACCCGTTCTGCGGGTCGGGGCAGACCGGGGTTGCTGCTCTGCTGACCGGGCGGCACGCCGTCATTTCGGATATTTCTCCGGGCGCTGTTCATATTGCACGCGGGTATACCGGGCGAGTGAATCCCGATCACTTTGGACAGGCCGCATCCGGACTCCTCGAGCAGCTTGAACCGCTCGAGGAGTTCCTATACAGGACACCTGATGGGCTGGTCGAGTACGCAGTCTGGTCCGACGTGTATCAGTGTTCGACGTGCGGGCGCGAGATCCTGTTCTGGGAGGCGGCTGTCGATCACGAGGCTGGGGCTGTGAACAGGACGCTATCGTGTCCGATCGGCCATGGACCCTTCAAGAAGACTGAGCTCCGCTGGATGCGTTCTGAGCCGGTGCAAAGGAATATTCGTGTAGAAGGGCAACAGGCACGACTGGTGCAGCCGGTCGAAGGGGCGGTCAAGGATCAACTTGGAGACCGGACCAGTGTCCCCTACTGGTACCCGACGGCTGCCTGGGAACCTTGGCGTGAGATGTGGCGAGCGCAGCACAAGGTCCAACGCATCGTGACGTCGGCAGACTTCTTCACGTCCCGCAACCTGCACGCACTGTCTGCACTCTGGGACGCCATCGGGCAAATTGATGACGATTCGATTCGCGCTGGCCTGCGCTTCGTCTTCACAGCGAGCGTCAATCGGGCCTCGCGACGCTACCAGTGGCATCCGAGGCGGCCGACCAACGTCCTATCTTCCACCATGTATTTCGCTTCGTTGAACTACGAATTCAACGTGTTTAGTCTCTTTCGCCGCAAGCTCGCCACGATCACCGAAATGTACCGGAGGACTTGGGAAGCGCCAGGTACTTGTGAGGTGCATCTTGGCTCCGCTGAAAAACTCACGTGGGCGGAGGATGGCTGCGTTGACTACGTGTTCACAGATCCGCCTTTCGGCTCGAACATCTACTACAGCGACTCGTCGTTCCTATGGGAAGCATGGCTTGGCGAACAGACCGATGTCGCTGCTGAGACCGTGGTCAATAGGCGGCTGACCCCCGAGATGGGCGGGACAACTCTCGACGACTATGAGAAGGAGATGAGTCGCGCGATGGGGGAGATCAATCGAGTGTTGCGGCCGGGTGCCTGGGCTTCTTTGCAATTTCACAACTCGGATGATGCTGTCTGGTCAAGCATTCAGAGCGCCATCGACTCGGCAGGATTCCGTGTGGAGGCCGCCGTTGTGATGGACAAGGGTCAGGCGTCGTTTAAGGGACTCCGTCATGAGGATAAGGGTGAGAGGGTCGCGAACTTTGACCTCGTGATGCACCTTGCCGCCGGGAGCCTGTCAATCTCGAATGCCCAGCGTCGAGAGGCAGATCGAGCCGAGATTGAGGTGGAGCTAATGGATTATGTCGCGCGCCAACCTCCTTCGCGTTGCACAACTCCTTGGCTGCATTCGCAAGTTATGCGTCATCTGCTTGCTGAGGGTGCTTCTCCGACCGGTTGGAGCTTCGCTGCGGTCGAAAGTCTTTGTGCTGAGATTCTTGAGAGGAGGGACAAATCATGGCACCTGCCCAAATCGAGCAGGTAGGCCGACGTTCACTGGCCCGCCGGCAACCACTGCCCGAATACGTGGTCGGATCGAAAGGTGGACCGTGGTACACGTCGCACACCTATCCGACCAAGGTTCCCCCTGAAACAATCGTTCCATTCATTGAGGCATCAACAATGCCAGGAGGTCTAGTGGCCGACCCCTTCTGCGGGTCCGGCATGACAGGAGTCGCCGCAGTGCTTGCTGGCCGCCAAGCAGCGCTTTCTGACCTATCGCCCGGTGCGGTGCATCTTGCCCGAAACCACACGCGACGTGTGTCCCCCGACCAGCTAGCCGAGACGGTCCTTGAGTTTGACAGGTCCTGGATGCGACGCGCGGAGCATGACCTCTACTGGTCTTCGGTCCACACCGAAGACGGTGACGTCTTCGGGCTCGCGCGCCATACAGTCTGGTCGGAGGTCTATGAGTGCCCGAAGTGCGCGTCGGAAGTCGTTCTATGGGACGCGACCGAACCGGATCGGCCACTGCCTCGGGACATTCGTTGCGACCGGTGCAAGAGGTGGCTTGACCGACGAGGCAATCAGCCGATTGCGTCCGTACCCCGGTGGCTCACGCTCGCTCCAGAGTCAGGTGGGAAGCTAGTCCATGGCGATCCGACACCAGAGGCTCTTTATCAGATTGGCAAGATCGCACGTCGCAAGATCACGCGCTGGGTGCCGACTGCACCGATTCACCCGTCCCGCGAGATGTATATCCGGTCGGCGCTCCATCTCCGGGGAGTGCGGACGGTCGCCGACATGTTTGCCCGCCGACCCGCTCTAGCGCTTTCTCGGCTTTGGCATCAGATCGGCTTAGTCCAAGCCGTGCCCGTTCGCCAGGCGCTTCAGTTTGCATTCACCAACACAGCGTGGCACGCCAGCCGTATGCGCCGCTACAACGCGAAGGGAGGTCAGCGACCACTCACGGGTACTCTCTTTATCCCGCAACTCGTCTCCGAACCCAACGTATTCGAGGTGTTCCGTCATCAGGTACGCCAAGTATGTCGGTTGTATGACGTTCTTCCGGATGGCAATGTCGACGTCAACCAGTCTTCAGCAACCGACCTGTGTTGGATTGCTGACGATTCCGTCGATTACGTGTTTACCGACCCGCCATTTGGCAACAACATCCATTACGCGGATTGCAACATCGTCTGGGAGTCGTGGCTAGGGGATCCAACCGACAATGACCGAGAGATCGTCGTCAACAAGTCACGTCGTGTTGAAGACGGAGGCAAGACAGTCAACGATTACCAGCGATTGCTCACAGAGGCTTTCTGTGAGGCAAAGCGTGTTGTGGCCAAGGACAGCCGCGTCTCCGTTGTTTTTCATAACTCTGACGACGCCGTATGGACAGCCCTCCTTGATGCTGTCGAAGACTCCGGTCTACGTCAGGCAGAGGTCTCCATCCTTGACAAAGGACAACGCAGCCAGAAGGGCTACAAGTCCAGGCGAGGCGAACTCGTGCCATTCTACGATCTCATCTTGACCTTCAAAGTCGCTGGCAAAGGAATCCCTCGACTCAACGGCGCGGGTGATTTAGCCATGGATGCTGTGACTGCGCACCTTGAAGCCCTTGATAACAGCACCTCACCAAAGCGCCAAGTCGACTATCTCTATTCTGTAGCAGTGGGGGCAGTAATTGGAGGTGGCGAAAAGCCCATTGGACTGTCGCTCAGAGCATTTGAACAACTCTGCAATGATCACTTTGATCGGGTAGACGGGGCGTACTTCTTGTAGGCAAGTGCCGAGTTCAGGAGGACGATATTGACTGACCGGTTATCGAAAGCAGAGCTACACGACCGTTTTGTTGCTGCTATCGGCCCTTCCGCAGTCGTTGCCGCAGGGACGGATGCCTCTGGCGAGCTCGTAGTGGAACTCCGCCCTCCCCTACCCAACAGAGTTCGGGTCTACATCTACAACGCGACAAACCCACCGGGCGGTCGCCCCACGCGGGAATACAAGATTCAACTAACAGGTCAGCGTCGTGGAGAAAGAGGGGAGTTCGATTGGTCTGGAATCGACTTAGTGCTGCTTTGTGGCTACGCAGTCGAACACGACGTATTCGTGTTTTGGGACGCAGCATTGCGCCTCGATTTCGCGTACTCGACGAGCCTCGAGGTCCAGGCGGCCAATGTTGAGGCTGCGTCTGCGTCGGGAGAGCGTGTGCGCCAACACCGTCGTTTGAAGACCGGGATGGAGGTTGCGATCTGTGCACCGAGCCAGCTCGTGATCCAAGCTATTGAGGAGCGTGCCACAAGTGGGGAGGTCAGATCACGACGTGCAGACCCCCAGGTGACACCGGGACAGCCATACATGCGCCCTCCCCCCGGGGGCTCCGCCACTCCCAGATCGCGAGTGTTCAGATTTGACCCTGATGCAATCGACCGGGGGACGAACGCCCACAAGAAAGTCCAAAACCAGCTCGCCGACGCTGTCGCCGCCCGTGGGTGGGAGCCGCTGTCGCCAAGCGATTCTGATCCTCTCTTTGATGTCGGCTGGATATCGGCTGATACAGCATGGATTGCGGAGGTGAAGAGCCTCACTCCCACCAATGAGGAGCGGCAGCTACGGTTGGGGCTCGGACAGGTGCTCAGCTACGCGCACCTCGTCGATTGGGGCGTCGGAATCAACCGGCCAGTTCTTGCTGTCGAACGGGAGCCCTCATTGGCTTACTGGCCTGTCCTATGTGAATCCCATGGTGTGGCCTTGTCATGGCCTGAGGCGTTCGACGAGTTTCTGGATTCCTGCGCCTGATTGCGAGTCCGGCCCTTGGTGGGGCGACCGCCTACGGCGTAGGCGCGCCGGGCCTGTTCCCTGCTTCGTCGAGCAATGCAATGACATCGAGCTCACCTATCGACTCGATGTGTTCGCTTACTCGATGGAGTCCGTCATCGATCAAGAACTCGAGAAGCCGGTACGGCTGATCAATGTCTGGGTAGAGGGCGTCGATGAGAGAGCGGAGTTGGCTGTCCGGATCGAAGCTGCCGACGTTCCACTTCGTGGTGGTGCCCTCGACGGTGAGGTCTTCCCCGTCAGTGTTTGCCCCGGCGTTGATCGCGAGGGCCATCGCGAATTTGGCAGCGTCGATACCGTCGGCGAAGTGTCCTTGCTCGACCATCGTGGCGAGAACACGGTCCGCGGCCTCAGTCACCCCAATAGTTCGCTTGTCCTCAGCCATTGCGCCCTCCAATCTCTTCGAGTTCTGTGTGACGGGCAGAAACCCGGCGTAGGGAGTATTCGGCGCGCAGCTGTCCCATAAGCAGTTCTCGAGCAAGCTGGGGCTGCAGCTCCTCCTCATAGACGAGGAGGCACACTTGCTCCGTCATGCTGGGAAGGGCAGAGACGACATTCTTGGTGTGCTCTGTGTCGAGCCGTCCGAAGGGTGAGTCGATGAAAATCGGGCCTTGCATGGGGGCGTTCTTCTGTAGGGCACCGACCAGGCACAAAGCAACGACGTGCTCTGCGCCAGCGGAACGTACCGGAATCTCGGAACCGTCTTGGTGGAGAATTGTGAGTCCGTAGTTTTCGTTGATCCGCAATCCCGCGTATTCAGGTTCGGTGGTTAGCTGCAGGAAAAGCTCTGTGGCATCGGACTCCACCCTCTGACGGAGGTGGTCGCGGTAATTGGCTACGGCCTGGTCAAACACACTGTGCAGATCCTCACATAGGCGCAGTCTTTGCCGGGCACCTTCGATGTCCGCACCACCCATGGACTCCAGACGGAGTCGAACCTTGGCCAGATTGTTCTCTTTCTCGGCGAGTTTGTCCTTTTGTTCTTGGATCCCCTTTTCCCGGAGGGCGATCTTCTTGAGGGTCGGTGAACTTCACCGGTGGTCCGACGGATCGGCCATGATGGCCGGTCGGGAATGTCAGCGACCGACCGGTGGAGTTCACCGACCTAACACGTCTAGCCCGCCAGCGCTGCGACGTAGTGGCCGCCGTCCCCTTGAAAGGACACCTAGCGTCGCTGAACGCCGCTGCCGCCGTAGCCATAGGCACCTTCGAAATAGCCCGCCACCGCCAGAGTGCCTAAAGTTCATGGATATCAACCAGTGTGATGTATTTCTAGTGATTGACGATTTCTGAGACTTTATGTAGCTTCATCGTATGGGAACTTTTGCTCTGCTGATTCGGGTTGCCAGCATGGACGGCGGGGAGTCCAAGGAGATCGAGGCGATCGTGGACACCGGCGCTGCCTACACCACCCTGCCCGGTCGGCTGCTACGCGAGATGGGAGTAGAGCCCATTGGCCAGCGCCGATTCCTTTTGGCCGACGGACGACGGGCGATCATGGAATACGGACGAGCATGGGTGACCGTGGAAGAAGAGAACGAGGTGACCCTCGTTGTCTTCGGCGAAGACAACGGCCCGGCGTTGCTGGGCGCCTACACCCTCGAGGGCCTAGCCCTCGCCGTCGACCCGGTCGAACAGCAGCTAGTACCCACCCAACTCATCATGTACCAATTGGCCAGCTGACTGTTAGGGCTGGGGTGTTGTGACCGGATGCGGTTGCCGTTAGGGTTGGATCGCAGTCGGAGTTGGCTTCAAAGGGCTCCCTTTCCATATCACGACCTATTGGTCTTGAGGGGTATAGGAGCATCAAGGTGACGATGAGCGAGACTAGGCGCACGGGATCCCGTGGCGATGATGCAGTGTCGGCAATCGCAGAGATTCAGCGGGCGATCCTTGTTCTTCCCGAGGGCGAGTTTGCGCAGCTGAGGGATTGGATCAGCGACTTGGACTGGCAAAAGTGGGACGAGCAGATCCAAGCCGATTCAGATGAGGGGGCATTGGATTTCTTGATTGCTGAGGCCCTCGAGGCCAAGGAGGACGGCGCACTTCAGGAGCTCTAAGTGCATCGGACAACGCCCCGTTTCTGGATGCACTTCGAGCGACTTCCAGAGTCAGCCCAGAAAATCCCCAAAAGGAACTTTCGCCTGCTGGCCGAGAATCCGGGTCACCCATCCTTGCGCTTCAAGAAGGTGGGTAAGTACTGGTCAGTGCGAGTAGGCGCTGGGCATAGAGCTCTTGCCGTTGACGATGGCGGAGACTTCCTCTGGGTATGGATAGGCACCCACAGCGAATACGACCGCCTGGTCAGGTCATAGATGCACCATCTGTCTTGCGGTCAGCGCCATTAGCGCTGCTGCGGTCCATCGATACCTGAGGTCGTCATCCTTGAAGTGTCTTGTTGTAGACGGGGTTGCGGCCTGTGTGCTTACGGCAGTCGGACCGTTAGGTTTGGGGTGGGGCGATGGTGTCGGCGATCAGTGTTTGAACTACGGCGTGGAGCGCTTCTTCTTCGGTGGCGCCTTCCTCTTGTGCCTCGTGGTAGACGGCCAGTTGGCGGTCGGCTGAAGTGCCCCGTTCGCAGATGGTGCGGGTGTGCTCGATTTGCGACACGCAGTCCAGG
>JAJEDQ010000254.1 GCA_022821445.1 Acidimicrobiia bacterium | reverse complement strand
ATTGCTGCGGTGTTCGGCGCCGGGGCGTGCCTGTTCGTGTCCACCTCCATGTTGACGCTAGTGGGGTCGGCGTTGCTGGTCGGCGGGCTCGGTGTGTGCGCCGGCACGGTCTACGTGTTGGGGATCACCATGCTCCAAGAGAGCGCCACCGAGGAATTGCGAGCCCGGGTATTTGCCGGGCTCTTCACGCTGGTGCGGTCGTCGGTGATGCTGGCCCTGCTCCTCGGGCCCGCTCTGGCCCTGTTCCTCAACGGGTTGTCGGACAAGTTCTTCGACAAAGATGTGAACATTCTCGGCTTTGACGTGATCATCCCCGGCGTCCGCCTCACCTTGTGGCTGGCCGCCCTAATAATGGTGGCCGCCGGTTTCCTGACCCTGGTTTCCCGGCGCGGGGCCAAGTCATGACCGGCCGCCTGATTGCCTTCGAAGGCGGCGAGGCCGTGGGCAAGAGCACGCAGGCCAAGCTGCTGGCTGAGCGGCTGGGGGCCAAGCTCACATTCGAACCCGGCGCCACTGATTCAGGGGCACAGATACGCTCGCTGGTGTTGGATTCGCCCGAGCTGGCGCTGTCGCCCCATGCTGAGGCCCTGCTGATGGCCGCCGACCGAGCCCAGCACGTTGCCGAGGTGATCCGCCCCGCTTTGGACGCGGGGATTCATGTGGTCACCGACCGGTTCATCGGGTCGTCGCTGGCCTATCAGGGCTTCGGACGCCACTTGGGGGTGGACGACGTTCTGGCCCTGTCGCTTTTTGCCGCCGGTGGCCTCCAAAGCGACCTGAACGTGCTGCTGGTGGTGTCCGAGGAGGTGGCCCGGACTCGTCGGTCATCGCCCGGCGACCGCATCGAAGCCGAGGACGCCGAGTTCCACCAGCGGGTGCTCGACGGGTTCCGGACCCTGGCCGAGCAGAACCCCGACCAGTGGGTGGTTATCGATGGGAGTGGCCCGGTCGACGAGGTAGCTGAAGCGGTGTTCGCCGCGGTTCGGGATCGACTCGGTGTCTGACTTGCTGAGCCAAGATGAGCGGCAACCCGATTCGCCGGGTGACTCGCTGCCCGGCATCGACGATGCCGTTGACGACGTCTGGGCTGAGTTGGAGGGACAGCCCCGGGTGGCCGAACTCCTGGCCTCGGCTGCGGCCCAGCCGGTGCATGCCTATCTGTTCTGCGGCCCGCGGGGTACCGGCAAGCGCACCGCCGCCCTGGCCTTTGCCGCCGCGCTGATCGGAGACGATTCGCGAAGCCGTCGCTTGGCTTTGGCCGGTCGCCACCCTGACGTGGCCATCCACGAGCCCGAGGGCCGGACTCTTAGGGTGGCCGAGGCCGACGAGATCATCTTCGAGGCGTCCCGCAGCCCGGTGGAAGGCCGCCTCAAGGTGATCGTCTGCGACCGGTTCCACACCGCCGAGCCCGAAGCCGTGGCCAGTCTGCTCAAGACCATCGAAGAACCGCCCCCCACCGCGGTCATCGTGCTGCTGAGCGAGGAGATCCCCCCCGATCACACCACCGTGGCCTCCCGCTGCGTCATCGTGGAGTTCGACCCGGTGCCCGACGACGATGTGCGCCGCATTCTCGAGCGCGAGGGGGTGAGTTCCGAGGGCCTGGACGACATCGTGGCCGCCGCGGCGGGCGACGTGAGTCGGGCTCGGCTGTTGGCCACCGACGAGGGTCTCGGTGCCCGCCGCCAGGCATGGGCCGCCGCGCCATCCCGGCTAGACGGCACCGGTGCCACGGTGTCGGCTCTGGTCGATGAACTGCGATCGCTCATCGATGAAGCCCAAGCCCCCTTGATCGCTCGCCAGCAGGCCGAGTCCGAAGACCTGGCCCGGATCGAAGCCGACGTGGGCGCCCAAGCCCGACTGCGCCGGGAATTGGACGCCCGCCACCGCCGAGAACAGCGCCTGCTGCGAGCCGACGAACTCCGCTTCGGCCTAGCCACCCTGGCCGCCTTCTACCGCCAACAAATGGCCGACGATCGCCACGCCCCCGAGGCAGTCGCCGCCATCAACCGCATCCGCGACACCCACGCCTGCCTGGTGAGAAACCCCAACGAACCCCTCCTCCTCCAGTCCCTTTTCCTATCTCTCCCCCGCCAATAGGGCTGGTAGCCTGACCCCCGCGCCCGAGTAGCTCAGTCGGTAGAGCAATTCATTCGTAATGAATAGGTCAGGAGTTCGATTCTCCTCTCGGGCTCTGAGGGGCACATCATCGGTGCAGACGGAAAGCCCGACTTGCCCGACTCGGGATTCGCCCTAGATCAGAGGCTAGTACTGTCTCCCGCTATGTCTTCCACAGACGATTTCGTGCTAATCGACCACCCCCGGCCCGACATCGCGCAGGTCAAGCTGAACCGGCCCGAGCGCATGAACGCCATGGCCTTCGATGTGATGGTGCCCCTCGCTGAGGCCCTGCGGGACGTCAACAACGACAACGACATTCGGGCGGTGGTGATCACCGGCGCTGGCCACGGCTTCTGCTCCGGCGCTGACCTGGTGAGCGCGGGCCGGGTGCCCTACATAGATGGTCTCACTCCTTCAACGATCGCCCACCGGGCCGCCGACCGTCTCCACGAGGTCATCGAGCTGATAGGCGACCTGCACCAGCCGGTGATTGCTGCCATCAACGGCGCGGCCATCGGCGGGGGGATGTGCCTCGCTCTGGCCTGCGACATACGCATTGCATCCACTGAGGCCTACTTCCGCGCTGCTGGTATCAACAACGGCCTCACTGCGGCCGAGCTGGGCCTCAGCTTCACCTTGCCTCGGGCGATCGGGTCGTCGCGTGCCTTCGAAATAATGCTCACAGGAAGAGACGTCGATGCCGATGAAGCGGTCCGCATCGGCCTCGTGAGCGAGACGGTGCCGCTGGCCGACCTGTTGGAGCGTTGCTACGAGATCGGCACCGGCATCGCCGCCTTCAGCCGTCCCGGCACCGAGCTAACCAAGCGAATGCTCTGGGCCGGCCTGGAAGCGTCCAGCTACGCGGCCCACATGCGCTCGGAGATGAACGCCCAGCTGCTGGTGCGAATGACCACCCGCAACTTTGAAGAAGCCATCCTGGCCCGTTCCGAGAAGCGCCCACCGGTCTTCGAAGATTGACGCCCACAATGCGCCGCCTTCTGCTGGTCGTTCCAGAGTTCAGGGTGAATCACAGGTTCACCTGTACCGAAGGCACCTCTCAATACAGTTGTTCCCCAATTGGGGAACAGATAGGCTTGTGACAGGAGGTGCAGTCGTGGCTAAGACCGAGACGATTCGGGCCCGAGTGGAACCGGAGTTGAAGCGCGAGGCTGAGGAGGTTCTTGGAGAACTGGGCATGTCCGCGACAGAGGCGATCACTTTGTTCTATACGCAGGTGGCCATGCAGCGGGGATTGCCGTTCGACGTGAGACTTCCCAACGCCGAAACTGTCGAGGCGCTCCAGCAGGCCCAAGACGGGACCGATCTTGTGGAGCACCTGACGCTAGAGGATCTCAAGGCCAAGGCGTAGGCGCCGGTGCGTCTGCTTACAACAACCCGCTTCGAAAGAGACCTCAAGCGGGCCAACAGGCGAGGCAAGGACCTAGACAGGCTCTGGGCCGTCGTCCAGACACTTCAATCGGGTCAAGATCTCCACATCCGCTACCGACCCCATCGCCTTTCCGGCCAGTGGTCGTCACATTGGGAATGCCACATCGAACCAGATTGGCTGCTGATCTGGGGATACCGAGACGATGCGCTGGTGTTGGTGAGAACCGGAACGCACGCTGATTTGTTTGGCTAGAAGCTGGAGCCGGGCATAGAACCACAGAGATTTGGACAAAAAATAGCCCCGCCATGCCCTGCAAAGCAGGCCAGACGGGGAAGATTGAACGCAGGTTACCGGCGGTGGCGTGGAGACACAACAGCGCCCTTTTCCTCTCACTCCCCCGTCAAAAGGGCTGGTTGCCCGACCCCCGCGCCCGAGTAGCTCAGTCGGTAGAGCAATTCATTCGTAATGAATAGGTCAGGAGTTCGATTCTCCTCTCGGGCTCTCTGGGATGATCTCCACTTGGTGCTGCAACTGATCTCCAATTGGCGCGGCGTTTAGTGTGGGAGGCGCTGGCTAGCGGTTGGCGAACAATATGGACGAGACGGCTAGACGGTCCGCTGGCTGTGTTTGGGAGAAGATGGCTTGCACGAATCCGGCTGCTATGTCAGCGTCGATTCGCTGTTCTTGGAGTCTCTCTTGTAGCCGCCGGACGGCTTGTTCGAGCGGGTCGAGGTTCGCGGCGAGGTCGATCTCTCGGCCTGCGTATCTGCTGGCTTCCGACAGCAATGGGGTCATGGCTGGGTCGTTGACGAGCCACAGCGTGTCGGCGAGCACGCGTCCTAGCGCTTTCTGCCTGTGCTCGAGGACGGCTGCTGTTCCCAGTCCGACGGATGCGGCGACCAGTAGGCCGGCGGTCCGGTCGCGGTGCGGACCGGAGATCAGCGTTGCGACCCGGCCCAAGTACCATCGGAGCGTCTCCTCGACGTTGTCGGCCCACGTGGCCGGCCGCCCCAAGAGGAGCTCGGCTGCGGGGTCGGGGCCGTCCGTGTCGTCGATTGCATCTGAAAGCTCTCCCAGGCTTATGGGGACGTCGGCGATCCGGGCCCGCAGGAGCAGCATTTTCATCTCGGACGGGCCGGCCAAGCCCCCGGTTTCGGCAGTGGCGGCCAGCGCTTCGTACAGGTCGTAGGTGCCGAACGCCGGAACGCCGAATTCGACGGCTATCCGTCTGAGCGCGAGGTCGTCGCACCACAGAGCGCAGCCCCTGTCCAAAGCCAGCCGGATAGACGCGCTCCAGGGGCGCTGGTCGTCGTTTCGGGGGAACCCGGGAGGCCAGACGCGACTGCTCGGCGCTGTCTGCCAACTGTTGAGCGCTCCCAAGACCTGCCGAGCCGATTCGATCATCCGCTGCCTGTCCTCGTCTTGGATCTCGGAGAGGTTGAAATCGCCGAGAACCGGGTCGTATCCGGCCGAAGCGTCTGCTGCGGTCTCGACGCTGCCCACTGCGGCCCTGGCGTCGTCGAGCAGCTCGCTGGCCACCAGCACTCTGCTGAACGCAGAGCCCATGGCGGCGACGTCGACGCTGGCTAGGTGGCCGAGCGCTGCGACGCTCGTGTCGACGGCCACGACGGCACCGATGGCGGCCCGAGCCGCGGCCCGCGATCGGCCTCGCTCTGCGGCGTCGGGGGAGACCGCGGATAGGTATGCCGCGGGCTGGACGAGCAGGTATTCGGCATATGGAAAAGGTCTGATCCACTGGAGCATCCCGTAGGGCAGCATGCCTAGCCGCACCCGGCGCACCCATACAGCCCTCTGGCGTGCCGGCTGCTCCGATGAGGCTCGCAGCATTTCGAGAAACTCCTCTGGCCCGGAGAAGGAGAAATGGCTCAGCACGTCGCTTTCGGGGTATTGGCGGACGAAGCCCTCGACCAGCTCGTTCAGCTCGGCCGCTTGGGACTCGCTTAGCTGGCCTTCTTGACGGCTGCCTGCCATGAGCGCTGCCAGTGCGCTGCCGACGACCTTCTCGGAGTCTTCGAATTCGCCGGCGATCCAGAACAGCCGGTCAACCCCGTCGCCGGGGGCGCCTGCGTCGAGGTACACGCCGGTCGCGAGCAGCGCCATCTGCTCGTCGTCGGGGCGCAGGTCGTGCTCTGCCAGATATCCCCACGCGTCGCGGTGGCGGCCCTGTTGGTGCTGTGCGAACACGACAGCCCACCGCGCCCGGGGATCGTCGGGGAATGCGTCGGCGAGCGCCTGGGCGTACCGCTCCATCTGCGGCCAGTCCCTCAGCTTCTCCGCCGCTTCGACCAGGGCGGTTCGCAGACGCGACTCCGTGGCCCTAGATGGGTTCGCCGCCAGAGCTCGCAGGGCCACCTCTTCGGCCTGTTGGAACTCCTCGAGTTCCAACAGAAGTTGGACTGCCGACTGGTAAAGCATCGGGTCGTTCAGCGCCTCAGCGGACTCCAGCAGAGCATCGAGGGCATCGTCGGACCGGCCTAGTTTGTGCAGGGCGACGGCGAGCAGGCCGACATGGGCCGCGGATTGGCAGCGGTAGTGGTCCAATATATCGATCGCGTCATCCAGGTCTCCGCGGTTGTACGCGGCGGAAGCCCTGATCCCGTCGATGCCAGCCTCGTTGCCCGGTGCGACGCGGGCCATGGCCTCCTCGTCGGTTTCGCCTAGCAGCGCCAGCCCCTCCAGCGCCATCAGCACGTCCCGGTCGCTCTCGGCTTGCGCGACGGCTTCGCGCATCAGGTCGGAGGCGGCCGGGTCTCCGCGGTTGAGCGCCTGCAGCGCTCTGATGAGCGTATTCTCAGACCCGTCGATGCGGTCGAGGGCCGACTCGTCGATCTCGTCGCCGCGGCCGACCATCACCAGGGTGTGAGCCAGAATCCGCGCAACCTCCCCGTCTTCAGCCTCGGCCGAGGTCGCCTCGCCCTCCGGCTGGGCTGTCGCGAGATCGATAATCTGCTGGTGCTGGTTGACCATGTGATAGGCGTTCGCGGCGATAGCGACCGCTTCGGCTGACGGGCCGTGCCACTTCCGGAATTCGTCTCGTGCCCGGATCGCGTTCTCAGCCGCCGATGCCAGAAGATCGGGGCGGACCGGCTCCCCCAGCTCCTGAGCAAGGCCCAGTTGCAGGCGGGCGAGGGTCAGGTGGAAAGATGCCCGATCGGGGAATCGCTCGACCGCGTTACGCATGACTCTGATCGCCTGGGGAAGCTCCTCGTTGCGGGCATGCGCCATCGCGAGCACTTGGATTCCCATCGTGGCCAAGTTGGTGTCGTCCGAGCGGAGCGCCCCGGAGCGGCGGACCTCTGCGGCGGCCGAAGTAGGGTCGCCGCCGACCAGCGATCTGGCCGCATCAGCCAGCGGGTGCTCCAGCGTCTCATCGTCGAGCAGCCTTGCAGCCTCATCGCCGTCCCCGTCCCCGTCTCCGTCGGCCATAAGCGCTTCAGCTACCCGGTAGTGGCTGGTTCTCGGTGATCCCAGCGCGACGGCCCGATCCCGCATTTCTGACGCGCCGGGCAACTCGTGGGCGGCCACGAAATCGGCGATCGCCTCCCACGCTAGGCAATCGGCGTCTTGGAGCCATTCAGGCGGAGTGTCGGCCAGCCGGGCGAGCACGCCCGGCACCCGCGAAGCCGCCTTGAGAAGCTCCGCCGTCACACGATCCGCAACATCCAAGGACACCTCGCCCAGTGCGACGAGACTGTCGCGGCACGCCGGCGGGATACCGGCCAGCGCGTCGCCACCCGGCCCGGAATCGCCCGTCCGCAGGGCGGAGGAGTCGGGCACTAGCGACAACTCGGCGGCCCGGCGGCCAACGTCTTCGGCGGTCTGCGGTCCGGTGCCGTCGCTGACCCAATCTCTGACGATGCCGATTCCGACGGTCACGGCAGCGTCGTCGCCTCGCAGGCCCACCAACTTCATCTGGGTCTTCGCCTGGCTACGGATGTCGAGCTCCGACCCGGTGTGCTTCCAACGCACCCGCCGCAAGAAGCCGCCCAGCTCGTCGGCGCTCACGCCGAGGTGCTCGGCCCACAAGTCCCGCTCCCTGCCTGCCTTGCTTCGCTGTCCCGCTGCGAGCATCTTGTCCACTGCGATCCTGTCGTGGCGGAGGTCGCGCAGCTCCCCCAGCAGCGGGTTGTCGTCGTCGAATGCCTTGTGAGTCCAGAACTCCAGCGAGAACTCCCCGCCCTCTTCCGACAGGGCGGTGTAGGTGGCGTAGAACCGCTGGAGCGGGCTTTTCCCGCCGGGGCGGGCCGCGGTGAGCAGCATGTCCCGGTCGACGATACTATCGGCGTAGTTGGAGCTCTTCGCCTGGATGTAGATGTGCTCGCTGGCCCTGCGGCGCACCACCACGTCATCGAACGCGCCGCCGTCAGGGTCTTCGACGGAAACGCTCTCGATTCCCCGGTCTTCGAGCATCTTGCACGCCCACAGCCAGCCGATCGCGTGCTGGTAGTCGTCTCCCCGGATAGGTGCTGATCGCGCTGAGGGGGGGCATCGTCACGCCTGCTTCCTGGGCTGCCGCGAGCCGGCCGCAACTGCCGCCAGGCCGGCGCCCGTCTTTGCCGCGCTCCCGTCGTTCTCCGGGTTCTCAGTATCGGTTGCGCCCATCGCTCCTCCTGGTTTCCGGTATGGCCGTGCTGGGCCGGCCCGAACATTACTTGCGGCCTATGACACTTCCTCCGCATGGCCTCGTGCCCGACGGTGCCCCATCTTCAGCGGGCATGTCCGCGGCGGGTTCTCACCGCGAACTCAAACAAGAGCGCACCGGCCGACCTCGATGCGCCTCTGATTGACGCGACCGGATGACTACAACAATGCGGACCAACGCTGCATTCCCTATCGAGCAGAAGAGCGGCTGGTGGGCGGGCCCCAAGAGCAGAACTGTTCCCCAACCGGAAGGGTTTTGCGATCTCCGCAATCCGGGCCCGCCCTCATCTCACGAGGCGGGGGTGGCAGCGCACAACTCAACGGGGTGTTGGCATGCGCGTCCGTCAGGTTCTGCGCTTGTTCGGCGGCGATGCGTGGGTGCCGAGGAGAAGCCCGTCGTCGAGCACCTGGTCGACGATGGACCGCCACAGCCCGCTCAGCGTTCCGGCTGCCTGGCCGCCGGATAACTTGCAGTTCTGGCGCAGCCCCTTCGTGAAAAAGGCTTCGGGAAGTTCGATCGCAGGCCGCTCGAACCCGGCGCTGCCGCCCGCGAGAACGGCGGGGAAGAAGCTGAACATGCCGCCCACCGGGTCGTCTGGCGTAGCGCCCCGGTAGAGCCTGAACGCCTCGGCCGTGTCGTTGTCGGCCAGCGGTCCGCCGGTCACCTCCAAGAACGCGTTCGGCACCACCCCTGCCAGGGCGGTGCGGGCGTCTTCGGCGAGGTAGTCGGCGTAGTCGGCCACCACCACAACGGTGTCGAGCACCCAGCCGTGCTTCTTGAAGCTTCCGAAGACGATCACCGACCCGCGTTCTAGGCGCCTGAGGTTCTTGCGGTTCTTCTGCACGCAGTTCGAGTACAGAATCCGGTCGCCGAATATGAACGGGTCGGTGTTGTGCAGGCGGGCGTGCCCGCCGGCCCGCCCGGTGTAGTACGGCGACCACAGAAATTCGGGCTGGTGTATCGAGTCGGCCCGGTCGAGCCGTCCCAGCAGCTCGGAGGGGGCTTCCCATTCGCCCCACGCCCACAAGTCGCCGCTGCGCTGCACACCCTGCCGGTCGACCGACCGGCCCCGCATCTGCATGAACTTGCGTGCGTGCCCGCTGTCGTAGTCGGTCCACGCTTTGTGCCCGCCCGGGTCGGGCCGGTGCTCGCCGCCGGGATGGGGCAACTGGACGAACGAGCCGCTACCAGCCATTTGCGAGACCGTCCAAGATGATCTCCCAATGCTCGTGCTGTTGGGCGGTGCGATGGGCAGGTACGAATTTCGTCGCGCTAGTCCTGCTAGCTCGTCACATGCCGGCCGGTGCGGATTGCGCTGATCGCAGCGTGGGCGGCTTCTCGGGTGAGATTGTCGTGGTGGCGTTGGTTGCGGTAGGTGCGGAGGCATCCGTAGCAGCTGGACTGCCAGGCGCATTCGCATGTGTCGACCGTTTTGACAACCTTTTCTTGGGCGGCTGCCAGTAGTTCGTCGAGGTGGCGTCGGGCGTGTCGGACTTGGCCGGCGCCACCCGGCACGATGTCGTAGAGCACGAAGCTGGGATGGTTCTGTCCAGAGGCGGCGAGTCCGTGCCGCATGCCGTCGACGTCGTCGACAGGAATTCCGATGTGTGGCATGGCGGCGAGGAGGGCGTACAGCCCGCTGATTGCTTCGGTGTCGCTCATAGCGATGGCGGTCTGCAGTTCGAGCACGTCGGTGAGGTACCAGTGGCCGATATGGAGCCTTCGGCGCGTAACAGCGCATTCGTCGCCGAAACGAGGTGGGTAATGGGTCTTGGAGTCCCGGCGGTTGCCGAGCGAAGCGCAAGAATCGGCTGCGCCGCAGCGAGGGCATATTAGGAACCCCTGGTCGCCGGGCCCTGCATTGACGACGGTGATCTTGCCTTGCTTTCCGTAGCGGACCATGGAGTTGGGTGCGGAGTCGCCGACAGGCGCCCATTCAGGCTGCTCGGACTGGTAGTCGCTGAAGTAAGTGTTGGGCCATCCCGCGCGTTGGGGGCGGGTGTCGCCCAGTGCCCGTCCGTCGCTCTTGCCGAGAAAGCCGTAGCGTGGGACGACGAAGCTGTCGTCCATGCGCACAGACGGCTCCTTGCAGGTGGAACATGGTTCGGTGGGAGCGGCGGCCTGGTCGGAGGGCCCCATGCCAGTTGCGGTTGACGACATGTTGAATGCGCCGCAAGCGGCGCATTCCGCGTAGCGGTATTCCTCAAGCGGTTTGTCGCCGGGGATGCGGAGTCCCGTTGATTCCCATATGGCCTTGTCGGCGACGACACTGGCTCCGGGCGCGTACTCCGACACTGCGATTTGCAGGTCTCGGGCCAACTCTATGCGGCTGGACCCGTTCTGCGGTCGCCGCACATCAAGTTCGACCACGTCGACGGGGAACCCGTACTTCGGCAGGACGACTCTGGAAGCCAAGTAATCGACCAGCCGGCGGTCTTGCATGGTTTCCTCGAAGGAGTGCAGCCGAGCGAGCTGGTAGTGGAGGTCTCGCGCCCGCTTGCCTGTTGCCGAATCTGCTTCTTGTTTTATCCGGGCGATGTCAGCGGCGATTTCGGCAGCGGTGGCACGCGCCTCTTCGGCGGCTCGTTGTAGCCAACCGTTGGCTCCGCCGCCCTCTACCGATATCAGCGCCTCGACCCATTCCCAGTTCTCAATCCCTATGTCGGATGCTGCTGCTTGGGGGACGATTCGCCCGATGGCTTCGCCTAACCCGTCGGGCTTGGAGCGTAGCCAATCGGCGAAAAGGTCTACGGCGGCCCTGCTCGGCAGTCCGCCGTCCCCATCTTCGGCAAAGCCTCCCAGCCATGCCGCGAAGCCGCTCGGCATGGGAGTTTCGGGGTCGGGCTGCCCGAAGAAATCGTGGACGTCGTGGAGCTCGCGTCCGCCGTGTCTGTCCCATTCGCGGTGGAATAGGGCGAAGGCCGCGGCGTGGACGTGTCGGCGGATTATCAGCGAGTTGGCCAGTGACAGTATCGGAGGGTCGATATCGCCGGCGATCATGCCGAGAGGGTCTTGGAAGTGGGCGAGGTCGTGGTTGCGGCGTTTGGCGAAGGATACGGCAAAAGCGGCTGACCCGGCTCGCCGTCCGGCGCGGCCGGCCCGCTGGATGTAGTTCGCCGGCGACGGGGGTATGTTCCGCATGAGGATTGCCTGCACGTCGCCAACATCGACGCCGAGTTCGAAGGTGGTGGTGCAGCTTAGGGAGTTGACCTTCCCAGACAGAAACGCCTGTTGGCGTTCCCGCGCATGTCTTATGTCGATCTGGCCTGTGTGCTCTTCAACTGACATGCGGGCCGGGCGCAACTCGGTGTAGAGATCTCGGACATACCGGGATGAGACCGGCTCGTCCAGAGGGCAGGCGACCAGTTGGCCGCCGCATTCGTACTGGGGGCACACTTCGCCCACGGACCACCACGAGACCCGCCGGCACAGTTGGCAAATGAACGGCTGCGCCTCGCCTAGTGGCATGAACTTGATGTGCTCGTGATTGATTGCGAACACGATTCCGTCGTCGCTCCGCCTTGTCGACGTAGTCACGAGAGTCTGGGCATCCCGCCAAGGAGATCCAGTGCCTGTGAGCCACTCCCATATGCCGGCGAGAGCTTCCGACGGATCAGCGGTGATGCCGCGGTCACTGAATGTCCGCCGAAGATAATCAAGGCGACGATTGACCCTCCCAGCCGCGGGCGACCAACTGAGCACCTGCGATCTTGTCTTGCCTTCCGCCTTGACCGCGGTGACTGTGTGGCGCGGCTGGAAGATCGGATCGTCTAGTTCGACATCGTCGGGGCAGGTGACGGCCGCCTGCTGGCGGAGCGTGTCGAGCAGCACTGAAACCACGTCAAGAGCCTCGGCGTCGGTGAAGCCAAGTCGGGTAAGCCCCTCCGGGGGTGAGGCATGGGCTGGCACCTCGGTTTCGATTTTCACGAGACCGCATCCGTCAAGGGTGCGCGCCCGGTCGGTGGCAAGTATCTCGGCCATGAGCCAACGCCGCGCCTCTCGGGTCCGGCCCGCCGGGGTGCTTCGAGCGGCGGGGCCCATCATCTGTTTCGCTGCGGATCGGGCTTCAGCGGCCGTGTCTTCAAAGCTCGATGCGCCTGATTGGCTGATTGCCTCCCATAGTATGCGCCGGTCGACTGCACGCGAATAGACCCGATCCAGGTGGGATGCGAAGAACGCGGCATCTTGGCGGCTGTCGGAAAAGCACAGGAGCTTTCGCGCGCCGGATGGGTCATCTACCTCTGCGCTGTCGGCTCGCGGGAGCGATTCGTACAGGGCCGTTGCGATAACGGCGGCTGGCATGTCCTGGTAGCCCAGCACTTGGTGGACGATGCCAGCGTTAGATCGGGCTGAGCAGGCGGCGCACCGGCGGAGTGGCGCCCCTGGGCGCACTGGGCGCGCTTCGAGAACAGGAAAGGCCGCCTCAGACCCGCAGTCGCAAGGTGGAGAACCGTCGAAGGCCAGGGTTCCGCACGACGCGCACAAGGTGCGGTGCTCAACACGTTTGCCGACACTTTGGTCCCCAACGTGGGCCGCTTCGTCGTCGTCATCGTCCGATGCGACATGGTCGTTTATGAGCAAATAGCGGGTTGCCGCGTCGCCCGGCCGCGGATGGCGGAGCGGTTCGGACGTGTCGGCCTGCTCTCGCCTGCCGTCCTCGCCGCCGAGTATGTAGGCCGCTGAGCACCGCGAGCAGAACCCAACCTCGAACATGAGCGATTGAACGCTGAGCTTTTGGCACGCAGGGCAATGGGAATGCCGGGCGAGGCGGAGCCGAGGTTGACCGTCCGGGTGAGCAGGATGCCAGCAGGCGAATGCTCCTTCTAGGGCGCGGAGCAGATAGTGGTAGCGGAACGACATGACGGCGGCCCCTGCCGCCGCGGCCGCCGAGCATGCTTCTAGCAGTTCGCGCATCTGGCGCTCGCCGTCGTCAGCGTCGCCGTATATGTCCGACGCTCCTTTGTGGAATGGGAGCGGCTCCTTTGACAAGTGTTCTGCCAATTTGACTACGTGGCGCTCTGACCGGAGGGCTCCGAGCATCTCACCCATGCTGGCTTCGGCCGAGACCGGCGCCCCCAACGCCAACAGCCTCTCTGCCAGACCATTGGGGGACGGTTCGCCGCTGTCAGCCGCATCCCGCAGCTCGGCTATCACTCCAGCCGATGCTTCCCATTTCCACTCCGACTGGTGCGGAGGGTCGAGGGACGGCTCTATCAGGTCGCCAGTGTCGACGTTTTCTCCGAACAGTGTTGATGCGTATTCCGCTACTTCTGCCTTCGCGTCTTCGCCGCCGAGCGTTGCCGAGGTGCCGATGAACTGGATGCGGCCCTTCTCGCTGTCGCAGACCCGGTCTTTGACGCGGCGCAACAGCATGGCGATTTCGGTTCCTCGTGCGCCGCTGTAGATGTGGAGTTCGTCGAGCACGATCATCTGCCAGTGGCGACCGGTGTCGCCGTCGAACAGGCTGGTTGTGGCGGGTCGGAGCAGTAGGTGCTCGAGCATGGCGTAGTTGGTGAGCAGGATGTGTGGCGGAGCGTCGTGCATCTGGCTGCGGGATACAAGCTCGCCGGGGGCCCCGGTGAGGCTGCCCGCCTCGCGGGGTGTCTGACCTGTATAGCTTCCGTAGGTGATGCCGTCGAACGCTCCGAACATGTCGCGTATCCGCTCCATCTGGTCGTTCGCCAAGGCGTTCATCGGGTACAGCAGCATCGCTCGGACTCCCGGCAACCGCAGCGTGTCTGCCTCTTGCTCGCGTAGCAGCATGTCGAGGATCGGAAGCAGGTAGCATTCAGTCTTGCCGGAACCTGTGCCGGTGGCCACGACCAGATTCCGCCTGTTGCGGGCTTTGCGGATCGCTGTCTCCTGGTGGAGCCGCAGCCGCCGATCTGGTGGGAATACCTCTGGTGGCATGTCGGCCATCGGCAGGGCCAGCACCTCTTGCGCTGCGAGCTCGGGGATTGTCGCTCCCAGTTTGAATTCGGGGGCCATCTGCAGGTAGGAGCCCTTGGCCAAGGGGAAATCCCCGTGGAGTTCGGCGCGGATATCGGCCCTCAAACCTGGGTCGCGGGGGGAATGCCGAGATTCCAAATAGGAGCGGTAGGCCCGGCCGATGTGCTCAGCGGTGCCCAAAGGGTCAAAACTCCGCATCGGGGCGTCCGCGTTCATTGGCGGCGCCAGGGGTTTGGCATAGGTGATGAAATTATCATGGGACCGTGTCGGCGCTTATCTCTGCATGTGCGTCCGCTTTTTGGTGGGCGGCGGCGTCGCTGGAAAAGGCTGTGCCGACGGCCGCGAGGACACTGCGGACAACCAGCCTCGGTGCGAACGCGGAAGCGCTGGCCAGTGCTTCCGCGGCACCCAATTGATCCTCGGAAGATGGTGACGCATGCAGATGGTGGGCGACGACCATCAAGTCGTGCGTCAGCGATTCCCACCCGGGGCGATCCGCCCCCGGTCGCAGGCCGTCGACCACCGCGAGAAAAGCGGGATCTAGCCGCTGCACATAGGTGCGGAGTCCGCTAGCCGAAGACTGCCATTGATTGACCGCGTTCCGGTTATCGGCCGTGCGGCCCAGCATCTCGAACGCAGCCTGACGATATCCGCCCTCCGACAACGGCAGCCGGCCGGCCGGCGGAAGGGCATCGCTGAGTTCGCGAAGGCGATCCGGCCCTAAATCTCCCATTGGGCCGCTGAACGGCTCAGGGGGCTGCCAAGGTCCAACCCCGCTCCGAGGATCCCATCCGGATTGGCAATTCCATCGGTCGGACGACTCGTCGGTGGGCGCATCGAGTAGTGCGGCGGCCAGCGGGAAAATCGACCACAGCCGGTCCGCCAGCCGTTCGCCCAAAGGCTGACCTGCGCTAACTGCGACTATTGGCAGCATTCTGAACCGCATGGCTTCAATGTCGCTGGCTGCGAATCGTGGGGGTTGAGCGCAGATTACGTCTGCGATGCTCGCTGGCCCGTCCAGCAGGCTGGCCAGTCGGTTGAAAGTGCCGCCGGGACTCCAGTCTGAGGCGCATGATACGAGAGCGGCCGCGAAATCGGCTGCCTGGCTGTCAGGGAGTGGGTGTGAATTGGTCTCGGCGGGCTGTTCGCCGGCGAGTATCGCCTCGGCTATCGCCATCAGGCTGCGACCCCGATTGGGAACTGAGCCGCCTAGCACCGTCAGGGAGGCAGCGTCTGAGTGGGGGCGCACTACTTGACGCCATGGGCTGCCTACAGCGACTTCGACGAGATGGGGACCGGGGCGCGCGTCTGGCACCAACCCGCAGAACTCGCCTTTGTCGTCGTCGGGGATTGCTGCTTCGGCCGGTGGTTCCCAAGGCCGGCTGATGGGCCAAAGCCGCAGTCGCCGTCCATGGAAGGGGGCATTCTCGTCCCAAACAGCGGCTAAGTTGACGCCTCCGCCTTCGTCGGGGGCGCTGTCGATGACCTCCACCTGCCCGGGTTCATAACGGGCTTTGACATAGGCCACGTAGGCGGCCGTATCGCCCACCACTAGCCGCAGTGCCATGTCCTCCCACAGGGATTGAGAAACGGTTGTGGAGAAACTGCTGGCCGGGAACACCCACCGCGACGCGCCGTCGGGCGCAGGGTCGCGCATCTGGGTGTCACCGCCACCGACTAGCTCTATAGCCGCTGATGCCGGTGTTCCCCACCTTCCATGCACGCGCAAGTCTGCCAGCGATTCCGGGCCTGTCAGTTCTGCGGGCTCGCTTCCGTAGGCGATGTCGTCGGTCTCTCGCCCCTCTGTGATCGCCCACTCGATACGGGGAATTTCAATACTGGTGGGCACTCCGCCCGCTTCGACGTGGATTGCGCGCACGCCTGGGCCGAATACGGCCTGATACGGGGACGATAGGGGTCGGCCGGTTACGGCGAGGTCGCAGTCTGCTCTCAGTGGCACTATTACGGTGGCATCGGGCGCGGCAGGCTGGTCGGGGATGCCAGCGTCGAATCCGGGGATGACCGCTATCCGCTCGCCAAAGTCGCTGCCGAGCGGCCCGAACACCTCCACTTCGCCGCATAATGATTTGCCGGGGGCAGCGTCAATGGCATCGGCCAGGGCATAGCGGCCGTCCGATTCTGTCAACGAAGTTAGGTATCTCGGCCCGCCCGGGCTGTCGCCGTCGGCGGTCCAGCGGATTGTCCACCGCTTCGGATCGATGGGCTGCCCGTTGATCTGCCCAGGGACTTCGACCAGCGGCACGGCGGAGTAGATGGGGCATCCTCTTGGGCCTACCGCCCCGGCGGCAACGTCACCGATGAGGGTGGGTTTTGGCGGCGGCTGCACTACTGGCAATCTCACCTTCTGGCCCAGTTCGTCTACCACCTGTATTTCGGACAAAGCGGCGACATCCAAAGTGAGCAACCGCCATCCCCTCCACGCTCCCGCGAGCGGACGCGGCGCATCGCCATCCTCAATGACCTGGCCAGCACCATCGGTCAGGGTGACGCTGGCGGGAACAGCTACCAGTGCCTCTGGGCCGCCGATCCGATCTTGGGAGGCCATGAGCCGCCCGGCGGAGTTGAAAATGAAGATCGCTGCCGATGGCGAGCCCGCGAAAACCGTTCCTCCGAGGTCGCGTCCGGCGCTGTCTTCCAATCTGACCGGCCAGGGGCACTTGTCGGGGTCCAAGCGGATCTCCCGGCCGCCTTGGCCGAAGGGGCTGGTGCCTACCCGCCATCGTCCGCCCACCTCCGACAGATCGGGCAACCGCAAGAAAGGCCCTTCGGGCGAATGTCTTTCTACCCATACTGACGGACGAGGCAGAGTCGGTTTTCGGGCTGCCCCGCCTTCGGCTCGGATCAACACCTGCTCATCCACATGGTCGGCGAGATACTGCGGCAGGTTGCCGACAACCGTGCCGGCATCGTCACCAATAGCGCTGTTGGCGCGACCGATCATCCTTCGGACTAAGTCGTAGGCGAAGTCGCCGCCGTACCGCAGAAAGCGGGCCGCCGAACTGCTCAGGTAACCGTCCGCCCGCGAATCGTGGCGGCGCAGTAGAGAGTCGACCATGTCCTCGGCGTCGACTTGGCCCTCCCATACGGCGGCAACCACCTGTCCGGCGAATTCGCTGGACTGGCTCTCGGGTATCCCGCCATGCAGCAGAATCGGTGTGACAAAACGCCGCGAGGATTCCAGCAGCAACACATGGGCGAACGATTCCAGCCCCAGACTCGCTACCGCCGACTCCCACGCCTTCCGCACCCTCGCCTCAACAGCCCTTTCAATTGGAACTGAGAGGTTGGTCCAGAACGCTCCTGACTCGTAGTAGTACACCCCTTCACAGGCCAAGAAATAGGCAACTACAGCATCGCATTGCTCTAACGCATCCCAGCTTTCTTGGGCGACTAGGCGAGCGAAGGCGCTTTTGGCCTTCGCATGGGCCGGACCGTCGGAAATCAGTCCGCCCTCGCACTCGCATACCATCCGGCAACCCTCTAGCAATTCCCGCAACTCAGAGTTGAGGCGCAGCGGGTTGATCATCTCGGGGTCGGTCATCAGGCCAAGACTCTATGTTGGGTACATCTGTTGCTGCCCGACACCTGCGCCACAGCGCTACTGAGACTTGCCGCAGTCCGAAGACTGAGGTGCCATACGGGGTTTCCGCCAGCCCGACGAGCTGCCGTCAAACACCATTCTCAGAGGGGTCTACGCTTTGTGGCCGCCCGGTCGGGCCGGTGCTCGCTGCCGGGATGGGGCAACTGGACGAACGAGCCGCTACCGGACATTCGCTAGACCGTCCAAGATTATCGCCCCCAACTCGTGCTTTTGGGCGGTGCCAATAGGCAGCGGTGACCTCATCGCGGGGCAGAGCACGAACAGCGCCTCAGAGCCGCCTACCGCGTATCTGCGGGCCTGAACCCGGTACGGGGGTTCGCGGGGGTCGCCGCCGACCTTCGTGTCGACGACGTGGAGGTCGTGCCATGCGTCGTCGACGGGTTCGAACGCGATGTCCGACAGGCAGCGCCTCGCTATGGCGAGCACGACGATGTGGGGCTGCAGCGCTTCCATCAGCCCGTGCCATAGCGGCACCCCGTCGGCTTGGAGCAGCAGGCGGTCGCCGTGGTCGAGGTTGCTCCAGGTTGGGTCGGTGGCGACCGGCGAGCAGATGTCGGTGTGCAAAGCCGCAGAGGGCCGACCGGGGCGGTAGCCGGTGTCCATGCCGTCGAGCAGCGGGTCGAGGTGTCGAAACCATGTCCAATACGGGCTGATGCGAAAATAGGCCTACATCGCATCGAGATAACGGGCGTGGTCTTCGGCTGCGATCCCTGCGGCGAGCGGGAACCGGCAGAACGGGTCGCCCGCCTGGAACTCCTCGAGCGACGGGTTCAGCCCCACAGTGACTGCCCGCAGAGGCGACTCGTCGTACGCGTCGGCGTCGCCGAAGAACAGCACCGGCGCCGAAGGGCTCACCCTCGCCGCTGACGCGGCGGCCTGGTCGAACACCCGCCCCGCCCCCGCCACAGCATCCGACAGCGCCTCCCGCCGGATCATCGGACCGCCCCGCCGGCCCCCTTGTCCGGCAACGTCACAGCACAATCGCGTCTTCGGCGGCGGACCGGTGCTTCTCGCGTAGCCCGCCAATCGGCACCACATCCACGTCGTGGCCCAGCAGCCCTGCCAACGCGTCCCTCAGAAGAGCGAGGTCGACCAGCGATGCCGGCCCGCTGAAATCGACCATGAAATCGCAGTCGCTGCCCTCGCGGTCGCCGCCGCGGGCAACCGACCCGAACAGCGCGATCCTCTCAGCCCCATGGCTGTGCGCCACCCGGAGAATTTCCGCTCTCCCCTCGCCGAGGATCCAGTCCCGAACACTCACAGGAGGAGCATACGGGCACGACAGGCACCCCCTCCCCGCTTCTGTCCCGGCTTTGGCCGGGGCCGAAGCGCGCCCAAGGGGCAGTGCCCGCGGGTACCGGGTCCGGCGCGGGCCGGGTCGGCGGGTCAGGCTCGGGCTGCTTCTAGGGATCGAGTCACTTTGTTGGAGTTTGCGGGCACCAGGGTGAGCTTGGTCGCCCCCGGCGTGTCGCCGCCGCCGAGATCCTCCCAGCTGAGCACTTTTGCCGGGTCGAGCGTGTCCACCACTAGGCCGACTGGGATCTCGTTGCCTTGCACGACGATGGACAAGTCGCTGCCCGACTGCACGTTGCTGACAACCGGCATGCCGCCCAGCGCGGCCTCGACGTCGCCGTGCCCGTCGGGTGAAACCACCATCGAAACTCTCTGCCAAGTCCCCTCCAGCGTCTCCCCGTTCAAAAGGCGGCTGGCCTGCTCGATATCGTTCACCTCCTCGGACGAGAACTCGTGTCTGACGTCGAAGAACACACCGGCCTTGATTTGCACGGTCGCGAGATGCCCAAGGAACTCTGCGTACCGCGCCGCCTCGCCGGGTACGGCCGATTGGAACGGGCCGGCGTCGCAGGGGCCGTGGGTCTCACCGTTGAATTCGACAGCAAGCTGGGCGCCCCCTTCGAGCGCCGCTGCGAATCTTGCGGCTGGCAGCAGCTCGAGCGGCGAGTAGACGTCGGGCTGCGAATATGTCCAATTCAGGGTGAGCTCCAGTTCCGAGACGTCAAACCTGATCTCGGCGGTGACCGCCTGCGACTTGTCGACCAGTGAGATGAGAACGCCCCGCTCCCCGGAACTGGCCTCTCCGGCGTCAAGGGGTAGCTGCGCCTCCACCGCGCCGCCGTCGCCTACCGCTTTCAGAACCACCCGCACGTCGTCGGCGAGGCCGGGAGTCGGCCCTCCGAGGGCGATCTCGTAGCCTTCGAGCTCGGTGCCGAAGCCGGCTGGCACGTTTACGACCAGCTCTGAGATGAACTCTGATGCGACAACGGTGGCGGTGCCGAAGTCGACGGTCTCCTGGAGTGCCCGCTGGGCACTTGCGCCCTCTTCGGTGTCGGGAAAGTCGAACTTCGCGCTGAACGGGGGCCGGTCCCGGTTCGCGCCGGGATATCGGGGGATAAACGACACATGCGGCCCGCTGTCGGGGCTCGTCGCGATGGCGAACACTTAGCCTGGATCCACCGGTTGGGGGTTGTGGGGTGGTGCGGCGGGTCGGGTTTTGCTGTCGGGGGTTGGGTTTGGGTGTGTTGCGGGGGGTTTTGTGTGTTGGCGGGTGGGGGCGGGGTTGCGGGGTGCGGGTTTTCGGGTGTTTTGGGCGTGGTGGGTCGGGGGTTGTGGTGGGCGGTGTTGGGGGGCGGTGTGTGGGGGTCGGTTCAGCAGTGTTGGGGGAGGTTGCGGATCTGTTTGAGGGCTTGGGTGAAGGTGTGGGCCCAGGGCCAGTTGGCGGGGAGCCTGAGGGTGTGTTTGCCGCTGCGGTTGACGAGGCGGCCGGGCAGGCTGATGAGGCGGTGGCGGACGGTGGCGGCTGTGGTGAGCTGTCGGGGGTTGGGGGTTCGGGCGAGGTTGTGGGCCCAGCGGGCGAGGTTGTGGGCCAAAGCGGCGCAGGCCAGCCAGGCGGCGTTGGCGCAGAACCGCCCGGAGGGCAGGTGGGCGAGGCCGTTGGCCTTGAGGTCGCGGATGGCGAGCTCGACTCGGGCGTGGGCGCGGTGGTAGGCGTCGGCCGCTTCGGCGTCGAGGTCGTCGCGGCTGGTTATGAGGCAGTGGTATCGCCAGTCGGGCCACAGGCTCGCCTGGGCGCCGCCCAGGCGGGTGCGGCGCACCACCAGGCGGAGTGTGCGGGGCTTTTCGCTGCGGGACCTCGGGCCGGTGGTGATGGTCGTCTCGGCGACTTGGGCCCGCCCGCCGCGGGTGTATTCGATGGTCTGCCAGCCGGCTTCGCCGATGGCTGCGATGGCTGCTTTGACCTTGGTGTTCTGGGGGATCGCGATGGACCAGGACGCGCCGGCGGCCTCGATCGCTCCGATCAGCTCGAACGAGAAGAACCCGGCGTCGGCGCGCACCGTCACAGCGGCCCCGGGCGCCAGGCGCCGGGCGCGGGCCAGGGCCTCGGCGCAGAACCGGGTGTGGCCGCGCTGGGAGGACCCGGACCGCATCCGCGTGTGCAGCACCTCGCCGGTGTCGTCGCGCACCGCCACCAGCGGGTGATAGCCCAACACCCCGGTGTGGGCGTAGGAGGCGCCCTGCTTGGCGCTGCCCTGCACCTCGCACACTGTCGAGTCGACGTCGACGGTGACCGCATCGGGCACAGGCGCCGACGCGCCCGCCGCCTGCGCCCGGCCCATCGCCAGCTCCAGCACCCGGTCCATCTGGCGCACATGGCCCCAGGTGAACGACCGCAAAAACGTGCCCAAGCTCGACGGCGCCGCCACCTTGAAACCAAGCACCGCCTGAGCCGACCCCGACCGCAGCCGGCCCACATCGGAAATGAACGACCCGCCAACAAGCATCGACGCCACCGCCGTGAGCACCTTGGCCCCCGAACCCCGCCCCGCCCCAGCCGGGCGCACCGCATCGTCCAACAAAGCCCCCAAACCCAACCGGCCCGCCAGCGACCCCGCCAACAACAGCCCCGCATCGGCCACCAACCGGTCCTCGTCGAACACCGCCTCCACCCCGTCGATCCCACCAGATACACTGCTCACAGAAAGTGCCTCCTCACATGGCGAAAATGCCCGGCAACGACACCGGCACTCTCCCACGTCAGGAGGCCTTTCCAACGGACCCCCACACCACCACAAACCCACCCCACCGGTGGATCCAGGCTTAGTGGGGGTCTAGCCTGTTCAACTGGTCCACGATGCCCTGCGCGTTGTCGGCAGCGGTTCCGAGGACTCCTGCACCGCAGGGCAGCGGGTCCGGGTTTATGCCCCGCAACATCTCCAATAACTCTGACAGCTCGCGGCGGTCGCCTTGGGCGTAGTAGCGGGCGATCTCCGGCTTCTGGGCCATCTTGCTGTCCAGCCAAGTCTTGCCCAGCCACCGGCACTCGAACCCGTAGGGCCCCGTCAGCCGGTCGAACCACTCCAACTCGCCGGGTGTGGGATCAATCGGGACGACGAGGAACCACTCGGCGGGGCTGTGCTGCGAAGCGGCTACCAGAGAACGCTCGACCTGCCGGCGCCGGGACTGGTTCATCCTGCCTGTCTGGCTCTTCAACTGCTAGATCACAAGCCCGTCATCGGCCGGGATCTGTACGTCGCGGCCCCCGTCGCCGCCCGACCCGTCGATCCGCTGCGCGTCCGGGTGTAGCCGGCTGATCAGCACGGCCACCATGTCCTCATACGTCTCCCGGCTCAGACTCTCCCAATGCACCCGATTCGAACTGTTCATCCCACAGGCTCCCGTCCCCTTCGATCTCGCTCAATCCCAGAGTGCAAGATATCGGCCGTTTTGTCGGATGCGGACATGGGGCAAATCGCCTATATGGGTGCTTCCCTGTGCGGGGGGAAGTGCGGGACGGGGTGCCGTGCGGGGGCTATCCGTCTTGTAGCTGGCCCTCTTCTGGCAGGGCTTCCGATATGAGCCTGAGCAGGCAGGTGAGGTGGAACAGGACGAGGTATTGCGTCTCGTCGAGTTCTTCGACGAGAACGTGGGCGAGCGCGTTGCGCAGGTTCAGCGACCATTGGTCTGTGAGCGATGCCTGCAGGTAGCGGGTGGCGGTCGGGCCCAGGAGGGGTTCGAGGTCGCAGATGAGATGGCCCAGCCTCCGCACTCCGGGGGCGGTCGGCCCCGAGTATCCGGTGAGGGTGACGGGGATGCCGGCCTGGCGGCACACCCGCCGGACGACCAGCTCCAAGGTGAGGACGATGACCGACACGGCGCTGATGTAGTCGCCGGCCGCCCAGCGCTCATAGGACACGGCGATGCGGCGGGCTATGGCCGGCGGCACCGCTTCGCAGGAGAAGCAGGCGGCCAGGTCGTCGGGCTGCGGGTCGTATCTCTCGCGGACCCCGTCCAGGACCATCTTCCCCCCTATGCCGGCGAACACCTGTATCTCGTAGGCGTTCTGCTGGCCGAGCCGGATGTCGCTGTGCAGCGGATCGCCGGGCGGTATCTGCGCCGTGCTGTTCTCCGGCCCGTAATGCACGGTCGTCACCAGCGAATGCCATACGAACTCGCTTGCCATCTCGTCGAGCGCCGCCCTGGTTTCTTCGGGGTCGCCGATTGGAAGCCTGATGGCGAACCGCAGCAGCGCGTCCTGCAGGCTGTCGTCGCCGACTATCGCGTCAACCCACGGTCGGAGCTGTTCGGAGTCGATTTCGATGTCTTGTGTGAAGGTCTCCATGTCGCCTTCTATGTCTGTGCGCTCGATCATGGCCGTGAGCCGTCCCACCTCCTCGGCGAGCCCGGCCTGGTGGGCGAGGAGGCGGGCATCCTCCAAAAAGGACACCCGCCGTACTCCCGTGAATCCCTCGGCGGCTCCTTCGAGCACGCCGATCCGCTCGCGCCGCAACCGCAACCTCTCGTCATCGTCGGGGGTGGCCCGCTCGGCTATTCCGAGCAGGTCCGATTTCCGGTTCGGGTCGTCGCCGTACCGCAGAACTGCGGTGTCGAGCAGGCCAGGGCACGGGTGGCCGTTGCCCAACAGCACCTCCATCGCTCTCGCCACGATGCCGAATTCGCCGTCGGACGTCTCGATGGAGCGCTCCGCCAAACTTCGCAGCGCATCCAGCGGGGCCGGCATCAGGTGCTCGTGGTTCGACTCCTTGCAGATTCCGACGGCCCGGCCCAGACCCCATGCTCGCTCGGTGACCACGACTTCGGTGTCGGCGAGTGCCGTGTACGCGTCGACCGCTGTTCGGAACCAGAGGCTCCCACTGTCGTGGCCGCGGACCCAGAGCAGATCCGCCAGCCGGGACCTCACAACCGGGTGCAGCGACCCGCCGGCGGCGCACTCGGCCCAGATGCCCAAGGTGTCTCCGTCGACTTGGTCGAGCGGCTTCGGATACACACGCACACCCTCACCCTTAGGTATCTCGAACATCGGCCCGAACGGCCCCCAAGTGAACGGCCCCTGGGCGATCAAAGGACCGGCACAGTAGGCTCATGCCACCACTAGCGCCTCCAGCACAGCGTCCTCCGGCGACTCGTCGGCCAGCGCCTTCAAGCGCTCGTGGACTGTGTCTATCCCAAAGAAGAAATCACCCCTACTCTCCTCCTCGGCGCAAATCTCGTTGACTGTCTCCAAGTGGCGACTTACGGCCTCCTGCATCTCGGGCATTATTCGCTCCTTCTCGTTTCTGGCAGGCGTGATTGCCCGAATAACCGGGTTGGAATAGGACGCTCAGATGGCATGCCCATATGGGTTCGGTTGCCTGCGTTCCTGTTCGGGCCTATCTGAGTCTGCCACCCAATAGCGACCCGAGACGCCTCGTTTATTTCCCCTATTTCACCCTGGGCCAAAGCCCGCTCATTGCAGAAATCATCGAGCTTTTCGCCTATGGGAGCCCGTCCCCAGTTCGATTTTCGCAAGGGTAGGCAGCGAGGTCAGCGCCACGCCGGGCGACCTGTCCAAGTGCTTGTGCTCCCCTCTGCTTGTGCGGGATCGGCTGTGGCGGCGTAGTCGTTCGGCGGTCTAGCCAGGGGGGCGCTTTCCGGCGGATCGCGCCAGGTCGGGAGGTTCGGGCCTGCGCCCGTGGGTAAGAACCGGTGAGGCAGCGAATGCCCAGGTCAGGACATGCAATGTGAAATACCCCCTCTTCGAATGTGAAATAGCGGCGTCGGCTCTCAGGGCACCATTCCCACGGGGGCCGCATACAGGGGTTTCTCGGGGCCTTGCTAAGTGGCGAACATCGGCAAGCTCTATTGGTGGTCGCGACAGAGGTCATCGTAGACGGTTTGGGCTGTGTTCCAGTGGTGGAGTTTTCTGGGCATGTTGTTGATGCGGTCTTCGATGACTGCTAGGCGGGCTGGGG
>JAJEDQ010000034.1 GCA_022821445.1 Acidimicrobiia bacterium | reverse complement strand
GGCGAACTGGTGGAACGGGCACTGGACATCGAGAGCCGGATCCTGCCCTATCTGGCCGAATGGAAGCCCAACGCGGTGATCGTAACCAATGTGGAGTACTACGCCGGCGTGGTGCTCCACCTGGCCGGCTTGCCCCAGTAGGCATTCACTCCCACCTTCACCACCAGCCGGGTTGTTGGCTGGGGCGCTCACCTCCTCGAGCAGGCCGCCAACAACAAGATCATGCGCCCCAGCGCCCGCTACACCGGACGCCTGCACAACGGCGACTAGTTGCGCTTACACCACTTACAGTAAATGGTGTAAGAACTGCAAATACCCTGGTCAGATGTCGAAGGCGGCCAGGATTTGGTCGGCGGCTGCGGCGGGGGTTGTTTGCGCGGTGGCTACTTGGTGCTCTAGGTCGGAGGCGAGGTCAGATACCACCGGGGAGCTTTGGAGGCGGTCGCGGAGGCGGTCGTCCACCATCGACCACATCCACCGGACTTGCTGGTTGGCTCGCTGGTTGGCCAATGCACCGGAATCGGTTAGAGACCGGAAGTAAGACTGGATTTGGTCCCACACCTGGTCGAGGCCGGTGCCCTCGATGGCGCTCGCCGCCAGCACCGGGGGAACCCATCTGGGGTTGGCCGGGGCGGTCATGGCCAGCGCGGCCCGGTAGTCGCGCACGGCGCGCTGGGCGGCGATCTCGTTGCCGCCGTCGGCTTTGTTCACCACCAGGGCGTCGGCCAGCTCCAACACCCCCTTCTTGATGCCCTGGAGCTCGTCGCCGGCGCCGGGCAGCATCATCACCAAGAAGAAGTCCACCATCTCGGCCACCGCGGTCTCCGACTGGCCCACGCCCACCGTCTCCACCAGCACCACGTCGAATCCGGCCGCCTCCACCACGGTCATGGTCTCGCGGGTGGTGCGGGTTACCCCGCCCAGCGAACCAGAAGATGGCGACGGCCGGATGTAGGCGGCGTCGTCGATGGCCAGGTTGGGCATTCGGGTCTTGTCACCCAGAATGCTGCCCCCCGACACGGTTGAGGACGGGTCTACCGCCAGCACCGCCACCCGATGATCCTGTGAGGTGAGATAGGTGCCCAATGCGTCGATGAAGGTGGACTTTCCAACCCCGGGCACTCCGGTGATCCCTACCCGCCGAGCGCCGCCGGTGTGAGGCAGCAGCCGTTGAAGAAGCTCGGTAGCCGATGTCCGATCATCTGGCTTGGTGCTTTCCACCAGGGTGACGGCCCGGCCCAGCCAGGTGCGGTCGGCGCCCAGCACCCCCTCGACACAGGAGTCGAGGTCGAATTCCATCACCGACATCCTGACGGCAAACGGGGAGACCGATCAGCGCTCATCGGCGTCGAGATCGAATTCCATCACCGACATCCTGACGGCAAACGGGGAGACCGATCACTGGCGGTTGTCCAAGGCGGCCAGCAAATCCAGCGCCGCGTCGGCGATCACCGTGCCGGGCCCGAATATGGCCTCGGCCCCCGCAGCCCGCAGCTCGTCGTGGTCGCTAGGCGGGATCACCCCGCCGACCACGATCATGATGTCGGCCCGGCCCAGCTGCTTCAGCTCGGCCCGCAATTCGGGCACCAGGGTCATGTGCCCGGCCGCCAGCGACGACGCCCCCACGATGTGTACGTCGGCCTCCACAGCTTGGCGGGCCACTTCGGCCGGCGTCTGGAACAGTGGTCCGACATCCACGTCGAATCCGAGATCGGCGAAGGCGGTGGCGATCACTTTCTGGCCTCGGTCGTGGCCGTCTTGGCCCATCTTGGCCACCAAAATGCGGGGTCGGCGCCCGGTTCGGGACGCGAAACCAGCCACTGCTTCTCGCACCTCGCCGGTGCCGCCGCCGTTGCCGTCGCTCTGTCCCATCTCTGATTGGTATACCCCGGAGATCGTTCGGATCCGGGGCGCATGGCGACCATACACCTTCTCCAGCGCGTCGCTGATCTCTCCCACGGTGGCCCGAGCCCGAGCGGCGCCCACCGCCAGCGCCAGCAGATTGGAACCCTGGCTGCCGACGGGCCGGTCGGCCCCCGCAGTCAGCGCGTCCAGGGCCCGAGCGCAGGCCTCGTTGTCCCGCTCGGCCCGCAGCCGCTCCAGCCGGGCGATCTGGGAGGCCCGCACCTCGGCGTTGTCCACCTTCAGCACCTCGATGCCCTCTTCGCCGTCCACCTGGTAGCGGTTCACCCCCACCACCGTCTGGGCGCCGGAATCAATCCGGGCCTGGGTGCGGGCGGCGGCCTCCTCGATGCGCATCTTGGGGATTCCGGCCTCGATGGCCTCGGCCATGCCGCCAGCGGCCTCCACTTCGCTGATGTGCTCCCAGGCCCGCTGGGCCAGGTCGTGGGTGAGCCGCTCCACGTAGTACGAGCCGCCCCAGGGGTCGGCCACCCGGCAGGTGCCCGACTCGTGCTGCAACAGGAGCTGGGTATTGCGGGCGATCCGGGCCGAGAAATCGGTGGGCAGGGCCAAGGCTTCGTCCAGGGCATTGGTGTGCAGCGACTGGGTGTGGCCTTGCGTGGCCGCCATGGCCTCGATAGTCGTCCTCACCACGTTGTTGAAAACGTCCTGGGCGGTGAGGCTCCACCCCGAGGTCTGGCTGTGGGTGCGAAGCGACAGCGACCGGGGGTTAGACGGATTGAACTGGCTCATCAGCTTGGCCCACAGCAGGCGGGCGGCCCGCAGCTTGGCCACCTCCATGAAGAAGTTCATGCCGATGCACCAGAAGAAGCTGAGCCGGGGGGCGAAGGCATCGATGTCCAGCCCAGAGTCCAAACCGGCCCGCACGTACTCCACCCCGTCGGCCAGGGTGTAGGCCAGCTCCAAATCGAGGGTGGCCCCGGCTTCTTGCATGTGGTAGCCGGAGATGGAGATGGAGTTGAACTTGGGCATGTTGGCCGAGGTGAAAGCGAAGATGTCGGAGATGATCCGCATCGACGGCGCCGGCGGGTAGATGAAGGTGTTCCGGACCATGAACTCCTTCAAGATGTCGTTCTGGATGGTCCCGCCCAGCTTTTCCGGCGCCACCCCCTGCTCTTCGCCGGCCACGATGTACATGGCCAGGATGGGAAGCACCGCCCCGTTCATGGTCATCGACACCGTCATCTGATCGAGCGGAATGCCGTCGAACAGGATCTGCATGTCGAGAATGGAGTCGATGGCCACGCCGGCCATGCCCACATCGCCGCTCACCCGCTGGTTGTCGGAGTCGTAGCCCCGATGGGTGGCCAAGTCGAAGGCCACCGACAGCCCCTTTTGCCCGGCCGCCAGATTGCGCCGGTAGAAGGCGTTGGAGTCCTCCGCGGTGGAGAATCCGGCGTACTGGCGGATGGTCCAGGGCTGGGTGGCGTACATGGTGGCGTAGGGGCCCCGCAGGTAGGGCGCCAGTCCGGGGTAGGTGTCGCAGAAGTCCAGCGGGGCCCGGTCTTCGGCGGTGTAGAGCCGGCGCACGCCGAAACCCTCGGGGGTGGCCCAGGTGAGGTGGTCAGGGCCCTCGCCGGTCTGCGCCGCCACCAAATCAGCCCAACCCATCCCGTTGGCACCAGAGGCAGGCGGGGCGTTGAGGTCAACGCGGGAGAAGTCCGGGACGGTCACAGGCCCAGCCTGTCGTGGATGGCGCCCAGTGCGGCCAGCACATCGCAGCCCACGTGGATGTAGCCGTCGGCCCCCCACCGGTCGTCGGGGCGACCGGCCAGCAGCACATAACCGCACCCGGCCTTCTTCAGCGCGGCCACCGCGTCGGCGGCGTGCCTTTCGTACATCTCGTCAGAAGAGCACACCACGGCGATGGGCGTGCCCGACGCAGTCCACGCCGAGGCCGCTTCTTCCGGGGTGCCGTATCCATCGCCGCCGACGGCATCGACTCCGCCGGCAGCCAGCAGATTGGCGGAAAAAGCAGCCCGGGCCGTGTGGACGGCGATGGCGCCCAGGCTGGCCAAGAACGCGGTTGGGCGCGATGGGCAGGCCTCAGCGGCATCCCGCAACGCCTCGAACGGCTCGGCCAGGCGTCGCGATCCGGGATCCGGTTCCAACGGTGGCCGATCGACCGTTGGCTCATTGAGGTCGGGGAACTCGCTCACGCCGGTGAGCGGCAGGCGTCGCGTGGCCACATCCCGGCTGCGAGCCTCGTGGGCCGCTTCAATGCGCTCCGACAGGCTGGCCCCCGCCTCCAGCTCCTGGAACAGACCCCAGGCGGCGGTGGTCAGGGCATCGGTGAGCGACTCGATGTAGTAAGAGCCGCCCGACGGGTCGATCACCCGGTGGACATGGGACTCATCCCGCAACAACAGCTGCGTATTGCGGGCGATCCGCAGCCCCAGCGGATCGGGCACCCCGATGGCCGAGTCATACGGGCTGACGGTGATGGCGTCGGCGCCACCCGCCGCGGCGGCGAAGCAGGCCACCGTGGTGCGGATCATGTTCACCCACGGGTCGCGGCGAGTCATCATGGCCCCGGCGGTAACCGCGTGCTGGCGCTGGGCGGCGGGGTCGATGTCGCACGCCTGGGTCACTCGGGCCCACAGCCGTCGGGCGGCTCGGAGCTTTGCGATGGTCAAGAATTGGTCCACTCCGGCGGCGTAGCGGAATTCCAGTCTGTCGGCCGCCGATGCCAAGTCGAGGCCCGCCTGCTCACAGGCCCGCAGGTAGGCAACTCCGTCGGCCAGCGATCCGGCCAGCTCCTGAGCTTCACTGGCGCCTTGGTCGGCCAATCGTGCCCCGTTCACAACCGCGACCAGCACGTTGCGGTAGTCCAGGTTCAAGGTATTGGCCACTGCCTCAGCTACCGCGGGATCTCGGGGGTCCATCCCGAAGCCACCTAGAGCCTCGTCTCGGGCCACTCCCCTGCTGTCCCAAAGGTCGACCAGATGCCAGATCGCGGCCTCGCTCCCCGGCGCCAGCATGATCGGCACCGTTGGGGGAACGCCATCGAGCAGGTCGTCCAGTTCTTCCCGGCTGGTTTCACCGTCGATATGGAGCTCTATGGCACCAGCTCCCCCGCCCAAATCGTCCAGGATCGCGCGGTTGCCGGTAGCTCGGCCATGGGCCTGCCGGACTTGCCACGCGCCGCCCACAACCCTGCCGCCCCGAGTAAACGGCGCTACACCGGGAACCCCGGAATCTCCAGCGTGGTCGGCACCGGTGTAGAGCGGTTGAATCCGAATGCCGTCGTAGGTGGTACCCACCAGCTTCTTGTCGAACGGCGCCCCTCGCAGCACCTGCTCCACCAGCTCCATCCACTGGTCTCGCCCGGCCAGGTCGAAATCCCCCCCCAAGCTCATCACGGCGTCGCTCACAACCCAGAATGTTACGCCCTGCCCCCTCCCCTTTCCCCAACCAATCTGCCTGAGAAGAAAACCAGTAAGGGAGGTCGAAGCCGTCCTCCTACCATCTCCGGGTGGCCGCAACATTCCTCCGAGACATCGCCGACCTCGGCTTGTTGGAGTCGGCCATCGCCGATAGGCACATCACCGCCCGGACCTCCGCCCAGGGGGTGACCGTGTACAACTACACTGCCCGGGCCCAGTATTCCGAGGCGTGGAATCAAGCCACCCTGGCCTGCCGAGGGCTGATCGCCGACCAGCACGGACGGGTGCTGGCCCGCCCATTCCCAAAGTTCTTCGCCCCCTCTGAGCCCTGTGCCCCGGCGGTACCTACAGAGGGAGCAATGCATGTTTCCGACAAGTGGGATGGATCACTTGGCATTGCCTACCAGCACCCCGACGGTGGCATCCGTATATCCACACGAGGCAGCCTGGAATCCGAGCAGGCCATCGAAGGAACCCGCATCTGGCAGGAACGGTACGCAACCGTTGAGGTTGAGCCGGGCATCACGCCATTATTCGAAATCGTCTACCCGCAGAACCGAATCGTGGTGAACCACGGAGAGATGCGCGATCTGGTTCTGCTCGCGGTCATCGATATCGCCACGGGCACCGACCTGCCTCTCGACCGGTTCGATTGGCCCGGCCCGGTGGCCGCTGGCCGAGAATTCGCCTCATTAGACGACCTTGCTGATCACATGGCCAGGCCCCGCCCGGACCACCACCCCGAGGAGGGTTTCGTGGTTCGTTACGAAACCGGCAGCCATCAACCCCATCTCCGGTTCAAGATGAAGTGGCCCGCCTATGTGGAGAAGCACCGGGTGGTCACCGGATTGAACCGACGGCATATTTGGACAGCAGCCGCGGTGCTCGATGCGACCCGACGCGGTGTATCTCCCCAGCACATCGCCGCTCGTCTGCGCCTACCCCATGAGACGGTCAAGAGCCTGCTCGACCAGCCCGAGAACCCTATCGAGGCCATCCGGTCGTTGGTGCCCGAAGAATTCCACGGCTGGATCGACGGCACCCTAGCCGCAATCGCTGCTGAGGCTAGAGAACGGATCTCCCTCTACGAACGGTTGACCGAGCAGGCCGCCGATGAGAGCCGCGGCCAAGGCGACCGGGAGTTCGCGGAGGCAGCCCAGCGGCTGGCCACCCACCATGACCTGCTCGTCGGCCCCATCTTTGCCCTCCGCAAGCAAAAGCCCGAAGCCCATCTGGCCATCTGGGCCGACCTCCGACCCCCTGCCGACCCCGAAAGCGGTCCCCTGACCGGCAACCGATCGCCGCTCTGAGCCACCGGCAATTCGTTCGCTGTGGGTGCGCGAGCGCATCCGCGAAGCAGTATCGTAATAGTGGTTGACATACACCCAATAACATGTAAAGTCAGGATATGCCTGTGGTGGAAGAACCAGAGCAGCCAACGCCGCAGGAGCGGCACCGAGCGGTTCCCATGGCTTCCACCGCTCAGTCGGTTTCCACTGCATCGACTGGCGCTGGCGATTCCCCTGTTCGTGACGACGCCGCAATCATCAAGGCGGGACTTGCCGCGGTAGAGGAATGGGAGGCCGAGCACGGCCCCCTCAGCGACGAACTTCTAGCGTGGGCTGACAAAATCCTCGACGAAGCGTTGGGTTCTCCCGAAAAGCCATCAGATAGGTGAAAGGCCTTACCTATGACACCGGGGCTCTCATCGCTGCCGAACGGGGTGACCAACATTTGTGGGTCTTGCATCGCCGGACGCTTTCTCGAGGTGTCGTTCCCACAATTCCAGCGGTCGTCCTCGCCCAGGGATGGCGGGGTGGCCCGCAGCCGCAGATGTCGAGGCTGATAGCCGGCTGCTGCGTGGAGCCGCTCGACGAACAGTTGGCCCGATCAGCCGGGGCCGCGTGCGGTCGCGCCGGCACATCAGACATTGTTGATGCCGCTGTTGCCGTCGGCGCGTCCACGCGGGGCGACCTCGTGGTCACCAGCGATCCATCTGACATCCAGCATCTCGGTGAAGCCATCGGCCACAGCCTTGTCCTGCGCGAAATCTGACTGACCTGATCGGCCACGCCGGGATTTGAGACCCTGGGCTAGCGCGGCGAAAATCGAGAGCAACGCCCGCCCCGTCACTCCCAGAGGTGCAACATGGCAGACCTGCCGTTCAAGGTGTTCGACGCCGACAACCACTACTACGAGGCCACCGACGCCTTCATCCGCCACATCGACCCGGCGATGAAGAAGCGCTGCATGCAGTGGGCCGACATCGACGGCAAGCAGCGTTTGCTGGTAGCGGGCAAGATCAACCGGTTCATTCCCAATCCCACATTCGACCCGGTGTCCAAGCCGGGGGCGCTCCAAGACTTCTTCCGAGGCCGCAACAAAGAAGGCGTGGACGTGAAGACCATGTTCGGCGAGCTCGACCCCATTTCCGAGCGCCCTGAGTACCGCGACCGGGACAAGCGCCTGGAGTTGATGGATACCCAGAACATCGAAGCCGCTCTGTTCTTCCCCACCCTGGGCGTGGGCATGGAGCAGTCGCTGCGCCACGATCCTCCCGCGGTGGTCGCCGCCTTCACCGCGTTCAACCGGTGGCTGGCCGAAGACTGGGGCTTCGCCTACCAGGAGCGCATATTCGCCGCTCCGGTGATCTCCATGGTCGACGTGGAGTGGGCCGTATCCGAAGTGGAGTGGGCCTTGGAGAACGATGCCCGCATGGTGGTCATGGTGCCCGGACCCGTGCCCACCCTGGACGGTGGAAGCCGCTCACCCGCTATGCCCGAGTACGACCCGGTGTGGGCCCGCATTGCCGAGGCCGGCATCACCGTGGGCATGCACGGGGGCGACGGCGGCCTGCACGAATACAACGAGATGTGGGAGCCAACCGAGGACTTCCAGTCGTTCCGCACCTCCACGTTCAAGCAGATCACCGGCCACGACCGCCAGATCTTCGACACCATGGCCGCCCTGGTGTGCCACGGCCTCTACGACCGCCATCCCAACCTGCGGATCGCCTGTATCGAGAACGGCGGAATGTTCGCCCCCCGCTTGGTGGAGGAGCTGAAGATCGCCTACGGCAAGATGCCCCAGGAGTTCCGCACCGACCCGGTGGACCAGTTCATCGACCATGTCTGGGTCTCGCCCTACTACGAGGACGACATCGACCTGATCAAAGAGACGATGGGCGCCGACCACATGCTGTTCGGCTCCGACTACCCCCATGCCGAGGGGCTGGAGGTGCCCACCGACTTCATCTACGACATCCCCAACTTCTCCGACGCCGAGGCCAAGGCCATGATGCGGGACAACGCCTGGGACGTGATCACGCCCCGGTCCGCATTGGCTGCCTGAGCGCCGTCAGAGCCAACCCAACTCCCTGAGGAGGGAACACAACATGGCCATGCCCACCGACATCGGGATCATCGACACCATGATCGGGTTCCCCAAGCCCGACTTCTCCACCTACGACTTCATTCGGGCCCAGACCAAAGACGACCAGACGTCGGAGGAGTTCGACTTCCCAGTGGAATACATGTTCAAGGGGGTGCCCAAAGAGCTGTACGGCACCGAAGACGACCCCGTTCAGGTAACGCTCAAGGAGATGGACCGGTTCAACATCGAGTTGGCCCTCATCTCCTGCGAGGACGAGACCGGCCAGCGAGCGCTGAAGGACTACCCCGAGCGGTTCATCCCCTCGATGAACGTGGATCCCAACGACGTGATGGGCGAGGTGCGCCGCATGAACCAGCTTCACCAGGAGTGGGGAGTGAAGGCAGTGGGAGCCTTCCCGGCAGGCTGCATCCCCCAAGTGCCCATCGACGACGCCAAGTTCTACCCGATCTATGCGAAATGCGTGGAGCTGGATCTGCCCATGTTCGTGTGCGCCGGCGTGCCCGGACCCCGCTTCCCGTTCTCGCCCCAGCACGTGGAGCGCATCGACCGGGTGATGTACGACTTCCCCGAGCTCACCTTCGTCACCCGCCACGGCTGCGAGCCGTGGGAGGACCTCGCCGTGAAGCTCATGCTGAAATGGCCCGGCCTGCACTACTCCACCTCGGCGTTCGCCCCCAAGCACTACCCCGAGGCCATCATCCGCTACGCCAACACCCGGGGCGCCGAGAAGGTGATCTACGCCGGCTACTTCCCCATGGGCCTGTCGCTGGAGCGGATCATGACCGATCTGAAGGACGTCCCCGTCCGGGACAAGGTATGGCCCGGCTTCCTACGGGAGAACGCCCGTCGAGTGCTGAAGCTGGACTGACCACCCCACCTGAACAAAGAAATAGGAGACAGCCCGTGAGCGATCAGCGAGTCGAGCAGACCTGGGAGACGCCCTCTTTGGAGGAGATCCCGGTCATCACCAAGATGCACGTGGAGGCCATGGAGTCCAGCGAC
>JAJEDQ010000071.1 GCA_022821445.1 Acidimicrobiia bacterium | reverse complement strand
GGTGCGCCCGCCGGGGTCGAGGGTTATGAGGTGCATCGAGCGCTGCTGTGCCCCTGAGCCCGGCCACACAACTGCATGAGCCGATCCACCGATCTCAACCACCGTCAGTCCGGGCCCGGGCTCAGAGACTCGGACAACCTGTACACGTCCACGCCGCATGTCTTCGATGGGATTGAACGCTACCACGACCCCCAATCGCTGAGTTTCTGATGGTTCAGCCTTCTTGAGCTATGTCCGAGTTCCGCGACTAATCTCCCGCCTACCGACAGCGGGGTGAGTAGGTGAGTCAAGTCGAAAATATCGAGCAGCCTGCCCGACCTTGGTGGAAGCTCCCACCAAGTTCTGAGCTGCCTCCTTCTGTCAATACCCTTCTCTCGCTGGCCATCACGCTCGTACTGGTTGCGGTGTTGATACTCGCTATCGGGGCGAACCCCTGGGAGGCGGCCAAGGCGATAATCGAGGGATCGCTCATCGAGCCGTTCTTCCTCGGTCAAACCTTGATGATTGCGTCCATCCTGGCGCTTACCGGCCTGGCCGCCGCCCTGCCCTTCACATCGAGGTTGTGGAACATCGGAGGCGAAGGGCAGATGTTCGCCGGCGCCATCGCCGCGGTGGCCCTGGGAATCGAGTTGCCGTCAAGCACTCCGAGAGTGCTGTTCATAGCAATCGTCATCCTGGGGTCGTTCGCCGGCGGAGCGGTTTGGGGGCTCATCCCCGGCGCTTTGAAGGCGTTCTACGGCGCCAGCGAGATCGTAACGACGCTGATGTTGAGTTTTGTCGCCGTGTTCGTCGCCAACTACATCATCGCTGAAGTCTGGCCAGACCCCTTTAGCCAGAAGACCGTTTCGATAGCCGAGAATGCCCAATTTCCAACGATCTGGGACGACGGCACCGTAGACATCAGCGTGCTCATTGCCATCGGGGCGGCTGCGTTGGCTTGGCTGCTGATGACGAAGACATCGCTTGGCTTCTCCATCCGTGCGATTGGGGCCAACCCCAACGCGGCGCGGCTGGCTGGCGTGCGGACAAAACAGGTCACTCTGCTTACCTTCTTGGTCGCGGGCGGATTCGCCGGGTTGGCCGGTGGGGTCGCCGTAGCGGGAATCTTCGACGACCTCGACCTCAACTTCTCGAGCAACTTCGGCTTCATCGGGATCGCCGTTGCACTGTTGGCCCGGCTGAAGCCTCCTCTGATCATCCCGGCTGCCTTCTTGTTCTCCATGCTGCGGGTAGGGAGCAACAGCCTCCAGGCTTCGGCGGACATCTCGCCGTCCTTAGGAGACATCATTGTCGCGGTATTCGTGATCTTGTTGATGGTCACCGGCGCCATTCGATTCCGCTACGCCCAGAATGTGGCCGACTGATGCCGTCCGAAGCAATCATCATCGCCTTCTTCGCAACAGGCTTGCAGCTCATGGTGCCGATCCTGTTGGCGGCGCTCGGCGAAACGATCTCCGAGCGAAGCGGCGTGCTCAACGTGGGCATCGAAGGGTCCATGCTGATCGGCGCGCTGGCCACCGCCCTCGTCGGTATCGAGACCGAGAGCGTCACGCTGGCCCTGGCCCTCGGCTGGTTCGCCGGGATCTGTGCCGGAGTGGTTCTGGCGTTCCTCTACGTCAACCGCGGGACGGACCAGATCGTCACCGGCCTGCTGTTCAATGTGTTCGCGTTTGGCCTCACCGGAGTGCTGCACGATCGATTCATCGGGGGCAAGATCGGCCCCACACTCTCACCTTTGGACATCCCGTTGATTGGCGATATCCCCAAGGTCGGAGAAGTGCTCAACGGACAGAACTCAGTGTTCTGGATAACGCTCGCCATAGTTCTCCTTGTCTTCTACTTGTTGAACCGCACCTGGTGGGGTTTGTACGCCCGCGCCGCGGGCGAGCGCCCGCACGCAACCGAGTCCGGAGGGCTCGACGTACAGCGATTGCGCTACCCGGCAGTGATCCTGGCCAATAGTTTGGCCGCGTTCGGGGGGGGCGCCCTGGTCATGTCATCGGCGGGCGGCTTCGTGCCGGGCATGACCGAAGGCCGCGGCTTCATTGCCCTAGGTGTTGTCGTGGTCGCCCGTTGGAATCCGCTCTTAGCGCTGGCCACGTCGGCACTGTTCGGCCTCAGCCAGGCACTCCAGTTCATTGCCGGTCAGGTGGACCTGCTCGATGGCGTCCCCCACCAAGTGTGGCTGGCTCTGCCCTACGTTGCGACCGTGCTGGCGGTGTTACTGTCCCGAGGCAGTCGGTATCCGGCCGCGGTGGGCATCCCGTGGCGGAGAGAGACTGCTGGACGAGCGTAAGCTCGCTGGCGCTCCTGTCGGTCGCAATCTATATTCAGGAGTGGCTGTATGGCCTTTGAACCTAGGGGGGGACATGTCAAGTCATCGACTTTTGAAGGTGTTGGCAATCTTTTTTGCATTCGTGCTAGTCGTTGCCTCATGTGGCAACGACGACGATGAAGAGAGCGAGCCTGCGGCACCGGCCGCTACCGAAGCGCCAGCCGCGACGGAGGCACCGGCCGCTACTGAGGCACCAGAGCCGGAGCCAGAACCAGAGCCGATGGAACCGTTCCGCGTCGTGTTCTTCTACCCAGGAACCAACGATGACCTCAGCTGGTCGAACGCGTGGTATGACGGAGCGCAGACGGCGATAGCCGACAACCCGAACATCGAGGTCGAATTCGTCGAGCTGCTCAATGAGCCCGACGCCTACGTACAGCAGGGATCGGCGTTCGCTGACCAAGGATACGACTTCATCCTCTTCGCCCATGGTGCCATGGTCGACCCCGCGGTCCAAGTAGCCGAGAACTTCCCCGACACCCAGGTATGCATGGCACCGCACCACCCAACGGACGCGACGCCGGCAGCACCGGACAATCTGTGCTGGGTCGAGGTTGACCAGCACAACGCCAACTTCTTGACCGGGGTCATTGCTGCTCTTGTTACCGAAACCGGCTCGATCGGCTCACTCAACGGATTCGAGTTCCCGGCGCTGACCCGTCAGCCCGAGGCCTTCCACCTAGGCGCTCGTTGCGTGGACTCCAATATCAGCTTCTCGCAAGAGTTCATCAACACCTGGGGCGACACTGCCGTAGCCAAGGCAGCCGCACAGTCCCTCATTGCCGGCGGAGCTGATGTGATCCTCTCCGCAACCGACCAAGCGGTGCTGGGCATCATCGATGCCGCGCAAGAAGCCGACTCCCAGGTCTGGGTGGTGCCGTCCTACTACGACAGCTTCGATATCGCCCCCGACGTGGTGCTCACATCGGCCATCCACGGACTGGCCGATGCCGGCCGAGTGATGATCGAGCGGGCCTACGCTGGTGAGATCGGTCCTGCTTCGTACCATCAGTTCGACGTTACGAACACCCCGGGCATCATCGCTGCGCCGCTATACGACAACGCCGATGCCCTCAGCGCAGAAGACCAGGCTATATACGAAGACATCGATGCCAAGGTCCGTTCGGGGGAGATCAGGATCCCCGACGAGACTGCCGGAGATCCCACCATCGGCGCATCAGGATCTGCTGCGGAAATCGATGTGACCGCGCTTGGCTGCACGCCGCGCTAGCCCGACGGCGGTTTGAGCAATGGGCTTGCCCGGGGGCATGGAACTGCGGTTTCGGCCTCCGGGCGAGTTCTATAGCGAAGCTTCGGGTGCTTGCCCCCGCGACCCCGCGCCAGAATGGCGCCGACCAGAAATGAACAGGAGAGGACATCATGGCTGAGAACGATCGAGTAGCCGTCTGGGGGGGCGAGCCCATGCCGCTCATGCCCTACAGCCCGGCAATCAAGGCTGGCGGCTGGGTCTTCGTGGCTGGCCAGCTCGCATCGGACTTCGTAACGGGCCTCGCACCTGAGGCCGGCGGCGACGGGCGAAATTCCAACGGGTACAACGCCCTCGAGCTTCAGTCTCGATTCGTGCTGGAGAATCTCCAGCTCACCCTGGAAGCGGCGGGTTGCGACATTGGCAGCGACATCGTGCGGATCTACCAGTGGTTCTCGTCTCCCCATCCGACTATCGAAGAATTCTGGGAGGGTAACTCCTGGCCCAAGATCAGCATCACCCCGTATCTGCGGACCCGAGACGAGTTCGTCCACCCGCCACGGCCAGCGTCTACGGGCATGGGCATCCGCGAGACCGGCCTCCTGGTCAACAAGACCATTCTCGAAGTCGACATGATCGCCATTCCGGGCGGGGGCAGCGAAGGCTTCGAAGTCCCTGAAGGGGTCCCGTCGCCGTTGGCGGGTTACTCCCCCGCCATTCGGCGCGGCGATTGGATCTTCTGTGCCGGGGAGATTCCCGTCGACTGGATGGGCGACTACATGCAGGGCAACGACATGGGCACCCCCAGCGGTATCGCTCCCGAGGCTCGCGTCAACCCGTACTTTTGGTATGGATCGGAAATCGAGAGCCAGACAGAGTACGTCCTCCAAAAGCTCGAAAAGATCGTCCAGGCTGCGGGCGGCTCCATCCAGAACACCGTGAAGGCAACGGTGTATCTGGCCAGTCCGGGCGACTTCGCCGGCATGGAACGGGTATGGAAGCAGTGGTTCCCTGAGAACCCACCGGCCCGGGTGGTGGTCCCGTACATGGGACTTGGAGGCAAGGGGAGCCGAATCGAGATCGCCCTCAAGGTGCTCGCCGACGACGCATCAATCGAAATCGAGACCATTGAGACCTCCGATGCGGTCCAACCGCCGTGGCATGAGCCCCAAGCGGTCAAAGCTGGCGACTTCCTGTTCTTCAGCACCGCTATTGCCTATGACGAGCTCGGCAACTTGCCCGAGTCGGTGCAGCGCCATCCCGAATTCCCATGGTATGGGCAGCCCCCCAAGCTCCAGATGGCCTACATCATGGACAACGTCTCGGCGATCTGCGAGGCAGCCGGCACCAGCGTCGAGAACATTGTCCGACGCCAGTGCTTCCACGACGACTTCACCCATTTCCAGCAGTCGATTGAAGAGTGGGCCAGCTACTTCCCCGGCGACCGGCCCGCTTCCACGACGCTGGGGATCGGTGGGCCACTCCAAGTGCCCGGTGCTCAGTTCCTCATGGACCTGATCGCCTACGTGCCGCCTAGCTGAGCAACCATTAGTTGAGCATCCTTGGCAACTCCGTCCTACGCGTCGAGGATGATGGCCTGCTGACGGGCAGCCGCCCGTTCACCGCCGACCTCATTACCAGCGACACGCTTCACGCCCGCTTCATCCGCTCCTCCGTTGCCCACGGCAACCTCGTGAGCGTCACCGGCGGCCCCGGCCTCTACACCGCCGCGTCGTTAGAGTTGCCCAAGCTCGTGCCGTGGCCACCGACCCCCGACCGGTATGCCCGGGATCTGCTCGCGGTAGACAAGGTTCGCTATGTCGGCGATCCCATCGCCGTGGCCATCGGTACGAGCATGGCCGAGGCTGAAGACCAGGCCGCAGACGTCGACGTGGAAATCGAGCCGCTTCCTGCGGTGGTCGCACCCCTTGAGAGCAGCGAAGTGGCTTTCGAAGTGGAGCCAATGGTGGATCCCTCGGTACTGGATGAAGCGGAGGTGGTGGTCGAAGCCACGTTCTTGAACCAGAAACTGGCCCCGGTCCCCCTCGAGACGAACAGCATTCTGGTTGTACCCGATGACGACGGCGAAGGCCTTTGCGTCTGGGTCTCCACCCAGTTTCCGTGGGACAACCAGGCCGCGGTAGCGGATGCGCTAGAGCTCGACCCGGATCGGGTCCGGGTGATCGCACCAGCAGTGGGTGGAGGATTCGGAGCCAAGGGCCACACCTATCCCGAGCACATCGTGGTGGCGGCGATCTCCCACCGAACCGGCAAACCGGTCGCCTGGCAAGAGACCCGGTCCGAGAATCTCCTCAACATGACCCATGGCCGGGCCCAGGTTCAGCGTGTAGCCCTGGGGGCCAAGCGCGACGGGACGATCACCGGGCTTCGCGTCGAGGTTGTCGCCGATGCCGGGGCCTATCCCCACGTGGGTGCTTGGCTGCCCGACTACACCCGCCTCATGTGCACCGGGACCTATCGCATTCCCCGCGTGGCCTTCAGTGCTCGAAGCATGGTGACCAACACCGCGCCGGTCGGCGCCTACCGGGGGGCAGGGCGACCGGAGGCGACCGCGTTCCTCGAGCGTTCGATGGACCTGCTGGCCCGTCGGCTCGACATCGATCCGGTGGAGATCCGGCGACGCAACCTGCTGGAGTCGCACAACGCCAACCACGTCACCCCCAGTGGTGCGGTTTATGACTCAGGGGACTACCGCGGGACCTTGGACCAAGTCGTCGAAGCCTCCGGCTATGAGGATCTGCGGCGAGAGCAATCAATGCGTCGGGCTCGGGGCGACCGGTGGATTCTCGGTATCGGGGTTTCCACCTACATCGAGGTGACTGGCAACGGACCCACCCAGGAGTTCGCCTCCGTCGCCATCGAAACCGATGGGAGGGCGACCGTCCTCAGCGGTGTCTCGTCTCACGGTCAGGGCCACCAGACCACCTACGCCCAAATTGCTGCTGCGCAGCTAGGCCTGCCGGTGGACAAGATCCGGGTGATCCAGTCCGACACCGCCGTCGTCCCCCGGGGCAATGGGACCTACGGCTCCCGCTCCCTCCAGTTGGCGGGCAGCGCGGTCGATAAGGCGGCGGAGGCCGTGGTCGACATGGCAAGCCAGCTCGCCGCCGAACGGCTGGAGGCCAATGCCGCCGACATGGTGGTTTACGACGGCATCGGGGTCGGGATTATCGGCAGTCCCGCCACCGCCATCAGTTGGTCTGACCTGGCACCATTGGCTGTCGAGCTGGATTTGGACCAAGGAGCGCGGACCTATCCCTCGGGCGCGCATGTTTCGGTGGTGGAGGTAGATCGTGAGACCGGCGCGGTTCGGTTGATCCGCCACGTCACCGTCGACGACTGCGGGAACGTCGTCAACCCGATGCTGGCCCAAGGCCAGCAACATGGTGGGATCGCCCAAGGAGTGGCCCAGGCCCTATGGGAGGAGATGGTTTACACCGCTGAAGGCCAACCGGTGACATCGACTCTGCTCGACTACCTTGCACCCTCTCCAACAGAGCTTCCATCGTATGAGACCAACAGCATGGTCACGCCGACCCCGGTGAATCGGCTTGGGGTCAAGGGCATCGGGGAGGCCACCACCATCGGGTCAACGCCCGCGGTCCACAACGCGGTTCTCGACGCTCTTGCACCGTGGGGTGTAGAACATCTTGAAATGCCACTCTCCCCCGAGAAGATCTGGAGGGCCATCAATGGATGACATCCCGCAAGTCAACGGGTATCCAAGGTATTCGCCCGAGGAGATGGACTTTCGATATCGCCAGCTCAGAACCCTAATGGAGCGAGACGACCTGGATGCGGTGCTCATCGGCGGAGCGACCGGGCCCCACGACACCTCGGTGCAGTACTACTGCAACTGGCCGCCGCTGTTCCCGGTGTACTTGATCGTGCCCCGCGACGAAGATCCGGAAATGGTGGTCCGGCTCTGGAATCACATTCCCGATGCCGAGCGCATCTCGGTCATCGACAACATCAGCTTTGGCGGCGACGATCACTCGGATCTGGTGGCCCGCGTTGCCGAGCGCCTCAGCGGCTACCGCCGAATCGGCACGATTGGCGTGGTGCCCTACACCGACGCGGCCGCGTTCGGATCGGAACGCCTGGTCAATCTCAACGCCGACTATTTCGCTATTCGGGTGGTCAAAACGGAAGAGGAGATGAAGTACGTCCGCATCGCCTCCCGTATGAACGACGACGCCGTGGCCGCGCTGGCTTCCAACACCACCCCGGGGATGAATGAGTATGAGCTGGCCAAGGTGATCGAGGACGCTTACCTGCACCGCCGGGGAACCAACCTCATCCACTTCACGCTGACCACCTCGATGGCAAACCCGGAGTTCTTCGTGCCCCACCAGTACCAGCCCGACCGGGTCATCAAAGCCGGCGACGTTCTGGTAACCGAGATCAGCACCACCTTCTGGGGGTATACCGGACAGATCCTGAGAACAATGTCCATTGCGGGAGAGCCCACACCGCTGTATGAGGAGATGTACGAAGTGGCCGAGAACACCTACTCGGACATTGTGAGCGTCATGCGGTCGGGAGCGACGATCGGAGAGGTCCTGGACCGGGCGGAGTCCATACACCAGGCGGGCTTTGACATTTGGGACGACCTCGTGCACTGCTACGGGGGTGGCGGTTATTTGGCCCCAATCATTCGCACTCGGCCGAACCGCGGCGCCACCCACCCCGACGACTGGGCCTATCCCGACGGAACGGTCTTGGTCGTTCAGCCGAACGTCATCTCTCCCCGGGCACGAGCAGGTGTTCAAGTGGGAGACTCAATGTGGCTTCGACCCAACGGAGCTGAGGTGACCCAAAACCACCCGAGGGAAATGATCCGCTGTGGATGAGAAGGTTGTAGAGCTTCGCGGCATCTCCAAGCGCTTTGGCCATGTCCAAGCCAACGACAGCATTGACTTCGATGTACGGGCCGGTGAGATCCACGTCTTGCTCGGAGAAAATGGAGCGGGCAAGACCACGCTCATGAACGTGATGTTCGGGCACATTCTTCCTGATTCCGGCACCATGCTGGTCAGGGGCCAAAAGGCCGACATCCAGTCCCCCCATGACGCGCTGGCGCTGGGAATCGGGATGGTGCATCAGCATTTCTCATTGGTTCCCACTTTCACCGTGGCCGAGAACATTGTGCTCGGATCGCGGCCTGCTCTCGATCTGCGTCTCAAACCCCTGGCTATCCGCCGGGAGATTTCCGCATTGGCTGAGCAGTACAGCATGCCGCTACCCCCCTCCACTCCCGTTCGCCAACTACCCGTGGACCTTCAGCAGCGGGTTGAGATCTTGAAGGTGCTCTATCGGGGCGCGAATATCTTAATCCTCGACGAGCCGACGTCGCTGCTCGGACCCCAGCAGATCGAGAACCTGTTAGGCATCCTCGAAGATCTGCGCTCGAAGGGACATTCGATCGTGCTGGTCACCCACAAGCTGGCCGAGGTCACTCAAGTCGCCGACCGGGTTACCGTCATTCGCGCCGGCAAAAAAGTGGCCGAGGTGGAAAGAGGGAACTTCGACGAGCGCACCCTCACCAGGGCGATGACCGGCCAAGACATTACCGCCGTCAAAGTGGACCATACGTCGCTCGGAGATGAGGCTGAGAACCTTCTTGAGGCAAACGGACTGGTCACGACCGGGGTCGGGGGCAACTCTCTTGATGGTCTGACCCTGTCGGTCCGCGCCGGTGAGATTCTCGGCGTTGCCGGAGTCGAGGGGAACGGACAACGTGATGTCGTCAGTGCCATCACTGGGCTCAGCCCTCTTGAGTCCGGCACCGTGGTCATCGACGGTGTGGATGTGACCAGTTCTGAGCCGGCCAAACTCCGCGACAGCGGCCTGGCGGTCATCCCCGAAGATCGCCATGGATGGGGACTGATCCTCGACATGTCCCTAGCTGAGAACCTCGCCATGAACGAGATCCCTGCTGGCCGGTTCTCCCGGCGAGGACTGCTCGACTGGAAGCGCATCAAGGATCAGGCCGTCGGCCTGCTTGAGGAATACGACGTGCGACCGGCCGAGTCAGGTCTCTTAGCCGGCACCCTGTCGGGCGGCAACCAACAGAAGGTGGTGTTGGCCCGTGAGTTCTCGCGGGATCCGAAAGTGCTCATCGCCGACAACCCGACGTGGGGGCTCGATGTGGGTGCGGTTGACTATGTACACCGGCGGTTGCTCCAGGTCAAAGAGGCCGGTGCCGCCGTGCTGCTGTTGACCTTGGATCTCGAAGAGCTCCTCAAGCTCAGCGACCGGGTTGTGGTGATGTACCGGGGGCGGGCCGTGCTAGAGCGCAACGTGGAGGAGTTGACCATGGATGAACTCGCGTTGGCCATGGCCGGAAGCCCTACGGGAGTGTCGTAACGGCCCAGGGAGGAGCGCAATGAGTTTCGTCGGGAGTTCGGTACTCCGGCTCGAAGACCCCAGGCTCTTGCGTGGTGCGGGTCGATTTGTGGACGACGTGGACCTGCCCGGCCAACTGTGGATGAGGGTGGTGCGCTCGACCTATGCCCACGGACAAGTGGTCGGGATCGACGCTGCCGCGGCGGAAGGCATGGCCGGGGTTCGGTTGGTGCTCACCGGGGCTGACGTCGCTCATATCGAGCCCATTCCGCTGCGGTTGCCGTTCGACGGCCTCGGACTAGAAGCAGCACTTCAACCAGTTCTCGCCCAAGAGCGGGTTCGCTACGTGGGTGAGCCGATAGCGCTCGTTCTCGCTGATGACCCCTATTTGGCCGAGGATGCTGCTGAGGCGGTGGTTGTCGACGTCGATCCGCTGGATGCGGTGGTCGACATGCTCCGCGCCCCCGACCAACAGTCGCTGTGGTCGGACTCGTCGAACGAGCTCTGCGTCCTTCAGAAGGGCTATGGCGATATCTCAGCGGCGTTTGACCGAGCAGAGCGAGTGGTGTCCACAGAAGTCGCTATCGGGCGCCACTCGGGCGTACCCCTTGAAACCAGAGGACTGGTTTGCGATTTCGATTCCGGCCGTGACGAGCTCACCGTTTGGGGCGCGACACTGGTCACGCATTACCACCGCCAAGTCTTGGCCCGCCTCCTAGGGCGATCGCCGGCCACCATCCACATGCGCTCGACTGATGCTGGCGGAAGCTTCGGGGTTCGCGGCGATTTCTTCCCCGAGGACTTTTTGGTTGCCTACGCCGCGGTCCTCACCGGACGTCCGGTCAAGTGGATCGAGGACCGAGCAGAAAACCTCACCACCACCAACCACGCGCGCGAGCAGACCCACCACCTGCGGGGCGCCTTCGATTCCGAGGGGCGTCTATTGGGGCTTGAGGCCGAGGTGTGGCACAACAAGGGGGCGTACATCCGCCCCACCGGGGTCATCGTGTCGGAGCTCACCCTGGGAATGATCCCCGGGCCCTATCGGCTACCGGCCTATGCAGCCAAGATCCACGTCATCACAACCAACAAGACTCCAGTGGGCCCCTATCGGGCGCCTGGCCGCTACGAGCTCACCGTGGCCCGGGAGCAGCTCCTCGACCTTGCCGCCGCTGAATTCGACCTCGACCCGGTTGAGATTCGCCGCAGGAACCTGCTCACGGCCGCTGAGCTGCCCTATGAGCCTGGGTTCGAGCTGGTCGGCGAATCGTTTCTCCTCGACTCCGGGGACTTCATCGGATTGATTGAACAGACCGGGGCCAAATACGCCGAATGGTGCGCTGACCTCAAAGTCATGAATGGCCATCGTCGGGGAATCGGGCTGTCGATCTTCATGGACAAGAGCGGGCTTGGCTTCTATGAGACGGGGGCCGTTGACATCGATACGACCGGGACCGTCCGGGTCTTCATCGGGGGCGCGTCCTCAGGTCAGGGCATCGAGACCGTGATGGCGCAGATTGCCGCCGACGAGTTGGGCGTTGACCCTGCGGAGATCCACGTCATCTATGGAGATTCCGACCTCGTCCCCGACGGTGTGGGCTCGTGGTCCAGCCGCTCGACGGTTATCGGCGGCATGGCCGTGCAAACCGCGGCCCGCCACACGGCCAACAAGGCCAAGCGGATTGCCGCCGACTTGCTCGAAGCCGCGGCCGACGATCTGGTTTTGGCCGACGGTGGCATGCACGTCGCGGGGGCCCCGGCCAAGTCGGTGACTCTGGGCCAAGTCGCCGCAGCCTGCGGAACGCTTGAAGCGACCGAACGGGGTGAGGAACCGGGACTCGGCGCTCGTGAAGTGCATTTCGACGAGCGGATGAACTATCCGTACGGGGCTGTGGTGGTTGATGCCTCCCTGGATCCCGAGTCTGGCCAGGTGAAACTCCATCGAGTGTGGTTGGGATGCGAAGTCGGCAAGGCGGTCAATCCCAAGCTCGTCGAAGGCCAAGTCCTTGGGGGATTCGCGCAGGGCTTGGGCGGCGCCCTGCTCGAGGAATTCGCCTTCGATGAGAACGGGCAGCCCCAGGCGGCCAACTTCATGGATTACCTGATGCCCACGGCTGCCGACCTGCCACCAATTGAGACGGCGATCCTCGAGAACGCCCCGACCCCCACCAACCCTTTGGGGGCCAAGGGCGCCGGTGAGGCCGGCATCGCCGGCGCGGGCGGGGCCATCGCTGCCGCTGTGGGCCACGCGCTGGGCAATCCCGGCGCGGTTAGGGCGCTTCCCATCACCCCCGATTGTGTGTTGACTCAGCTCGCGGCCCAACAAGCCGGTTAGGGCTTGTGGCGCTTATCTCGCACAGCCATTAAATTCAGTTCGGTAGAAGCCCAGCCCTTCGAGGCAACACACGAAAGCCGAGCCACCCATGAAGACCGAGATGTACGCATACCTGGAAGGCAAAGACCGCGTCGTATTGCCCTCGGGAACCAGCAACTTCGAGGACGTCTTCGAGCGCTGGCTCGACCCCGACAAGACCGCCATCGCCTGCATCGATATGCACCGCGGCCACATCGGTCCTGAGGAGGAGCTGACCTGTCCGTGCCCGCGGGCTCGGGCGAAGATCCCTGCCCATGACATGTTCCACCGCATGGCTCGGGCCATCGACATCCCGATCATCCATGTCCAGCACTGGCAGCGGTACGGCGGGATCGACGACTTGAACTCCAAGCAGTACAACCGAATGGCCAATTGGCGGGTGCTGTACGAGCTATATCTGCCTCCGAATCCGTCAATGGATGAGCACAGCTGGGAAGGCACCAAGTGGCTGGACATCATGGTCGAGGAGGAAGAAGGCGACTACTACGTCCGGACCAAGAAACGCCTCTCGTCATTCGTCCCCACCGATTTCGAGTTCCTGCTCCGCCAGCTCGACATCAAGAACCTGGTGCTCACCGGGACGATGACCGATGCCTGTGTGCTATCGACCGCCTTCGATGCCGCCAACCGCGATTTTCGAGTCATCGTGCCCGGCGACATCGTGGCCGGGGCCAGCGAGGAAGCCGAAGCCGCCGCTCTGCTAGTCACATCCCTCCACCTTGGGCTGGTCACCGACGGCCCGGCCCTGATTCGCGAGTGGTATGCCCGCAAAGGCGTAGCCGTTCCATGGGAGCTGGACGGCGTGGTGAAGATGACAGAGGCCTCCGGCGTCCTCGAGGACGCCGAGGTCTTCGCCTGATCAAAGACTCAGATAGCCGTATATCCGCCGTCCACGAACAAGAGCTGTCCGTGGACGAAGTCTGACGCCGGCGACGCCAAAAAGACGGCCGAACCGGCGATATCGCTCGGCTGTCCGACGCGTCCTGCGGGAACCATGGGGAGGAATGCCTCCAAGAAGCCCGGGTCGTCGAGGAGGTACGCGTTCATCTCGGTTCGGACCGCGGTGGGTGCGATGGCGTTGACGTTCACGCCGTGGGAAGCCCACTCCAAAGCCAGCGTCCGAGTCAGCTGCATTACGCCGCCCTTGGAAGCGCAGTAGGCGGCGAACTCGGGAAAGCCAACCACGCTGAACGTCGAGGCCAGGTTTATGATCTTGCCCGCGCCCGCTTCCACAAAACGACTCCCTGCGGCCTGACAGCAGAAGAACAGGGCTTTCAGGTTGGCATCGAGAGTGGCGTCCCAGTCCTGCTCCGACACATCGAGCGCGGGGGCGGTCAACTGCACCCCGGCGGAGTTGACCAGGATGTCGAACCCGCCCAGTTCATCGGCGAGCTCCCCGAAAGCACCGGGAATGCTGCCGACATCGGTGAGGTCGGCGACCTTGGCCGCAGCAGTCCGGCCGAGGGCGCGAATCTCCGTGGCGGTATCTTCAAGCGTTTCGGCAGTGCGGCCGACCACGGCCACATCGGCACCCTCCTCGGCGAACGCGATGGCGATGGCCCGGCCGATACCCCTGCCGCCGCCCGTGACAATCGCCTTCCTACCTACCAGTACCTTGTCTGCCATCTCAAAAGCTCTCTTTCGTCGGAGAGGCCAGCTAGCTGGCGTCCTGAAGCGCCCGGTAGACCGTCTCCGGCCCCAGCGGCGTCTCGGTGATCTTGGCGCCAAACGGGAGCACGGCATCGGCCACGGCATTGGCGATTGCGGCAGGCGCGCCAACCGCGCCGCCTTCACCGGCGCCCTTCATCCCATCGGCATTCAGTGGTGTCGGAACGATCATGTGCTCGACAACCATCTCGGGCATGTTGCCGATGGCGGGAACCAAGTAGTCCATGAAATTAGCATTCAGCGGTTGGCCGTCATCGCCGTAGACGATCTCCTCCAAGAGCGCGCCCCCGATGCCCAGCGCGACGCCGCCTTGCACCTGGCCGTCCACCAGGAGGGGGTTGATCAACGTTCCGGAGTCGTTGACCACCACATGGCGGAGCAGGGTGACCACACCGGAGTCGATGTCGACCTCGACGGTCGCAACATGGCAGCCGTAGGAGAACGTGTTCGTCGGAGGGTGATAGACGTCGGTGGCATCCAGGGTGTACTCGTCAACCCCCGCGGGCAGCGGCTGGCCGGGTGCCACCCTTCCCGCCACTTGGGCCAGCGAGACTGAGCTGGCCGGCGACCCCTTGACCCGGACTTCGCCACCGATCAGCTCGAGGTCCTGCGGTGAGGCCTCCAGCATCTCCGCGGCGATTCGGATGGCTTGCTCTTTGATCGAACCGGCCGCGTGGCGGACGGCGGTGCCGCCTATGGGCGCGCTCCGGCTGGCATAGGTGCCCACGCCGCTGGCCACCAGATCGGTGTCTCCGTGCATGACCACGATGTCGTCAAACTCAACTCCGAGCTCATCGGCGGTGATCTGCGCCAACACGGTGTCGTGGCCTTGTCCGCTGCTGCACGCTCCGGTGAACACAATGACCTGGCCCGACGGCTCGACTCGAACGCGACCGCTCTCGTAGGGGCCGAGACCGGTCTCCTCGACGAAGAAGCCGATGCCAATGCCCATATAGCGGCCCTCAGCCCGGGCGCTCTCCTGCTCACGGCGGAAATCGTCCCATTCAGCCGCTGCCATAGCCCGACGCAGGCACTCCTGATAGTCGCCCGAGTCATAGATGATCTCTCCAGCCAACACGTTCCCGATGCCACGGTGGAGCGGGAACACATCCTTGGAAAACATATTGCGCTTCCGCACTTCGCCCGGATCGACGCCAACGGCTGCGGCCACGAGGTCGACGATGCGCTCCATGGTGAATGCCGCTTGCACGTGGCCGACGCCTCGGAACGGGTTAAGGGGCGTGGTGTTGGTCATGACCACCGTCGACACCAGCTGCTGATGCTCGATCACATAGGGGCCCGACAGCATGGAGACCCCGATAAAGGGCTCGACCAGGGTCAATCGCTGGAGATAAGCGCCGGTGTTGGTGACGGCGTGGTCGTGAACGGCCAGGATCCTGCCGTCGTCGTCGTAGCCGACCTCCACGTCGTGGTACTGCTCGCGGCCGTGGGTGGACGCTAGGAAATGCTCGTAGCGGTCCTCGACCCACTTGATCGGGCGGCCCACTTGCTCAGCAGCCAGGCCGAGGACGATCTCCTCGGGATAGGGCTGGAGCTTCACGCCGAAGGCGCCGCCGACATCAGGAGCAATCACCCGGACCGCATTCTCTGGCAGCCCCAAATAGCCGACCAGGGTGGCTTTGAGACTGTGGGGAACCTGGGTTGACGACCACATGGTGAGGCCGCGCCGCGGCTCGTCCCATTCGACGATCACTCCCCTGGTCTCCAGCGGCGTGCCCGCATACCGCTGGGTGACGAACCGCTCGCTGAGGGTGTGGGGCGCCGCCGCCAGCGCGGAGGCAGCGTCGCCCACCGAGTACTCCAAGACGTCGACCACGTTCGAATCGAAGTGAACCAGCGGAGCGTCGGGCGCCATCGCCGCCTCGGCGGTCGACACCGCGGGCAGCGGCTCATAGTCGACGTCCACCAACCCGGCGATGTCCTCGGCGATGTAGCGGTCGCCCTCGACAACAACCAGCGCGACCGGCTCGCCCACGAACCGGACCTTGTCGGTGGCCAGGATTGGCTGGTTGAACGGCTTGGTGGTCTCCTCGGCGTCGATGCAGGGCAGCGGCGGCAGACCGGCGGGGAGATCGTCGGCGGTGAGGACGCACACCACCCGGGGATCAGCGGCTGCTGCACTCGAATCGACTCCTCGAATCAGCGCGTGGGCGTGGGGGCTGCGCACGAACACCGCGTGGACCATGCCGTGCAGCTTGATGTCGGACAGATACCGGCCATTTCCCTGAAGCAGGCGGGGATCTTCTTTGCGGCGAATGCTCGCTCCGAACAGGCTCATGCTCCACCTCCCCGCAGGCTGACCGCTTCTTCCACGGCTTCCACAATCTTGACGTAGCCCGTGCAGCGGCAGAGGTTGCCGCCGAGGCCTTCGATGATCTCCTCCCGAGTCGGGTTGGGGTTGTCGTCGAGCATCTCAGCGATGGTCAGCACGAACCCCGGGGTGCAGAAGCCGCATTGCATGCCGTGCTTGGCCCAAAACGCCTGTTCAATAGGGCCGAGCTTGTCGCCCTCCGTGAGGCCTTCGAGCGTGGTGACCTCGCTTCCGTCGGCCTGCACGGTGAGCAGCAGACACGCTCGGGCGGTCTCGCCGTCGACGAGAACGGTGCACGCACCGCACATGCCGTGCTCGCAGGCCAGGTGGGTGGCGGTGAGATCCAGCCGCTCCCGCAGGAAGTCGGCCAGCGTGAGACGGGCTGGCACCGATTCCGACCTATCGACGCCGTTTACTCGGATGGTGACAGCGTGATCGCTCATGCGGCGCGCTCCAGGGCTTGGGTGAGCGCCCGCCGGCTGGTCACCGTGGCAAGGTGCAGTCGGTAGTCACTCGAGGCGTGTACATCACTGCCGGGACTGAGGCCGTCGGGGGCCAGCGCGGCGGCCTCGGCCGGGCTGGCCCCACCGAGGACGGCGGCCTCCACGGCGTGGGCGCGCATCGGACGGTCCCCGACCCCGATCAGCGCCAAGTGGGCATCCACGACAGCGCCTGCATCATCGAGCTGGAGTTGGCAGAGGGCGCCGCACAGCGCGTAGTCGCCGGGGCGGCGGGCGATCTCCACCACTGACCACCCGGTCCGCGGGCCCGACGCCGGGACTTCGACCGCGGTCAAGATTTCGCCGTCTTCGATCGAAGTGCTCAGGAATCCCTGGAACAGATCCTCGGCTTCGATGGTCCGATCCCCAGAAGGGCCGGTGACGTGCACCCGGCCCCCCAGCGCCAAGACCACCGCCGGCAATTCCGCCGCCGGGTCGGCGTGGGCCACGCTTCCGCCGATCGTTCCCCGAGACCGGATCTGGGGATGCCCCACATGGCGCAAGGACTCAACCAGGAGTGGGCAGCGTTCGGCCACCACGGGGTCGCGCTCAGCCCGGCGCTGACGCGTCATCGCCCCGATGACCAGGCGATCGCCTTCGTCGGTGATGTGGTCGAGTCCATCCACTCGGGCCAAGTCCACCAAGAGCGACGGGCCGGCCAACCGGAAGGCCAAGAGAGGAATCAGGCTCTGGCCCCCGGCCAACACCTTGGCCTCGGCATCGCTCCCCAAGGCTTTGATCGCATCGTCGACCGAAGTCGGGGCCACGTAATCGAAGTCAGGCGGCTTCATCAGACCTCTCCTCGGACCCGGGCCCAGGCATGCTTCAACAGATCAACGTTGGACTCCCGCCAGCACTTCAGCGGCACCGACCCTTCGTGCATGAGGCAGATATTGCAAGAGACGCAGTCCACCATGCCGGTTCGACCCCCTTCGATCTGGCGAACGAGATCGGGTTCGCGTATGAACGGACGGGCCAGCGAGACGAAGTCGGCCGACCCGTCTTCGACCACCTCGTTCATGAGCTCGATGGTGCGGACGCCGCCGACAAGAATGGTCTTGCCTCGCTCTGTGGCCCGGTGGCGACGGGCCTCCTCCCGGTAGTACGCCTCCTTCACCGGAGCCGCTAGCACGCGATGCAGAAGTTTGTCCTGAAGCGCCCTCCTTCGGGTCACGCCCACATAACGGGCCGCGCTCTCTGCTTTCGGCGACATGAGGCCGGCGGAGAGCTCAATGGCGTCCAGCCCGGCATTGTCCATCATGGTGACCGTGGCCCGGCCCTCCTCAACCGTCAGGCCATCGGGCACGTAGTCCCACAGCCCGATCTTGTTGGTGATCGGAAAGTCATCGCCCACCGCGGCCCGCATGGCCCTGTACGTCTCGTGCAATAGGCGCTGCCGGTTCTCCAGCGATCCGCCCCACTCGTCTTCCCGACGGTTGGTGGCGGGCGACAGGAATTCCGAGAGGAGGTATCCATGGCCCGCATGCACATGCACACCGTCGAAACCGGCCTCCCTCACCCGCCTCGCCGCGTTGCCGAAACTCTCGATGGCCTCCCAAATCTCGTCAGAACTGGCCGCGGCCAAGGGCATACGGTGGAACTGCGGGTTCTCGACCACCGATGGGGCCAGCGGCTCAATCGAGTCGTCTCGGCTTTGGCTTCCCGCGTGGTTGAGCTGGGCAAAGATCTTGCCGCCCTCGGCGTGGATCGCGTCGGTCAGCTTCTTCATCGGCCCGATGACCTCGTCCCGGTCCATGGCGGTCATGCCTCGGATGTAGTTGCCCCGAGGATGGACCGAGCAGTGGCCGGTGAAGATGAGCCCGACGCCATTGCGGGCCAGCCGGGTATGAAGATCGAAGTACTGCTGGGTGATGATGCCGCGGTCGTCAGCCATGGTCTCGGAGGTAGACGACCGGATGATCCGATTGCGGGTCTCCACCCCCGCGATCTCTCCGGGCCTCAACACCGCTGGCGTCGACATCGGCTACTCCCTCAAGTTCCGAGCCAAATAGTCGGCCATTCGGGGGCGGACCACCGGGCCCATGTTGTGACAGCAGTGGTCGCCGTCGGGCTCCACCACGATCTCAGCCTGGTCATTGTGGGCCAGTCCGGCTTGTAGCAGCTCGGTCTGGTGGGGGGGAAAGATCGGATCGTGGATTCCCTGGATGAGCAGCGTGGGACAGGTCAGATCGCCGATGGTCTGAGAGAGGTCGAACGTCTCCTGTAGATAGGCGCGGCCCTCATCCAGGTCTTCGAATCCCGACACATACACGAATCCGCCGCGGGTGTGCGGCGGCATGCCGTCGAAGTCGGACATATCCATGAAGCCGCCCCACGCCACGCAGGTCTTCAGCCGCTTGTCCACGGCGGCTGACTGCATGGCGTAATAGCCGCCCAAGCTGCGGCCAAGGACGCCGATCCGGTCGCTGTCCACCTCCGGTCGGGCGGAGATGGTGTCTAGGACCGCTTTCGTATAGCGGTGGAAGTCAGCGCACAGCTTCACGTCGAAGTACATCTCCCCTTGGCCGGGACCGTCGAACGCGAAGGTTGCCAACCCGCGGCGGTGGCAAAGCGCCTCAAAATGGTAGCTCTCCTCTTTAGTGGACTCCAGGCCGCCGATGAGCACCGCGCACGGGTGCGGTCCAAGCCCAGCCGGGAGGCGGAGATAGCCGGGGATCATGGTGGACTCGAATGGGATCTCCACCCGCTCGGCCGGGGCGACGAGATGCGGCGCGGCCCGCTTGTACATCTCGACTTTCTTGTGCTGGCCGTGCTCGCGGCGCTCGGGTTCGTGGAACTACATGAGCTGCCCGTAGTGCCACGACAGCGACGAGTGCCACAGCCACTCTCCCCCGCTAACGCGATCTCCGGCCTCCAAAGCGGCCATGCCCAGGGCTTCGTAGCGCCCGGCGGTCTCGGCCCAGAACGGCAGCCATTCGGCCAGGTCGTCCAGCGCTCGGGCGGCGGCGAAGTCCGGGTAGGGAATGCCGTCGGCAAGCATCCGGCCCGGATTCAGGATTGCCTCGACCTTCTGGGGCACCAAGTCGTCAGCGCTCATGCTCGACCTGACTTCTCGAGAACGGACACCGCGCCGTCGACATCGGGCACATTCACCCCCCTCAGGAACACTAAACGTTGCCGCCTAAATCCGCTAGCGACCGTCATGCTTATCGCCGGCCACGGTGGCCTGCACCGCTTCGACGATCCCCTGGTAGCCGGTACAGCGGCAGATGTTGCCGCTGAGCGCCTCCCGGATCTCGGCCTCGTTCATCGCCGACAGTTCGTCGAGCATCGAATCGATGGCCATGAGGAAACCCGGGGTGCAGAACCCGCATTGCAGCGCGTGTGCCCCGCTGAACGCCGCTTGTAAGGGGTGCAGCTCAGGGCCACTAGCCAAACCCTCCGCGGTCTTGATGGCGCATCCGTCCACTTGCACCGCGAAGAGAAGGCACGATCGAACCCCGTCGCCGTCGAGTTGCACGGTGCACGCCCCACACACGCCGTGTTCACAGCCAACGTGGGTCCCGGTCAGGTGCAACTCGTGGCGGAGGAAGTCAGAAAGCAGCAGTCGCGGCGGGACCGTCCGGTTATACGCCACGCCGTTGACCTCGACAGTGATGTCATGGGTCGTCATTGGAGTTCTCTCTCAAGAAGGGCCCGCTCACCCGCAGTTTCAGCTACTCCTCGGCCGCCTGATCCAGATGCTTTGGCCCCTTCATGTAGTTCACGATCCACCAACTGAAAAACACGTACCGAAGTACGTCGGCATCAGTCTCTCCGAATTCTCCGGTTGCCACGAGCCCATCGAGCATGGTTTGGTGCTCGGGGCTCAAGCTGACGGGGACGTCGGTGAGGGCAATGGGGTAGTTGACGTAGTTGGGGACGTAAGACTCGTCTTTGTAGAGCTCCCGATCAGCCTTGATGGGCTGCGCCGCAAAGTCCTCCGTAGTGAGCTGGCTTCTGAACTTGGCCAGCTCCGGCCGCCCTTCGAACTGAGCCAGGTCTTCCGGCAAGCCCTCATAGATGGCAATCCGCAGTGGCTTCAGTTCGAAGCTGCTGGTGGCGAAGGTGTCCGCTCCGCACACGTTTGGCACGGCCAGCAAGTCGATCAGGGCGATGATCTCGACGTAGTCGCCATGCTGGGCCACGTTCTCGGCGATGAAGGGGTGCCCCGCCTGATCGACGCCGGTGTGCATGAAGAAGTTGAAGGAGTCGTGCACGTCGTCACTGGTAAGTCCGTATTCCCGCTGCGCCTCGGCCTGGATGTCGTGACAGTTCGTATGCGGCTCCACCCCGAACTGGTATTCGTACAACAGGCCGCTGCACCGCGGATACAGCACATCGTTGGTTCCAACGGTGTCGGCGATGATGGCCGCTATCGGCCGGTCTCGGGGCGGCGCCGACCACAGGAAGTCACCGGTGGTGGGGTGCATACCGTGCATATGCCGGGTGCGACCGGTGTGGAAGCACTCCTTGTAGTCGTGGAGATTGAAGGCGTTGAAATCGGCGCATTGGCCGGCGACGCCGATCTGCTCGATTCGCAGGATCTGCCCGGCCAGAAGTTCTACGGCCTTGCCGGTGGCCGGTTCCATGATGTGCTCGTACAGCAGTGTTCGCTCGGTCATGAGGAGTGTTCCTTGTGGAATTCCCGCAATGCCCGAAGCAGGAGCTCTTCTCGGTCTCCGGAGCCGGATTCATCAACGCAATCGTCGACCAACTCCAGTTGCTGTTGGTTCAGACGGACGACTACTTCTCGGAAATACTCTTCGTCGCTGGCCATTAGTCCCCCTCCGCACATTCGTCAGTACCCGATTGAGGCAATTTACCAGCAAACCCGGAATCAAGGAGCTGGAGGATCCACCACGGCGATGGCGTCGATCTCAACCAGAAGCTCGGGGACGACGAGGGCGCTGATCTCAATGGTCGAGCTCGCCGGGGGGTCCACTGGGAAGTACCGAGCCCGGACTTCCTGGACGGCGGGGAGATCCGCCATGTCGGTGAGGAACACGGTCAGTCGTACGACGTCTGACATGGTCGCCCCACCCTCGTTGAGCACTCTCTGTAGGTTCTCCAGCGCCGCCTCAGTCTGTGCCGCCGGGTTTCCTGCCCCGATGACGGCACCGCTGTCATCGAGGGCGACCTGCCCCGCGGCGAACACCATCCGGCCGGCGTCGCAGACGATCCCCTGAGAGAACGGCTGGGGGTGAGCAAAGCCCGCATTGGCCGGATCCCACACCCCGGCCGGGCGCAACACGCGTTTGTCCACCATCGAACTCGAACCTCCACGCGGAAAACGCTGGCAATCGCCTAGCAGGGAAGACCCTACCCAAACTGGCTGGCGGTCGCCCGAGCGTCATCACCGAGCGAGGCCATGAGCTCGAGGAGGCGCAGGTCGCCGCCAGGGGCGGTGATAAGGCCGATGCCGACCGACCGGGGGTCGCTCTGGCGGTGGACGGAGAACACCGCTTGCGGGTCGCCCGTGAGGCTGCTCGGAGCGGCCAGTCGGAAGCACTCCCCTCTGAACTCGGCCAACTGCTGGTCATCCCAGCGCCGCATGGGGCCATGCCGGAGCATCACCGGGAGCACCACTACCGTTCCCGGCTCCACCGCGGCATTCAGAGATCGGGTGTAGGCGAGCCTCTCAGTGCGATCGTGTTGCTTGGCGCTTTCGGCATCCCGGGAAAGGCGCTCACACCGCTCCAGCCTCATCCGCACATCCCCAGCCAGAAACGAGTCGTGCTCTTCCACCCAGCGCCCGTGGTTCGACCAGATCTCCCGTCCTTGAATCCGAGCGAACAAATCCCCGACGTCGACACTGGTGAACTCCCCGAAATCAATCTCCTCGCACGGCGCCCCCACGATGTCGGCTGCGGCGTGGGCCACTGCTCTTCCAATCCGGGCCGTGTCGTCATCAGCTTCATCGAAGACGTCGGCGGCGAACCCGACCCTGGCCGGTGCGGCACCGCGATCGGCTCGCGGTGCGAGCACCCGGATCACCTCGGCGATGACCGAGGCCTGGTGGCAAAACACGCCAACCATGTCGAATGAGGGCGCCAGCGGAATGACCCCGTCGGGATTAATCAAACCGTGCGATGGCCGGATGCTGTGCAGGCCGCACGCCGCCGCAGGCACCCGAATCGAGCCTGCCGTATCGCTTCCCAGTCCGATGTCGGCGAGTCCCGCCGCCACCGCGGCAGCCGAGCCCGACGATGAGCCGCCGCAGAAGCGCTGCTCATCGAGGGCGTTGCGCGGTGGCTCTCCTTCTCCCACATTGCCGATCAGCGAGTACGCCAATTGGTCCAGCTTGGTCAGCCCGACGAGGTCGGCCCCGGCGTCGAGCATGTTGGTCAAGATCGGCGAAGTCACAGCCGCGGCGGGATGGGACGACCGCCAGCGCTCATGGCCAAAGGAGCTTTGGTGGCCATGGAGGCTGAACAGGTCCTTGGCGACAAACGTGCGGCCTCGCAAGCTGCCCTCGCCGGAGCCGCCGATGGCAACGCTGTGGGGCACGAAGGCCCCGACGTCAGTCAGGTTTGCGGTCATGATCCTGGTCCATCATCCTGCTGCAGTCTGCCAAGATTTAGAAACCACCACCGTCAGTGAACCAGAGGGAGCATCGGTCCTATGCCATTTGAAGTGCGCAAGATTCCGTTCGAGCACGTCACGGACACCTCAGGGCTCGAACAAGCCATTGCCGAGGGGGCATTCCGGGGCGATCAGATCGTCGGGGTGGTGGGCAAGGTCGAGGGCAACGGCGGTGTCAACGACTTCTCCCGCATTCTGGCCGACAGGGTGTTGCGCGACTTCCTCGTCGAGCAGTGCGGACACACCAGAGAGTCGGCGCTGCAAGTGCCCATCGCTTGGTCCGGCGGCACCGACGGAGTGATCTCGCCTCACATGACGGTGTTCGCCAAGGTTGATGGCCCCGCTGAGCCGGCCGGCGAGAAGCGCCTCACCGTGGGGCAGGCGGTCTCGGTGCCGATTCTGCCCGAGGAGATCGGCCGCCTCGCCATGCTCGACAAGGTGGCCGACGCGGTGAACCTCGCGGTGGCCGATGCCGGCATCGATGATCCGGCCGACGTCCACTACGTGCAGACCAAGACGCCGTTGCTGACCGCGGAGCGCATCGCGGATGCCCATGCCCGCGGCAAGACAGTCGCCTTGGAGGACACCATGGAATCAATGGCGGTCTCCAATGCGACATCGGCTTTGGGAATCGCCACCGCCCTAGGCGAGATCGAGCGACCCCGCGAGGACCAGATCGCCAAAGACCTGGAGGTCTACTCATCAGTGGCATCGTGCTCTTCGGGCGTGGAGCAGACTCAAGCCCAGGTGGTGGTAGTAGGCAACCGCCTCGGCGTCGGCGGCCGCTATCGGTCGGGCCACTCGGTCATGGAGGACAATCTCGACTTCCCCGGAATCTACCGGGCCATCCGATCAGCCGGCCTCGATCTGCCCGAGCGGCCGATCCCCGAGGACCTCGACGGCCGGGTTGTCAACTGCTTCATCAAGTGCGAGATCCACCCCAGCGGCCGACTGCGGGGCCGGCGACAGGTGTCGCAGAACGACTCGGACATCCACCACACCCACCACACCAAGGGCGCCGTCGGGGGCGTGGCCGCCGCCGCGCTGGGAGACCCCGCCGTGTTCGTCTCGGTAGCCGGGCTCCAATCCGGCCCCGCGGGGGGCGGATCGGTGGCTGCGATCGTGGATCTCGGCTGAATGGCCCGCTTACCCGGCCTGCCCCCTGGAAACCTCAACGCCGAGCAGCAGGCTCTATACGACTCCACCGCCGGAGGTGATCGAGCCAAAGACGCATCGTTCCC
>JAJEDQ010000153.1 GCA_022821445.1 Acidimicrobiia bacterium | reverse complement strand
TATCAGTTGCTGCCGCTAGTCAAGGCGCTGGCCATGCCCCGGGTCAGTTTGCTGATCGCCGACGATGTGGGCCTGGGCAAGACCATCGAAGCCGGCCTCATCGCTGAGGAACTGGTAGAGGCCCAACGGCCCCGCGACGGTGTTCAAGATACCCGACCTGTCGGGCACGTGGCCCGAGACGCTGGTCGGCCTCCACGACGAGGTGGCCGACCGGCGTCTTCCAGTCACGTTTGACGCCGAAATTGCCTCTGGGCGTGATGACATCGCCTACCTCCACTTGGGGCATCCACTGGTGGCCCGATGCCTGCGGACTCTGCGGTCTCAGGTGTGGGGAGCATCTGTGGACCGCTCCATCAATCGTGCCGCAATCCGCTACGCCGACGTGGACGAGGCAGTAGCCGTGGCCCATATCCGTATCGTGGTCAACGGCGCTGACGGCTCGACTCTGGACGAGGTCATCGAACCGGCCGCGGTGCGGGTGAGCGGTCGCCAAGGCCGGCTCAACGTGGGCGAGACCCAAACCGTGGTGGCCGCGGGCCGCGGCGACATCCCGCCCCCTGGGTATATCTCCAATAAGTACGTTGATCAGTGGGAACGAGTGAGGCCCGCATTGGAACAGGCCCTCGCCGCTCGCGCCAACGAAGTCCGCGACCAGCGAGAACGGCGCCTGGACGCCAAGCGCGACCGGGAGGCAGCTCGGCTCCAAGACACGTTGACCGACCTCAAGACCTCCATTCAGAGGCGGCTGGACGAACTGGAGTCCAGCCCCGACACCGAACAGCTCCGCCTGTTCGACGCTTGGGAGCGGGAGCAATTCGAGGCCGATATCGCCGCGCTTCGCCGTCGGATCGACCAGATCGATGACGACATTGCCACTGAGATCAAGAACCTTGAAGAGCGCTACAGAGTGCGGGACATCCACTGGTTTCCGGTGGCGGTCGAGGTCGTCGTCCCGCTCGGAGAGATGTGATGGCTGTTTCCCGGCAAGTCGCCATCACCCACGAAGACTGGCTGAACCTGTGCGACCCCGAACCACCCTGGTTCACCCTGCCGGTGATGAAGCGGGCTTTCCCAGAGGGGCTGCACCCGGTATCCAGCGCCACCAGAGCCGAGCACAAGGTCCGGTGGGACGAGGTTTGCGACTCCGACGACCGCACTGAATATGTCGACTGGCTGCTGCGGAACGTGCTGGGCTGGGTAGGTCACTACCGCACCGGCGACGACCTCCCAGAAGACTTGGCCGCCGGGGTCGCCGAGCAGGGCGTAACGGTGGCACCCACCGGGGCGTATGTTCCCCCAGCTCCGGCACCCGTACACCCCTAGGCGGCCTCTCCCAAGACCCCGACACGGAGGATGAAGAGGCCACCGCATAGCCCAAGAGTTGACAGAGGTCATCGACATCGGCCCCCAACAGCAACTGTCACCCCTCCCGGTAGAGTAGACCCAGCTATCGGTCGACCTGCGACCCCACCCAACAACCGTCAACATGTGTTGACGATAGGGACATGGACTACTACTCTGGCCAGGTCGACATCGCGGCGAGCGCCCGCAAGCACGGTGTCACCGACGAAGACATGAGACACGCACTGAAGCACGCTTGGGCAGTCCGCAGCACCGATGACCCGGCGGTTGTGATGCATGTTGGGCCTTCAACAACCGCTCTCTTCCTGGAAGTCGGCGTGTTGTACGGAATCGATGGGGCTACGGTGATTCACGCCATGCCAGCCAGACGGACCCTCTTGCCGTGAAGGAGGCAGAGATGGACAAGGATCGAGAGAATTTTCTAGCCGAGAAACTGGCCGCTTTGGAAAAGTGGGCTGACGAGGTCGATCCGGCGGATCTCAAGCCCGCACCTCTGGAATCCTTCGGGGCAATTGCCGCATTGATGAACCAGCAAGAAGAGATCAACAAAGCTCTGGCCCAAGCCGTCGCCGATGCCCGCTCGCGAGGTCTCAGCTGGTCGCAGATCGGGTCTCTGCTCGGAGTGTCGAAGCAAGCAGCCCACCGCAAGTACGGAACCAGGGTCGCGGCTCAGTCCTCTTCGTAGGGCTGGATTCAATTGCCAGAGTCCCCGGTGAACGCCACCGCCCTGCCTGATTGGGCACAGCAGCCAGCGGCTATCCGCACCGAGTTGGTACGGCGAGTCAGCGCCGACCTCCGTGGCCCGCTGGACGGGGCAGACGAGATTATTCGCGGCTTCCAGCGGGAAGACGGCACTTGGGCGCCGCCCGGACGGGTGAATGACCGCTACCTGGTGGGAAAGCTGGCCCCACAGGGAACGGTGGCCCGCGATCCCGAGCGCACCGACGACCCCGGCACTGGCGACGAGGACCCGGCCCGGGGCAGCCACGACGGCAGAGTTGCCCAGCGGGTGCTGGCCCAGTCCTCCATTGGGCTCACCGCGGTTGTGTCCACCGACACGAATGAACTGTTAGCCCGATGTCGGTGGGGGCAGTACACGCGAGAGGAAGAACTTTGAGACGATGGCACCGCCGCCCGAGTGTGGCAGCGGTTGCCAATCGACCTCACGGTGTCGATCCCCATGCAGGAGGGCAGTATCGACCCGATCCCCGTGAACGACGACGGGGTGGTGCTGCGGGGCCGGATCGCTCTTGCTGCCAACCGAGAACTGCTGCTGGTGACGGTGTTCTTGTGCAATGAGCAGGAACCCGTCCGCATCAACAAGGACGAGCGTTGGCTGTTTCAGGTCAGCCTCGACCTCACCGCTCCCGACAACTCGGCGGTGTTTTGCGGGCGGGAGGCTCTGCACGTGGCATCCGCGGTCCCGGAGGCCGAGCGGGAGGAGACCGCCCAGCTTGACATAGCCTATCGCCACGAGGTGGAGCTCGCTGTTGGCCACGGGGTGGGCGTCGGCTGGCACCGCGAACCAGGCACCCGTAGAGGCACCCGAGTGGGAACGGCAACTCTGCCGCACCACGAAGTAGGCCGCACAGAAGCCCCGGCCGCGCACAGCACGCCTCAGCTCTCCGAGCTCATCACCGACATGAAGACGCTGGCAGAACTGGGGGTCGACGATTTGGCCAACGGACTCATGCCTCTGGCCGACGGCTATCGGGCTTGGCTGGACGAAGAGATCAACAGAGCTGAGAACTTGGACGGCCACCATGATGCCGCTGAGGCAGCAATCGCCGAGGCCACAAGGGTGGCCGACGCCATTCGGAACGGGATCACGCTGCTGCAAGACAACCCCGACGCATTGGACGCATTCCGATTCGCCAATCAGGCGATGTCGCGTCAACGAGTACACAGCGTGGCTGTTGGCGCGCGGCGCAACGACCTTGACTTGTCGCTGCGGGAGGCACTGGCCCGCGCTGACATTCCGGCAAACCGTTCGTGGCGGCCCTTCCAGCTCGCATTCGTCTTGTTGTGCCTGCCTTCGCTCACCGACCCCGGCCATCCCGAGCGCAGCGGCGACACCGCGCTGGCCGATCTTCTCTTCTTCCCCACCGGGGGCGGCAAGACCGAGGCCTACTTGGGACTTGTGGCCTACACCCTGGCCATCCGACGGCTTCAGGGGGTGGTGGGCGAAGGGGAAGACGCGGTGGACGGACGCGACGGGGTGGCCGTGATCATGCGCTACACGCTGCGGCTGCTCACAGCCCAGCAGTTCCAACGGGCTGCGACGCTGATCTGCGCGGCTGAATTGCTGCGTCAACACCGAGCGGTGTCCGACAGCCGATACGAGGGTGTTCCGTTCCGTTTGGGCATGTGGGTAGGCGGCGGGGTCACACCCAACCTTGACGGGGAAGCCAAGGAATGGGTAGAGGCTCAGCGCAGCAGGAGCAGGGGTTTTAGCGGTGCCAGCACCCCGCTCCAGCTAACCGAGTGCCCGTGGTGTGGCTACGCGCTCAGCGGTGACCAAGACTGCCGCTACGACGAGCCCCACCAGCGTTTTCTGGTGTTCTGCGGTGATCCGGAATGCTCGTTCACCGCCAAGCAAGCACCGGGCGAGGGCATCCCGGTGGTGACCGTGGACAACCAGGTCTACCGACTGCTGCCCGCATTCGTGATCGCCACCATCGACAAGTTCGCACAGCTTCCCTGGAACGGGGCCCTGGCCACTTTGTTCGGCCGGGTTGAGCAGCGGTGCGAGCGCCACGGCTATCGCAACCCCGATCTCGACCAGCGCCACCGGAACCAGTGGCAAGAGAGCAACAAGCACGTGGCCCGCGGGGAATTGCCCGCGGCGTCGACCGTCGAGGTCTCACCCCGTCTGCGACCCCCGGATTTGATACTGCAAGACGAGATGCACCTGGTGACAGGGCCGCTGGGCACGATGGCCGGGCTGTACGAGGCTGCCATCGACCGTTTGGCTACTTGGAGCTACAAAGGCCGGCAGGTCCGACCCAAGGTCGTGGCGTCTACCGCCACCGTCCGGAGGGCCGGCCAGCAAGCCTGGGCGCTGTTCTGGCGGAAGCTGCGGGTGTTCCCACCTCCGGTGCTCGATGTCCGGCGGTCATTCTTTGCCGAGCAGATCGACTCCACCGACGAGGCACCGGGACGATTGTATCTGGGCGTAATGGCCCATGGGGAGCGGCTCAAGCAGGTGGAGTTGCGAGTCTTCGCCTCGCTCATGGCCGCAGCACAGGCCATGTACGAGGAATTGGGCGATGTGGGTGAAAGGGTGGATCCATGGATGACCACCGTCGGTTACTTCAACGCCGTTCGAGAACTGGCCGGAATGCGCCGAATGGCCGAAGACGAATTGCGGTCGAAGCTGCGGCGAACCCGATTCACCCCTGGTCTGGCTGATCGCACCCGGGTCATCTTGGAGGAGCTGACCTCTCGTGTGTCGTCCGAGGACATCAAGCAAATCCTCCGCCGACTGTTCAACACGTTTGATCCCGGGCGGGAGGACGAGGAGTATGCCCAGCGCCCGCTCGACATCTTGCTGGCTACCAACATGGTGTCGGTCGGGGTGGATGTGCCCCGGCTGGGCTCGATGGTGGTTGTGGGCCAGCCCAAGGCCACCGCCGAGTACATCCAGGCCACCTCTCGCGTTGGACGCAGCGACGACGGCCCTGGCTTGGTCATAACCCTGTACAACTGGGCTCGGCCACGAGACCTATCTCACTTCGAGACCTTCTCCCACTATCACGCAACCTTCTATCGCCACGTGGAGCCGCTGTCGGTGACCCCATTCTCAGAGCGAGCCTTGGACAAAGGCCTAACCGGTGTGCTGGTGGCGCTGGCCGAACCTGACCGCCTGGCTTCCACCTTGCGCGACGCCCTCAACCGAGCCGGACTGTGCTCCACCGATCCAATGTGCGCCGACCATCTAGCTGACGAAGCCCAAGACACCCTCCACCACGCCGCCTGCCACGCCTGCATGTTCGTCCCCGAGACATCCTGCGAACACGGCAACCGCTACCTCGACCGCGCCACCTTAGTCCCCACCCTCAGCACTCCAGATCTTGCGTACTTCACTTAGAGCTGTGGACAACCAGATGGCGACATCAACTGGCTCATTAGAATCAACCCGCCGCGATATGACATCTGACCTGCAATATCGTTGTAGAGAAGGAGACAGGCTCTGACACTTGTAGCTGACCACCGGTTTGATGTGCCGCTCTACACCATTGGGGAGGCGGCTCGGATCGTGGATGTTCCTGCTTCGACCTTTGCTAGCTGGGCCAAGGGGTATCTGCGGCATTTTCCCGACCGCCCTGGGGTCTCCGGCGAGCCCGTGCTCACCTACCTACCGACCGGTGCGTTCAGGGGACCCTCTATTCCGTTCATTGGACTGGCCGAAGGGCTTGTGCTCGCTGCCATCCGTAGGAGCGGTGTGCCGATGCAGCGAGTTCGGCCAGCGCTCAAAGAGCTTCAAAAGCAGATTGGGATTGACCACGCACTGGCCTCTCAGCGCTTGTACACCGATGGCGCCGAGTTGCTGTTTGACTACGCGGAGCGGAGCCACGAGGCCGGTATGGACATTAGGACCAGCGATCTTGTAGCCATCCGCAACGGCCAGCGGGTCTTCGCCACGGTCATCCTTCAATATCTGAAACGCATCGAATACGGCCAAGACGGCTACGCCTCCCTCATCAGGGTTCCGGCATATGGGGGGGCGGAGGTCGTTGCCGATCCCGGCAGATCATTCGGCTCTCCTGTCTTTGAGCGCGGCGGCGCACGAGTCTCTGATGTGCTTGAGCGCTTTTGGGCTGGCGAATCACTAGAGGAATTGAGCGAAGAGTTCGGCGTTCCGCACCATCAGCTCGAGGACGTCGTCCGTGCCACATCCCGACGGGCTGCCTGACCTCTTTCTTGACCGAAGCTTGGGACGGGTCAAAGTCCCTGACTTGCTACGCGCCGCTGGACTACGGCTGACCACTCTGGCATAGCACTACGGGATGCCCGAGGATGAGAATATTGCTGACGAAGAATGGCTCGAACTGGCAAGCTCCCATGGTTGGGTCGTACTCATGAAGGACGCTCGTATTCGGTACAACCGACGAGAGCGAGATGTCGTGACGGCCCATTCTGTCCGTTGCTTCTGTCTATCCAGCCAACAGCTCAGCGCTGCCGACATGGCAGCTCGATACTTAGACAATATCGACGCGATCACCCAAGCGTGCCAAGAGCCAGGACCCTTCATCTACGCCGTCCACAAGAACCGGATTGAACGTCTCCCCCTAGGAACAGACGCCTAGGTTGGATGGGTAGGGTTCCCTGCTGACAGCTCAGGCGGGGCACCAGGCGAGGAGGGTGAGGGGTTCTTCGTAGCTCAAGACGCCGATGGCGCAGTGATCACCCATGCCATGCCAGCCCGGCGGAAGTTTCTGCAATGAAGGAGGAGCAGATGGACCAAGATCGCGAAGAGTGGCTCGCAGAGAAACTGGCCGCGTTCGAGAAGTGGGCTGACGAGGTCGACCCGGCAGACCTCAAGCCCGCACCGTTGGAGTCGATGGGTGTGATTGCAGCCTGGGTCAATCAGCAAGAAGGGATCAACGAAGCTCTGGCTCGAGCGGTGGCCGAAGCCCGCGCACGAGGAGTCACCTGGTCGCAGATCGGCAAAATGCTTGGAGTCTCAAAGCAGGCTGCCCGCCAAAAGTACGGCACCAGAATCGCAGTTCAATCACCCTCATAGAGGCGGTGAAGGTCTACGAGTTCCAAGTCGGGGCGGTTTTGGGCGATGGCGGTCAGCTCGGGGGTGAATCCTTGGGCGGAGAACAGGAGGCGCTTGGCGGTGGGAGACAAGGTGACTCCGGGGCGACCCGCCAGGAGGTCAGCGAGATGGTCTAGGCGCGCTAGGGCGTCGGCGCCTAGCTGATAGGC
>JAJEDQ010000227.1 GCA_022821445.1 Acidimicrobiia bacterium | reverse complement strand
CCCGACGTGATCGCCGGCGACCTCCCCGCCGTGATGGACCAGGTAGCAGTCCACGCCGAAGCGGGACGCCGCACCCTGTTGTTGGCCCGAAGCCCTGAGCCGCTGGCCGACGAGACCCTGCCCCAGAGCCGGACACCGCTGGCCCTGATCTTGCTGGAGGACACCATCCGCCCCGATGCCCCCGAGATCCTGGCTTTCTTCCAGGAGCAGGGGGTGAACCTCAAGGTGATCTCCGGCGACCACACCGCGACGGTGGCCGCGGTGGCCCAGCGGGCCGGCATCCCCAACGCCCACAACCACATGGACGCTCGGGAGTTGCCCGAAGACACCGACGAGATGGCCGCGGCCCTGGCCGACAACGCGGTGTTCGGCCGGGTCACCCCCCAGCAGAAGCGGTCCATGGTGGACGCGCTCCAGTCGAGGGGCCACACCGTGGCCATGACCGGCGACGGCGTCAACGACGTGCTGGCCCTGAAGAACGCCGACATGGGCATCGCCATGGGCAGCGGCTCGGCCTCCACCCGGGCGGTGGCCCAGTTGGTGCTGCTCGACAACTCGTTCGCCACCCTGCCCGAGGTGCTGGCCCAGGGGCGCAAGGTGATCAACAACGTGGAGCGGGTAGCCAACTTGTTCGTGACCAAGGCGGCCTATGCCGTGCTGCTCACGGTGCTGGTGGGCATCTTCACCGTGGAATACCCGTTTCTCCCCCGCCACCTCACCCTCGTGGGCACCTTCTCCATCGGCGTGCCCGGCCTGTTCTTGGCCTTGGCCCCCAGCACGGAGTTGATACGCCCTGGCTTCATGGCCCGGGTGCTGCGGTTCTCCATCCCTGCCGGGGTGCTGGCCGCAGTGGCATCGTTCTTCGTCTACGAGATCGCCCGCCGCCACGACGAGGTCACCCTGCCCGAGGCCCGCACCGTGGCCACGTTCACCCTGCTAGGGGTGGGCCTGGTGATCTTGGTGGTGATCAGCCGGCCGCTGCGCCCGTGGAAGATTGGGCTGGCCGCGGCCATGGGCGGGTCGTATCTGATCGTGATGGTGTGGCCATGGGCGCGGAATTTCTTTGAGCTGGACGTGCCCCCGGCATGGATATGGATTCCGACCATTGCCGTCGTAGCGATCGCCGGCGCGGGTGTGGTCACCATCCCCCGGGCTTTGAGGAGATACCAGGACCAGTGACTGACGACTACCAAGACATCGCCTATTCGGTGGACGAACGGGTGGCGGTGATCACGCTGAACCGACCCGAGAAGCTCAACGCCTTCAGCACGCTGATGGGCACCGAGCTAGCCGACGCCCTGCGCCGCAGCGATGGCGACGAGCAGGTCCGGGCGGTGGTCATCACCGGTGCCGGCCGTGCCTTTTGCGCAGGGGCCGATTTCTCCGGCGGACCGGGAGTGTTCGGTACCCCCAACCCCGACAGCTTCCGCTCTGACGCCCTGGAGTTCCACCCCTGGGATGTGCGCAAGCCGGTCATCGCCGCAATCAACGGCCATGCAGTGGGCCTGGGCATGACCATGGCCCTTCAATGCGACATCCGCTACATCGCCGCCGACGCCCGCTGGGGCATCGTGCAGAACCGCCGAGGAGTGCTTCCCGACTTCCGGTCCCATTGGACCCTGCCCCGCACCGTGGGACACGCCAAGGCATTGGAGATTCTGCTCACCGGGCAGATGTACACCGGCGAAGAGGCCGCCCAATTGGGCCTGGCCACCGCCGCCCTGCCTGCCGATGAGGTATTGCCCACCGCCTTGGAGACCGCCCGCGACATTGCTGTCAACGTGGCCCCGATGTCGGTCGCCCTCAGCAAGCGCCTGCTGTGGACCACCTCACCCGGCGACCAAGGGGTGATCAACGAGTTGGAGCGCCGCATCCACCTCCACGTCATGGGCCAGCCCGACGCCACCGAGGGGGTCATGGCCTTTCTGGAGAAGCGCCCTCCGGAATGGTCGCTCACCCTGGATGACCACTGGCCCGACTGGATGCCCCCTGCCACCCAAGACGAGTAGGGCAGCGCAATATCAGTAGGGTCGGGCCATGCGCATCGGCATCTACATGGACCTGCGGAACCCTCCGGAATGGCGAAAGCCCTGGCCCGACTTCTACCGGCAGTCGCTGGAGCTGGCCGTCCAAGCCGAGGAGTGGGGGGCCGACTCTGTGTGGCTCAGCGAGCATCACTTCTTCGAGGACGGCTATCTGCCCCAGCCCCTCACCTTCGCCGCCGCGGTGGCGGCCCGCACCGAGCGCGTCAGGATCGGCACCGCGGTGCTGCTGGCCCCGCTGCGCCTGGCCCCCCAGATCGCCGAGGAGGCCGCGGTGGCCGACCAGATCAGCAACGGACGGATCGACCTGGGGCTGGGCGCGGGCTACGTGTACGACGAGTTCGAGGCCTACGGGGCTGATCTGTCCAGGCGCTACACGATCACCGACCAGCGGGTGCGGGAGGTGCGAGAACTGCTCGACGGGGGTGTCGTCACCCCGCCGGCGGTACAGAACCCCTTCCCCATCTGGCTGGGCTACCAAGGCCCCCAGGGCGCCCGCCGGGCTGGTCGGCTGGGCTGTGGCCTGCTGTCCATCAACCAGTCGTCTCTGGAGCCCTATGTCGAGGGGCTGGCCGAGGGCGGTCACGACCCGGGCGTCGCCAAGATGGCCGGAATAGTGAGCCTGGTGGTGGCCGACGATCCCGAGGAAGCCCACGAGCGCATCCTCCCCCACCTAGCGTGGCAGCTCAACACTTACCGGGCCGCGGGGGCGTCGGGCACCGGCAAAACCCCCAGCCCCCTGACGGTGGAAAAGCTGCGGGAGCGGCGCAGCACCATGGGTGTCATCTCCCCGCTAGAGGTGCTGACTCCCGACGAGGCCATTGCGCACTTGCGGGGTTTGTCCGAGGGCATCCCCATGGTGGAGGCCTACTGCTGGACCAGCATCGCCGGCATGCCCGACGACCTGGCCCACCGCCATGCCGAGCTGCTGTGTACTGCGGTGAGAGAAGGAGTGGCCGAGCTATGAGCAACCCGTCTGAGAACCTGCCGCTGGCCGGGATGGCCGCCCTGGTCACCGGTGGCGCCGGCGGCATCGGCCGGTCCACGGCTCGGCTGCTGGTGGCCGACGGCGCCCATGTGGTGATCGCCAGCCGCAACGAGGGCCACCTGCAAGAGGTGGCCGACGAGTTGGCCCCGCTAGCCGCCGAAGCCGGCGGATCGATCCGCTGGACCGCCTGCGATGCCACCGGCAGCGATCAGGTGCAGGCCGCGGTGGCGCTGGCCGCCGAGCCCACCGGTCGACTCGACATGGCAGTGTCGGTGCCCGGAGGGGGCGTCATGGCCGCGGTGCTCGACTACGAACCCGAGCAAGTGGCGGAGACAGTCAGCTTCAACGTGGTGGTGCCGTTCATCATGATCAAACACGCCGGAAGACACATGGCCGAAGCCGGAGGAGGCTCCATCGTGGCGGTGTCATCCACCTCGGCCATCCAGTCGTGCCGCTTCTTGGCCCCATACTGTGCGGGCAAAGCCGGCGTGGACGCCCTGGTGCGGGTGGCCGCCGACGAGCTGGGGGGCCTCGGCGTCCGAGTCAATGCGGTGCGCCCGGGGCTGACGGCAACCGACACCACCCAAGGTCTGGTGAACAACGACTCGGTAGTGGCCCAGTACCTTGATCAGCAACCCCTCCAGCGCATCGGCCGACCTGACGATGTCGCCGGAGCCATCCGCTACCTGGCCGGACCGGAGTCGAGCTTCACCACCGGCCAGTTCATCACCGTCGACGGTGGCCACACCCTGCGCTCGTTCGTGGACTTCACCGACGTGGTGGCCTCTCGCGCCTCGAGTTGAGCCGAGGCCGCGTGCCGGGACACGGGTAGGCTCTCGGCCCATGCGAGCAGTTGGAGTCATCGAATACGGAGGGCCAGAGGCACTGGAGGTGGTGGAGTTGCCCACCCCCGAGGCTGGCCCCGGTCAAGTGAGGGTCCGGGTGCGGGCCACCGCGGTCAGCCCCACCGATACTCATGTGAGGGCCGGCACTCGGGCCGAGCAGCAGGCCAAGACCGGGCCGCCGCCCTACGTGCCGGGGATGGACGTGGCCGGGGTGCTGGACCAGATCGGAGAGGGCGCCCAGACTGCCCTGGAAGTGGGCGACCATGTGATGGCCATGGTGGTGCCCATGGGATCCCACGGGGCCTACTCGGAATATGTGGTGCTGTCGGCGGAATCAGTGGCCCGGATGCCGGCGGGCTCGTCGTTCGCCGAGGCCAGCACCCTGCCCATGAACGGGCTCACCGCCCGATTGAGCCTGGACCAACTCGCCCTCCAACCCGGCCAGACGCTGGCGGTCACAGGGGCGGCCGGGTGCTACGGCGGATACATGGTGGAGCTGGCCAAGGCCGACGGCCTGCGGGTAATCGCCGATTCGTCGGAGGCTGACGAAGAGTTGGTGGCCTCATTCGGCGCCGACGTGATCGTGCGCCGGGGCGACGACGTATCCGACCGGATAAGAGAGCACGCCCCCGACGGCGTAGACGGCCTGGCCGACGGATCGGTGCAGATGGCGCCGCTGGTGGCCGCGGTGCGCGACGGCGGAGGCTTCGCCTCGGTTCGAGGATGGCCGGGCAACGGCGAGCGGGGCATCCAATTCCACATCACCTGGGTGTTCGCATACGACAAGGACCACGCCCGCCTCGACCGCCTTCGCCAACAGGCCGAAGACGGCCAGGTATCCCTGCGGGTGGCCGGCACCGTCCCCATGGAGAACGCCTCAGAAGCTCACGCCCGCCTGGAGGCCGGCGGCACTCGCGGCCGCTGGGTCATCGAGTTCTGAACAGCTCTCAAAGAGCTGCCTAAGGGGCTAGCTCAGCGCTTTGATGTCGGCGATGATCACGGCAGCGTGCTCAGCCAAGTCTTGACCCTCCAGGTCGTAAGACTTGGCCACCATGCCATCTGGTGAGATCAGGTAGCTGATCCGCAGGGGCAAGCCGTATTCGAAGTAGGGCTCGCCCTCGGCCCGCTCGGCGTCATAGGCCCGCCCCACGGCCCGGTCGGTGTCGGAGATCAGCGCGAACGGGAAGCTCTCCCCGTCGACAAAGCCCTTCTGGTCCTCCACGGAGTCGAACGACGCCCCCACCACTACGGCATTCAGGGCCTCAAACTCGGAGATTCGATCACGGAATCCCTGTCCCTGAATCGTTCAACCCTTGGTAGAAGCCTTCGGATACCACCAAAACGCCACCCAATTCCCCCGCAGATCAGCCAGCGACAGATCGTTCCCATCCTGATCCGGCGCAGTGAACTCCGGAGCCTTCGTTCCTTCACTCAACATGAGTGGCGACCCTAGTCGCAGTCATCAGCAATAGATGATTTCCTCTTCGAGAATCATGCGCTTGGGATCTGGCCGTCCTGAGCCCCCAATTGTGCCGTCGGGCAACAAGTACTGGTGAACAAGCACAAGTTGCTGACTGTCTTGGACGCACGCTCGCGTAGGATTTTTCCCGTGGAAGCAATCGATGCCGAGATCCTAGATCAACTCAAACTGCTTGAAAATGGCCGATTGGCCGTTTTCGAGTTCGAAGACTGGCATGTGGGCCGTACATGGGGCAGCCACTCCAGGCTGATCGCCGAAATTGACCACACTCTGGCCGAGAAGTCCCTGCTCACCGAGGAGCAACTCATCAGCCAACTCCTCTCCCACGCAAGGGCCGCCGTGCTAAAGCCTGCCCCGTCCGGATGAGACTCAGGTATTGGGGGCTTGGCTGCTCTGAACAGCTCTGACTACTCGTCTGCGGCATCCGTGCCGAGTTCGATGGAGCGGTCTCCGACGCGCACCTCGATGTGGAGGGTTCCTCCGAGGGCTTCGGTGAGCTTGCGCATCGTGGAGAGCTTGGGGTCGGTGGACCGTTCTAGCTTGGAGACGCCAGCCTGAGATATGCCTAGCCGCTCGGCCAAATCGGTCTGGCTGATCCCCAGACCCTGGCGCAGATCGACCAGCTTGCACGCGAAGAGCTCAGCTTCCATGTCACGCTTGTGCCGCTCAATTTGCTCCCGAGACTTGGGATCGGAGTAAAGGGGTGCCGCGAGGTCTTTGAACTTCTTGGCCATCAGATCAATCCTTCTCCTCGCAGGGATACCAGGTGCTGGTCGTAGAGGTCATCAGCTCGACGGATAGCCCGTGGGTACCACCGGGTCCATTGTCCGGACTTGTCCCCGCCTAACAGGAGGATCGCTCTCCGCAACGGGTCGAAGGCGAAGAGAATCCGAAGCGTGCTTACCCGAAGCTCCTTCATATTGGAGTGCCGACTGCGGGCGACGGTGTCCACAAAGGGACGGCCCAGGCTGGGACCGTCGCGTATGAGCAGATCGACAGCCGCTGAGATCCGGCGCTGTTGGCCTATAGCCAGCTTGCCCCACCAATGCTCGAACTGGTCGGTGTACTCGACCTCCCACATTTGGACCCTACTTCCAGCTAATACAACTTACAAGTTGTTATCTGAGGGGCCGGATAGGCCGAAGCACGGGCCTCACAAGGCCGATATCCCCCAAGTCTACTGGCCGCGGAGTGAGTCCCTAACGGAGGGCAGCAGCGAAGTGAAGGTGGTTGTCGTTCCACCAGCGGCGTCGGCGGTGGTAGCGCTCAGGGCCGTCGGTCTGGTTCCACATTTCGACGAAGTTGGGGTCACCGGATTCCACTCTGTGGAGGACGAACTCCTCGCCGCGGGTGAGGGCGACGTCGATTATCGCGACCTTGTCACCTCGTAGCCGGGTGTCGGGGGCTCGATGTCGGTGAGCTCGGCGGGGAAGCCGGGGGCTCGAAGTGCTTCGCCGCAGGCGTCTTCTAGTCGTTTGACGATCATGGACGACCATGCCCGAGGGCCATAGCGTTCCAGACCGTCGCGCACTATCGACACCGCCAGCGGGGACAGCTCCAGCGGCACATCCAGTTTGGCGCCGAGGTCGTCGAACAGAGTGAGGTCCTTAACCTCCAAATCCATGGTGAAGTTGATGTTGTAGCTGCCGTTGAGGATCACTTGGCTCTCGGTCTCGTGCACGAAAGAGTTGCCCGACGACACCCGGATGCCTTCGTAGACCGTGGCGAGGTCGAGTCCCGCCTTCTTGGCCACCATGAGGGCTTCGCCGAGGGCGATCAAATGAACGCCAGCCAGGTAGTTGGTGACCACCTTGAGCACCGAGGCGCTGCCCAGCGGCCCAGTGTGCACGATCTCGCGGCCCATGGCGGCCAACAGGGGCAAGACCCGCTCGAATGCAGCCCGCTCGCCGCCAGCGAAGATGGCGATGTTGCCCGTGGCCGCCCGATGGCAGCCACCTGATACCGGCGCATCCAGCGGGATGCCACCCGAAGACTCCACCACCGCACCCAAGCGGCGCACCTCGGCCTCATCGGTGGTGCTCATCTCCAGCCAGACCGTCCCCGGTTGCATTCCGGCAATCACGCCGTCGGACGCTTCCATAACCTCGGCTGATGCTGCGGGCGACGGCAGGCAGGTCACCACTACGTCGCAGTTCTGGGCCAAATCCCTACCGCTGTCGGCCCACTGTGCCCCCTTGGCCAACAACGGCTTGGCCGCAGCCCGGTCGAGGTCTCGCACCACCATCTCGAACCCCTGCCGCAAGAGGCTCGAAGCCAGCTTCTCCCCGACATTTCCCAACCCGATGAACCCCACCCGGTTCACTGCTGCTGTCGTCATCCGACAAGAATAGGGGCTAGCTGGAGACCCAACTGAGGGCTTGGATTTCGCTGTAGGCGTGGAGGCCGAAGACGCCCCGGTCGCGGCCGATGCCGCTCATCTTGAAGCCGCCAAAAGGGGCGTGGACGTGGGGGGCCAGTGAGTTGATGCCGACGTTGCCCGACTCGATGCGCTGGCCGATCTCGAAGGCTCGGGCGGGGCTGTCAGCGAACACGTAGCTGAACAGGCCGTAGTGGCTGTCGTTGGCCAGCTCCACCGCGTGGTCGTCGCCGTCGTGGGCCATCACCGCCACCACCGGCCCGAAGATCTCCTCGGTCACCACCCGCATGTCCGGCTCGCAATCCGCCAGCAAGGTTGGGGCCACGAAGTAGCCGGGCAGGTCCGGGCGCTCCCCACCGCACAGCATGGCGGCCCCGTCGGCCACGCCGCTGGCGATGAAGTGCTCCACCCGGTCGCGGTGGCGCTCGGTGATGACCGGGCCGACGATCGTCTCCCGGTCGAGGGCGTCGCCCACCTTGAGCATCCCGGCCACCGCGGTCAGCTTGTCCACCAGCTCGTCGTAGCGGGAGCGGTGGACGATAACCCGGGTGGGCGCGGTGCAGATCTGCCCGCTGTGTAGCCCCCACACCGAGGCGATGGCCCCCACCGCGGCGTCCACGTTGCAGTCGTCGGTGAGCACGCAGGCCCCCTTGCCGCCCAGCTCCATGAGCAGGCGCTTCATGGTGGCTGCTCCGGCCCTCATGATCTTGACCCCCACCGCGGACGAACCGGTGAAGCTCACCATGTTCACGTCGGGCGACCCCACGAGTCCGGCCCCCGCTGCCGCCCCCGACCCGGTGATGATGTTGACCACGCCGGGGGGAAATCCGGCCTCCTCGATGATCTCCACCACCTTGATCATGGCCAGAGGATCCTGGGGCGCCGGCTTGATCACCACGGTGTTGCCCATAGCCAGCGCAGGGGCGACCTTGCCCGACACGTTGACCAGCGGGAAGTTGTACGAGGTGATGCAGGCCACCACCCCCACCGGCTGGCGGATGACATAGGCGCCGGCCAAGCCCCCCGGCCCCAGAGGGTTGGCCTCCACCGGGTACGGCGCCATTGACTCGTCCAGGTCCACCGGAATCTCGTACTGGCGGAACCGGTCACCGCAAGCGGGTAGCTGCACCGCCTCGGTGATGTTGATGGTGGCCCCGGTCTCCCCCTGAAGCAGCCCGGTCAGGGCGCCGATCCGCTCGTCGATCAGGTCAGCGGCCCGGCCCAAGATGGCGCACCGCTCGGCCATCGGAGTGTCCCGCCAGCCCGGCAGGGCCGCCTTGGCCGCGGCGGCCGCGTCGTTCACCTGGGAAATCGACGCCTCAGGAGCGTGGCCGACCACCTGGGTGGTGTTGGGGTCGATGATCTCGTAGGTGCCCGCGTCCGGGGTCACCCAGTCGCCTCCGATTAGCAGGCGATACTCCTCGTCTGCGTTCAGCGGTTCAATTTCGGCCAGCGCCATGGCCATCTCCCCCTTGCCGGAATGCTCGCAACCCCAAACGGCTGGCTTGGCTACGCGGCGATTCCGTACCTCTCCAGGCTGTACAGCTCGATGGCGTTGCCCCGCAGCAGCTTGTAGGCCTCCTCATCGTCGAGTCCGGCCTGGGTCACGATCCTGGTGGCGATCTCTTTGGTGTGGGGGAATGTGGAGTCAGCATGGGGGTAGTCCACTTCGAAGGTGATCTGGTCCATGCCGATCAGGTCGCGGTTGCGCAGCCCCACATCGTCGTCGAACATGCAGCCCCACACATGGCCGGCGATGTAGGAGGACGGCGGGTTGGGCAGGCTCACTCCGAATTCGCCGTCGTCGTCGTTGATCCGCTCCTCCCACAGCTTGTCCATGCGCTCGATCACGTAGGGCATCCACCCCACCTGGCCCTCGCTGTAGGCCACCCGCAGGCTGGGATACCGCTCGAAAACCCCCGAGAGGATGTAGTCGCACATCGAGCCCATGGCGTTGCTGAAGGTGATGGTGGAGCTGACCGCGAACGGCGCGTCGGGCGACGTGGTGGGCATCTTCGAGGAGGAGCCGATGTGCATGTTCACCACCGTCCCGGTCTCCTCGCAGGCGGCGAAGAACGGCTCCCAGAACCCGCTGGGGTCGTGGATCGACGGCAAGCCCAGGTGATAGGGGTTCTCGGAGAAGGCCACCGCGAAGCTGCCCTTGTCGGCGCAGCGCTGGATCTCCTCAGCGGCCAGGTGGGCGTCCCACAACGGGATGATGGTCAGCGGGATCAGCCTCCCCTCGCCGTCCCCGGCACACCACTCGTCGATCATCCAGTCGTTGTAGGCCTTGACGCACAGAAGGGCCAGCTCCTTGTCCTCCCGCTCGTGGAAGGTCTGGCCGCAGAACCGGGGCAGCACGTTGGGAAAGCAGATCGACGCATCCACGTGGTTGGCCTCCATGTCCTCGAGGCGCTCCTTCTGCTTCCAGCACCCCGGCAGGATCTCGTCGAACGTCACCGGGGTATTGGTGAGCGGCTCGAATCCGATGGCCGCCGAGAGCTTGGGGAACGGGTAGATCAGATCGTCGTAGAGCCACCAGTCGCCCCACGTGCCGTCGGGCGACCCCTTCTCGTAGCTGAACACCCCGCCCTCGAAGTGGAAGATGGCCTTGTCGCGCTCAACCCGGGGGCAGCGGTCGTGGTACTTGCGGGGCAAACGCTCAGTCCACAAGTCGGGCGGCTCGACCACGTGGTCGTCCACGGAGATAATGCGGGGGATCTCAGCCATGGACAAAGATCTTACTGATGGTTTCACCTGAGACATTCACTCAACGCCCGGATCTTCGCTATCGAACCCAGGCATCGCCTAGATTATTGGCCGAGCGTGCGAAACAGCGCGCACAAGGGGCGGACCATGTTTGACACCATCATCACCGGCGGAGACATCGTCGACGGCACCGGCAGCCCTCACTATAGGGGCGACCTGGGCCTGCAAGGAGGTCGAATTTCCGCCATCGGCGATCTGAGCGCGGCTGAAGCCGCCAATGCGGTGGACGCATCTGGCAAGGCCGTGTGCCCCGGATTCATCGACGTACACACCCACCTCGACGCCCAGGTGTT
>JAJEDQ010000168.1 GCA_022821445.1 Acidimicrobiia bacterium | reverse complement strand
AGTACTGGTGGGTGTTCTGGTCTGGAACCGAAGCGGCTGAGCTCAAGCTCCCCGAACATGCGGACTACGTCGCCAGCGTGGTACTCGACAGCCCCGACAGGGCGGCAAGAGAATGGGCGCTTAAGTCGCTGCCGGTGAGCGCCCTGTCTAAGTGCCGACAAATGCGCGGGTACGACACGGGCCGTCTCGCCGCCTACATAGATGCCGCCATCGACAGGAGGAGCGGCCGTGCCTGAGATTGGCGACTACGACGATGTGCTCCCCGCCGAGATGATCGGAGTGTGGCCCGTGCTGGCACAGGCAGTCCGTGGAATCGACGGGTCGCTGATGGGGGGAACGGCGCTGACGATTCATCTGAAGCACAGGACTTCGTTCGACTTGGACTTCATGACTGACGGGTCTTTCTCCGGTGAGGCCCTCGTCGGCGAACTCGTCCAGCTCGCGCCGGAAAGGCGGGTCGAAACGCTCAGCGCGGGCACAGATGCACTTGATGCCCGGATTGACGGTGTTGCCGTGCAAGTGTTCCGGCCGCAACCCCGACCAGAGGTGGGGCACCTGACGGTGTTGAGTGCCCCGATTCAAGTCAGTGGAATGCGAGTGGGATCGCTGCCCGACCTGCTGGCAGCCAAGTTGGATGTCATCCTGCTGCGACCGAAACTGCGCGACTACATCGACATCAAGGCCATTGACGAGCTGTCGCCCTACTCGCTCGAGGACGGCATCTTGTTCCATATGCGGCGATACGGAACAAGCACCGCCAGCCGCGACATCTCCAGGATCGTAGACCTGCTAGAGGATCCCGGACCGCTCCAGCCCGATCGGGTATTCGACGATGATGACGACGACACGCTCGACTACCTCAGCGCCAGGGCACAAGACCTGCGCCAGTATCTCCACCACGAGATCATCGCTAGTCCGACAGCCCCCGCTCCTGACCTTCCCGATAGACCCAAACCCGCCGGAGGAGCGGCTAGCTGAGATTGGGCTAGCCGCTCCTGAACGGGGGGTCGGGGCTGGGTGTGGGGGTTAGATGGTGAGCCGCTTGCGGCGGTGGGTGGGGGTGGTGAGGTGGGAGGCGGTGGCCAGTAGGAGGCCGGCGATGATTAGGGCGGCGGCGATGATGAAGAGCAGGTGGCTTTCTGCGCCGGTGGCGGGGAGTTCCTCGCCGTTCATATCGTCCATGTCGTCGGCCATGCCTTCGTCCATGTCTTCCATGTCGTCGGCCACCGTCGTGATGCGGGCTTGGCCGCCTTCGGGGTAATCGGCGGCGGGGATGGTGCTGTTTAGGCCGTCGCTGATGTAGGCGGCCAGGGACTGCTGGTCGGTGAGGCCCAGGTGGGTTCGGGTGCCGTCGCCGAAGAGGTACTGGTCGCCGCCGTTGGCCAGGAAGTTGAGAGTGACCAGGGCGATTGAGGGGGCACCTTCAACCACGGCGCCGTCGCTCACGATGGCGGTGCCGTCGTCCAGGGTGATGGATTGCACACGAGAGCCCTCGGTGGTCACGGTGTCGTCGTCGCCGATCTCCTGGGGGGTGCCGGCCGGGTCGTAGACGAAGCTCAGTCCGGCCACTTGGGCGAAGCGGCCGCTGGAGTCCTCCACTCGGGATACGGCGTTCTCCAACAGCACCTTCACCTGAGCGGGCGACACGTCTTCGATCACGGTGACGAGGTTGCCGAATGGGGAGATGTTGAAGGTCTCCAGCTCGCTGATCGGCCCGACTGGGATCACCGAGTCGTTGCGGATGCCGCCGCCGTTCTGGAGGGCCACGGCCGGTTCGGGCACGCCGAAGTCGGCGGCCAGCCGCAGGCCGTTCCACAGCAGGGCGTCGGCCAGCAGGTTGCCCTGGTTGGTCTCATGGGTGCGGATGCCCGGCGAGCGGCGCCCGTCGAGGGGCACCTCGGTGGTGCCCACCTGGGTGGCGGCCAGCTCGGCCAACGCTGCGGCCACCGGATCGGTCACCTGGGCCTGCACGTCGGGATGGGGCTCCACTGCGTCGGCTTCTTCGCCGCCGATCACCCGGCGCAGGCCGCTGGTCTCGTCGATGGCGGTCACGTTGCCGTCGGCGTCGACGGTCAGGATCAGCTGGCCTACGTAGGTATAGTCGCCCGGGGTGGTAACGATGGGCACGCTGGCCCCGTCGGCCAGGGTGGCGGTGAGCGGGTAGGGGCCGTAGGGGTCGCCGTCGCCGGGCAGAAGCACGGTGTTCGCGTCGGCCAACAGGGCCCCGCTGCCGCCGGCCACGATGGCGTCCACTCCGGTGAGCTCGGCGGCCAGCGCCGTCTCGGCGCTGAGGGCCTGCAAGTGGGTGGACAGCACGATGATGCCCACTCCGTCGGCCGTGAGCCGGTCGATCTCGGCTTGCACGATCTCGGCCACATTGGACATCACCGCCACATTGCGGGGGCTGGAGATAAAGGTCAGCTCGGGGGTGGTGGCGCCGATGATGCCGATGCGCCGACCTTGCTTCTCCACCACTGTCGAGGGGGCGATTCGGCCTTGCTCCTCCAGCGCAGCCAGCGCCGGCTCGCCGGAGAAGTCCAGGTTGGCGCTGATGAACGGCGCGGTGGTGGTCTCAGAAATGAACCGGGCCAGCAGGTCGGGACCCAGGTCGAATTCGTGGTTACCGATGGTCAAGGCGTCGTAGCCGATGAGGTTGAGGGCCAGCGCGTCGTAGAACGGGCTCTCGTCATCGAGGCTCACCGACAGTTCGGGGCCGCTCAAGAAGTTATCGCCCGAGCTGATGGTGATCACCGCGGCACCGCCGTCGGTGGCCTCAGACCGAATCTGATGCACCAGTGAGGCGAAGCGGGCCACGCCGCCGTATTCGGGGGCAGAAGATGAGGCATTCACCAGCTGCGACTCACCGTCGTTGTGGTGCAGGATCACCAGTTGGAGATCGCCACTGCTCTCGCTGGTGGTCTCGACTTCTTGGGCCTGCGCCGACACTGCGCCCAGCAGTGCCGCTACCAGTCCCAGGGCGATCAACGTCCACACCATCCGTCGGATGCTCACCAGCCGGCTCCTTTGTCCTGTTGGATTCTCAGTTGGCGTTCACCGGTTGGCACCTAGTCGGGTCGACGCCTGCGACACTCTGCCACAGGGAGATTTACCCGTGTCAACGCGGGCGCGAATCCCGCGTGAACTTCCCAAAACGATTAGGGGCGGATCACCTCGGGAGCCCAGTTCGACTCGAAGCCGATGCCCGACAGCCAGGTCTCCACCAGCTTGCCGTTCTCGGCCCGGAAGGCCTGCACCCAGTCCCACTGGTTGCCGTCCACCTTCCAGGTGCCGATGGCCACGACGTGGTCGTCCTCGGCAATGAGCCGGTAGCGCAGGTCGGTGAACTCGGCCTGGCTGCACAGCGCGGCCACCTGCTGCTGGTACTCCTCGGCGGTCACCGAGCGGGTGCCGCCCATCTCGTGGCGGACGTATACCGGCCCGGCCAGCTCCGGCACCAAGTCCGGATTCTGCGCCCCCCACATCTCGTCATACCACCGCCGCAGCACGGCCTTTGTCTCCTCAGCAGTTCCTCGATCAGACATGGCCTGAAGCTACGGCAGCGGGGCGGCAGGTGCCGCGTTGGAAGCCGAAGGCCGGTACCGTCGCAATGTGAGCGATGTGAGCCCTGGTTCCACCACCGGGATGTTCGCGTCGCTGTCCAACCGGGCTTATGCCCTGTTGTGGTGGTCGGGGCTGGTGGCGTTCCTCGCCGTGGGCATGCAGATATTGGCTCGGGGCTGGCTGGCCATCGAGCTCACCGACAGCAACTCCAGCTTTGCCTTAGTGCTGGGTGCCTTCGGCATCGGCATGGTTACCGTCACCCCGTTCGGGGGCGTGGCCGCCGACCGCTTCCCCCGTCGGGGGCTGATCCTCGGCTCCCATGTCTCCCTCACCCTGAGCGCTTTGTGGTTGGGAATCATGGTGGTGCTGGGCCTGGAGGAGTTCTGGATGCTGCTGGTGGCATCGGTCATCCAGGGATCGTCGTTCGCCTTCATGGGACCGGCCCGGATCGCCATGACCGGCGAGGTGGTGGAGCGCGAGCTGCTGTCCAACGCCATATCGCTCACCCAGCTCACCGTGGCGAGCACCCAGTCGGTGGGGCCGTTCGTCGCCGGAGTACTCGCCGATACGCCCAATTTCGGCTTGGCCGGGGTTTATCTGCTCAGCGCCGGTCTCACCACGGTGGGGGCCATTCCGGTGCTCATGCTGCCCTCATCGCGGCCCCAGCACCGCGAAGCCCACAGCCCCCTGGAAGAGATTGCCGAGGGGGTGGGCTATGTGGCCCGGAGTCCCTATCTGCGGGTGGTGGTGATCTCCACTGCGCTCATGCTGCTGGTTGCCATGCCCTATCAGGCGTTTCTGCCCAAGTACACCGAGAGCGTGTTCGGGGTGGGAGTGCTGTGGCTGGGCGTTCTCCAGGGGGCCAACGCGCTGGGCGGCACCGTCACCGCGCTGCAAGTGGCAAGGATGCGCGACAACACCCAGCTCTGGCGGTTGCGGGTGATCAGCTTGACCGTGGTGGCCGCCGGGGTGGCCGTGTTGGCTGCCACCCCCAACCAGTGGGCCGCGCTGCCGGTGCTGTTCGTGTTGGGCGGCGCGGCCACCACATTCCAAACCGCCAACATGTCGATGTCGCTGCTTCTGGCCGAGCCGGTGTACCACGGCCGGGTGCAGAGCCTGGTGATGATCGCGTTCAGCGCCCAGAGCCTGGTGGCGTTCCCGCTGGGGGCTTTGGCCGACCAGATCGGGCTGCGGGAGATGCATGGGTACATGGCCGCAGCAACCGTGCTGGTGGTGGTGTGGTCGGTTCTCGCCGGACGCCAGGCCCGCCGCCAAACGCAGGCGAGTGCCGGCCAGAGGGTTGCTCGTTGACATCTGAAAATCGGATGTCTAAATTGGGTCGATGGACAGGACTCCCGGGCGGGGATGCGCTTTGTTGAACATCGGCGATTTCAAGCGTGACTCCCACGCCGCGAAGTACGTCGTTGAACTCGATGCCCGACCCCAGGCTTCTGAGCGGATCTTCAGGCTGCTCAACGACCCGGCCAATGAGCAGCGGTTGGTCGATGCCGAGTTGAACGGGATGCCCGCGCTGGCCGGAGTGGCCCGGATACTGGAAGACGACCCTGAAATCGGCGATGTGCTCGGATCCGACCCTGTTGCGCTCCGCTTCCGACAGGCTGTCGGAGTGGCCATCAAGCTGAAGATGGCCAAGCTCGGCTGGGAGTCAACGGGCAAGAAGGGCGCGGTCAAAGGCGCCCGCCATTTCACCAAGGCTGAGCGTTACGAAGAACAGCCGTGGGATGCCGAGGCATACAAGAAACGCGCCCTGGCTGGTATGGAGAGGGTGGCCCAGATGGGTGATCCCGCTGAGCATGAGGAGACCGCTCGCTTCCTCATGGAGGCCCTGGCGGAGACCCGCCGCGCGGAGGGCCGTCCGTTTTGAGATGCTGCTGATCCTGGACAGCGGCCCGTTGGGCATGCTGTGCAACTCGAAGTCAACCGGCGTTTCCCAGCAGGCATCTCTGTGGGCCTGGGAACGCCTAGCAAGCGGGGACGAGCTCGCCGTTCCCGAGATTGCCGACTACGAGGTCCGACGCGAGCTGCTGCGCGGTGGCAAGCAAGCCAGCGTGGCCCGGCTCGATGAGCTCTGTGTCACCTACACGTACCTGTCGCTGACCACCGAGGTGATGCATGACGCGGCATTGCTTTGGGCCGACGCCCGCAACGCCGGCCGGCCCACCGCCCACCAGGCCGCCCTCGACGGGGATGTCATTTTGGCCGCGCAGGCCAGAAGCGCTCAGGCTGCCCATGGCCGCGGCGCCGTCGTGGTGGCCACCACCAACGTCGACCACCTCGCCCGCTATACCCGCGCCCAACAGTGGTTTGAAATCTGACGTCGACCGCCGCGGCCAATAGAGCTGCGAGCGCTAGGCCCGGGTGCTGATCTGAGGGAAACAGCCTCTGTAGACGGAAGGCGCTAGGCCCGGGCGCTGACCAGCCAGGCGGCGGCGCCCATGGTGATGCCGTCGGCGGTGCGGCGGCGGTCCACCATGGCTCCGAGGGCGGCCTTGACCCGGTCGATCACATGCTCGTCGGCGTTCTCGGGGATGGCTGTGCCGGGCAATAGGTCTACGTAGTAGCGGACCAGCTCATCGGTGGTTCCGTCGCCGATGTTCACCGGCAGGTCGTGGGGGGTGATGTCGATGTCCACCAGCCCGGCCTCGGTGAGAGTCGAGCTGATCCGGTCGGCCGAGGCCAGCGAGAACGGCCCCGGCGCATCGGGATCCATCGGCTCAGGCGGACCCAGCACCTCGGCCACGGCCTGTCCCGGCTCGGTGACCCAGGAGTTCTCCGCCGGGGATCGCCAGCACACGAAGGTAAGCCGGCCCCCGGGCCGCAGCGCCCGCCGGAGGTTGGTGAACCCGGCCCCCGGCTCGGCGAAGAACATGATCCCCATTCGCGAGAAGGCGGCGTCGAAGTGGCGGGGCTTGAATTGATGGGCGCCGGCATCGGCCACCACGAACGTGGTGTTGGCCAACCCGGCATCGGCGGCCCGGCGGCGGGCCTCATCCAGCATGGGCGCCGAAACGTCCACCCCGGTTACCTGTCCGCTCTCACCCACCAGGCGGGCCAGCTCCAGGCTGGTGGTGCCGGTGCCGCAGCCGATGTCCAGCACATGCTCGCCGGGGTCGGGGTGCAGTCGGGCGATGGCGGCCTCTCCCAGAGGGGCCAGCATGGCGTCCAGCCTCTCCCGGTACTCCACCCACACCGGTCCCCGGTCGTTCCAATAGGTGCGGAGCGCATCGGCTACGTCGGCCATCGCCCAAGTCTGCCAGAACGCTCGGGCATGGGGGCAGGCCAAGCGCTTCTGCAACGCGCCGCCAAGGGGCCGGGCAAGGCCACTGTGAACAGTTGGCCTGCGCTCATGCAACCCAGTCGGACTACAGTCCCCGGCGGTGAAACCTGCTCCTTTTGAATACCACGCTCCCGAAACGGTGGCCGACGTGGTGAGCCTGCTGGCCGAGCACGGTGACGACGCCAAGCCCCTGGCCGGCGGCCAGAGCCTGGTGCCGATGCTGGCCATGCGCCTCACCCGCTTCGAGCACATCGTGGACTTGAACCGGGTGGGCGAGCTGTTCGGCGTGACCGCCGACAACGGCGCCGTCCGCATCGCGGCCATGACCCGTCAGGCCGCGGTCGAGACCGACGCCACAGTGGCCCACCGAGTGCCGCTGCTGCACCTGGCCACCCCCCACATCGGCCATTTCCAGATCCGCAACCGGGGCACCATCGGCGGCTCGGTAGCCCACGCCGACCCGGCGTCGGAGTATCCCGCGGTGATGCTGGCCCTGGATGGCACCGCCGAGATCGCCTCGGCATCGGGAACCCGGGAGGTGCCGGCTGCGGAGTTCTTCGAGTCCACGTTCATGACCGCGGTGGCCCCCGATGAGCTGCTGGTTGCCCTGCGGTTCTCGGCCTGGGACCAGCAGGCCGGGTTCGCCTTCGATGAGATCGCCCGGCGCAGCGGCGACTTCGCGCTGGCCGGCGCCGCGGTGGGCATCGGCACCGACGCGGCGGGGCGCATCAACCGGGCCGCGGTGGGCATGCTGGGCGTGGGCCCCACCCCGCTGCGGGCGTCGTCGGTGGAGGCGGCGCTGATGGGGCTGGCCGCGGCCGATGCCGATCCCCATGAGATCGGGCGTCTGGCCGCCGACGACATGGACCCTATCGGCGATGTCCACGCCAGCGCCGACTACCGCCGCCGGGCAGGCTCCACCCTGGTGGGCCGGGTGCTGGCCGGCGCCCTGGCCCAATTGACCCAGGAGGCTCACAATGGCTGATCAGATCTCTCTCTCGATGACCGTCAACGGCCGGACCAGGCGAGGAGCGGCTGAGCCTCGGCTGACCCTGGCCGACTTCCTTCGGGAACAGGCCCTGTGTACCGGCGTCCACCTGGGCTGCGAGCACGGGGTGTGCGGCTCGTGCACCGTGCTGATGGACGGCGAGGCGGTCCGCTCCTGCCTGTTGTTCGCGGTGCAGGCCGACGGCGCACACATCACCACTGTGGAGGGTCTCGCCCCCGACGATGAGACGCTCCACCCCGTGCAGGAGGCGTTCCGCGACTGCCACGGGCTTCAGTGCGGGTTCTGTACCCCCGGCTTCGTGGTGTCGGTGGCCGCCTTCTTGGAGGCCAACCCCGATCCGTCCGACGACGAGATCCGCCACGGCATCGCCGGCAACCTCTGCCGCTGCACCGGATACCAGGGAATCGTGGCCGCCACCCGCCAAGCCGCCGCTGTGCTGAAGGGAGAAGGGCAATGACCAATACAGTGTTGATTCACCTGACGACCCTGGGCGTCAGCGCCGCCCGCCTGAAGGGAGGGCACAATGGCTAATACAGTGTCGATTCACCTGACGGCCCTGGGCTTCAGCGCCGCCCAACCCCAGGGAGGGCACAATGGCTAATACAGCAGCCGCCGCCCGCTACGTCGGCCAGTCGGTCAAGCGGCTGGAAGACCCCCGCCTGGTCACCGGTCACGGGCGCTACGTGGACGACATCGTTCTTCCCGGCATGCTCCACGCCGCCTTCGGGCGCAGCGACCTGGCCCGGGCCACCATCACCCATCTCGACACCTCGGCCGCCGAGGCGCTCGAAGGGGTCCACGCCGTTTTCACCGGCGCCGACCTCAACTCCCACAACGATTCGCTGCGAGCCTCGCTGCATCCCCCCGAGTCGCCCGCGCCCCCGGCCAACATGCTGGCCGACGGCGACGTGCGCTTCGTGGGCGATCCCTATGTGATGGTGGTGGCCGAGAGCCGCTACATCGCCGAGGACGCCATCGAATTGGTCGATGTCGAGTTCGAGCCGCTCGACCCGGTGGTCAACTACGAGACCGCGGCCGAGTCCGACGATCTCGTCCATCCCGAGCTGGGCAGCAACCTGGCCCACGACCTGCCCGTGCCCAACCCGGCCCAACAGGAGGCCTTCGAGAACGCGGCACACATCATCACCGAGACCTGGCAACAGCACCGCCAGACCAACGTGCCCATGGAAACCCGGGGCATCGTGGCCTCCTGGCAACCCCACGCCGGGGTGATGGAGGTGTGGGCCTCCACCCAGAGCCCCCACGAGATGCAGCTCGTCGGCGCCCGGGTGCTGGGCATCGGCGAGCACAAGATCGTGGTGCACTTCGGCGACGTGGGCGGCGGATTCGGCCAGAAGATGTTCTTGGGCCGCGAGGACATGGCGGTGCTGGTGGCCGCCAAGCTCCTGGCCAGCCCGGTGAAGTGGATCGAGGACCGGCGGGAGAACCTGCTGGCCTCCAACCACGCCCGCATC
>JAJEDQ010000232.1 GCA_022821445.1 Acidimicrobiia bacterium | reverse complement strand
ATGCCGGCCAGGATGGTGGCGGCGGCGAACATGATGGCGGCGTACTGCTGAACCTTGCCGGTTTGGATGCGGCGCAGCTCCTCCCCCGAGCTGTCGGAGATCTTGCCGGTGGCGTTGACGATGCCGTCCACCACCAGCTGGTCCACCTTGTGGTAGACGATTTCGCCGGCCTGCACCGAGCGGGTGCCGGCCTCGTTGACCACCCGGTCGATCACGTTCTGGTTGGTCCAGTACGCCGCCTTGGCCAAAGGCCCTTTGACGAAGCCGACGATCACGGTGGTGTACAGCCAGTCGAGGTAGTACTTGTTGACCAGGATCCGGTGGCCGAGGCGGGCCACTGCCGATCTCGAAGTGGGGCCATCGGGCAATTCGGTGGCAGTCGGACTCACCGCCCGGACCCGGACGAAATAGTAGTAGTAGGCCGCGCCGATGCCGATCAGGGCCACGATCACCGACACGATGGCCAGCGTCCACGACGGGGTGGCGTGCTTGATGGCCGGGAAGTAGCTCACCCCCACCGGCTCCACCCACTGGAGGAACTTCTCCTCCCACGACGCCGGAACGAGCTGGAAGCCGGCCGGGAAGTTGATGAACCCGGCCACCACGGCCAATCCGCCCAGGATCCACAGCGGCACGGTGATCCGGGGGCCGGACTCATGGGGGGTGCCGTGGCCCCGGAACTCGCCGAAGAAGGTGAGGTACACCACCCTGGTCATGTAGGCGCCGGTGAGCGCCGCGGTGATCATGCCCATGGCCAGCATCACGGTGTAGGCCCCATTGCCGCCGGTGCCGCCGAACAGGCCCCAGCCGCCGGTGCCCACCAGAATCTCGTCTTTGGACCAGAAGCCCGACAGGATGGGCAGCCCGGCCAGCGCCACTGTGCCGATCATGAACGTGCGATAGGTGTGGGGCATGGCCTTTCGCAGCCCGCCCATGTCCTTCTTCATGTCGAAGGAGTGCACGGCGTGGCTGACCGAGCCCGAGCCCAAGAACAGGCAGGCCTTGAAGAAGGCGTGGGTGAACAGATGGAACAGGGCCGCGGTCCATGCCCCCACGCCCAGGGCCAGCACCATGTAGCCGAGCTGGGAGACGGTGGAATAGGCCAGCACCCGCTTGATGTCGTTTTGAACGAAGGCCAGGGTGGCACCCGCCAAGGTGGTCAAGCCGCCGATGAGGGCCAGCGTGTTGATGCTGGAACCGCCGATGGAGAAGCCTTCGAAGAACACCCCGTAGAGCCGGGCCACCATGAAGATGCCGGCCACCACCATGGTGGCGGCGTGGATGAGGGCCGACACCGGGGTGGGCCCGGCCATGGCGTCGGGCAGCCAGGTGTGGAGGAAGAACTGCCCCGACTTGGACATGACCGCGGCGGTGAGGCACAGGGCGGCGGCGAGGGTGACCGTGTGGCTCATGCTGCCGGTGATGGCGGCCTCGTTCACCCCGATCACGCTGAAGGTGCCCGCGCCGAAGAACAGAATCGACACCCCGATGATGAGGCCCATGTCGCCCACCCGGTTGGTGAAGAAGGCCTTGAGGGCGGCGTCGGAGTTGTCCTTCTCCTCCCACCAGTGGCCGATGAGCACGAACGAGCACACCCCGACCAGCTCCCAGCCCACCAGCATCTGGAGGGTGGTGGAGGCGGTGACGAAGAAGAGCATCGACGCGGTGAACAGGCTCAGGAAGGCGAAGAAATGGGTGTAGCGGCGGTCGCCGGCCACATAGTCGGTGGAGTAGACGTGCACCAGCAGCGACACCACCGTGACCACGAAGATCATCATCACGGCCAGGCCGTCGATCATGATGCCCGCGCCGATGGCCTCAGCCCCGTTGGTGAGCCAGGTGATCGACCGGGTGAGCGCACCCACCCCGCCCGATGCCTCGCCCTCGGCGGCAACCACCAGGCCGCCCGCGCCTAGGGCGTATTCGCCTTCGGCGCTGTCCCCGCCGGCGCCCTCCACCTCGCTTATCCACTGGATGGCGGTGAGCAGGCCGAAGACGAAGGAGGCTCCCACCGCGGCGATGCCGATCTCAGAGCCCCCTCGGGGGAAGCGCTTGCCGAACAGGAGAATCAGCAGGAACGAAACCGCGGGGAACAGCCATATCAGCCAGGCGTTCTCCAGGAACCAGCCGGAGGCGGCAACGGCCTTGCCCGCGGTTTCGGCCGCGGCGATGTTCGCACTCAGCACCAGGCCATCACCCCTTCATCAGATCGACTTGGTCCAAGTCGATGGATCGACGGTTCCGGTACAGCAGTAGAACGATGGCCAGGCCGATGCCCACCTCGGCGGCGGCCACGGTTATCACGAACAGGGCGAAGATCTGGCCCTGGACCGTGTCGTGGAACGCCCCGAAGGCCACCAGGTTTATGTTGACCGCGTTCAAGATGAGCTCGATGGACATGAGCACCAGCACGCCGTTGCGGCGGGCCAGCACGCCGTAGACCCCGATGCAGAACAACACCGCGCCCAAAAGGAGCATCTCGTTCAAATACATCAGCGATCAGCTCCCCATGAAGGTGGGCTCCAGATCGTCGACATCAGCCGCCCTCCTCTCGGCGGGCGATCACGATGGCGCCAATGAGGGCGGCCAACAGCAGCACCGATACCGCTTCGAAGGGCACGATGTACTGGGAGAACAGCTTGTCGGACACCTGGGCGGTGGTCTGGGGGGTCTGGCCGCCGGGCAGGTTGGCGTCCAGCTTGACGTCTTCGAAGCGGTCCACCAGCGCGCCGATCATCACCGCCAACAGGAGAAGGGCGGTGAGTATGGCGGGGAGCTTTCGCTTGTGGTCGGTCTCGGTGTCCTGGTCGAAGTCGGTCCGGGTGAGCATGATCCCGAACAGGAACAGCACGATCACCGCGCCGATGTAGATGAGCACCTGGGTGATGCCGGTGAACTCGGCGCCCACCAGCAAGAACAGGGCGGCTACTCCGGCCAGCACGATCACCAGGTACAGGGCGGCGTGGACGATGTCGCGGGTGGTCACCACCCGCAGGGCGGAGGCCACCATCACCGCGGCGATGATCCCGAAGGCGACGTGCTCGGCGATCACCGGGGGGAAACCTCGCGTGTTCTGGACGCGGACGATGAAGTGAAGGCCATGCGGATAGTGGTCATCGGGGAACCTTCAACACCTTCTGCTCTGATCCGGGCTCGTAGGGCTCGAAGTCGGGAACGGTGTCCATCCATTCGCTGAGGCGCTCCTTGTCGTGGAGCAAGTCGGCGATGCGGGGCTCGGAGTACTCGTACTCGGGGCTCCAGAACAGCGCCTCGAACGGGCATACCTCCACGCAGATCCCGCAGTACATGCACAGGGCGTAGTCGATGTCGAAGCGGTCGAGCGCGTTCTTCTGGCGGGGCTTTCCCCCCTCCCGGCGCGGCGGTGCCAGGTACTTGTGACCCTCGATGTAAATGCACCAGTCGGGACACTCGCGGGCGCACAGCATGCAGGCGGTGCAGTTCTCCTCGTGGAGGGCGATCACCCCTCGGGCCCGGTCGGCGGGCATCTCCTTGACGTGGGGGTACTGCACGGTGTGGGAGTGCTTGGAGGGGGCGGGCACCACCGGGGGGCCGTCGCCGAACAGGGTTCGGAACATGGTGCGGGCGGTGACCTTCAGCCCCGTGATCAATCCTGGTACCAGTGCCATGGCAAGCTCCTACAAAACGACCTTGAAAATACCGGTGATAACGATGTTCACCAGAGACAACGGGATGAGGAACTTCCAGGCGAGGCGCTGAAGCTGGTCCTCTCGCAGCCGCGGATAGGTGAAACGGAACCAGAAGATCAGCGCGGCCACGGCCAGAACCTTCACCAGCATGATGACCGGTCCGGCGATGTTGAACCCCCAGTGGGTGAGGTCGCCCCACGGCAGGGCCCAGCCGCCCAGGAACAGAACTGCGGCCAGCGCCGCAAAGGCAAAAGCGGTGCCGAACTCGCCCATGAAGAAGAAGAGGAATCGGAAGCCGGTGTACTCCACTTGGTAGCCGCCCACGATCTCCGACTCGGCCACCGGCATGTCGAACGGCGGCTGGGTGGTTTCGGCCTGCACCGCCACCAGGAAGATGAAGAAGCCCACGAACTGGGTGAGGATGAACGGGTTGCCGATGCCGCCCCAGCCGAATATCTCTCCTTCGGCCTGAGCGGTGACGATCTTTTGCAGATCCAGGGTGCCGGCCTGGATAACCACGCCCATCACCGCCAGCACCAGCGGCAGCTCGTAGGCGATGAGCTGGCCGGCGGCCCGCAAGCCGCCCATGAGGGCGTATTTGTTGGCCGAAGCCCATCCGGCCATCAAGATGCCCACCACCGACAGCGACGACACCGCCAAGGCGTAGAAGATGCCCACATCCAACTGGGCCACCACTGCGTCGGGGCCGGTGGGGATCACCACGTAGATCAAGAATGTGGAGACCAGCACCACCAGCGGGGCCAGCGCGAACACCGTCCGGTCGGCCTTGGCCGGGATGATGTCCTCTTTCTGGATGAACTTCAGCCCGTCGGCCAAAAGTTGCAGGGTGCCGTAGGGGCCGGCCTCCATGGGACCCAGCCGGCTCTGCATGAAGCTCATCATCTTCAGCAGGAACACATAGCCCAGCACCAGCGCAGCAGTGGGGACCACTAAGGCGACAACTCCCACCTTGATGATGGCCGACGCCCAGTAGGGCACCTCCACGGCCAGCAGGCCCGACATAACCGTTGCCGCTGTCACCGGTCGATGTCTCCCAGGATGAAATACAGGCTGGCCAGAATCGTGATGATGTCGGGCACATAGACGCCCTTCAGCAGCCACGGGGTGATGGACATATTGGAGAAGCTGGCCGAGCGGATCTTGACCCGGAACGGCACCAAGTCACCCTTGCTCACCACGTAGTAGCCCATCTCCCCCAGCGGGTTCTCGGTGGCGGCGTAGGCCTCACCGGCTGGCACCTTGATGATGCGGGGCACCTTGGCCATGATCGGTCCCGAGGGGAGCCCGTCAAGAAGCTGGTCCACGATGTGGGTGGCCTCTCGGGTCTCCTGGAGCCTCACCCAGTAGCGGGCGAAGGAGTCGCCGTCGGGGTGGGTCCATACCTTCCAGTCCACCTGGTCGTAGGCCAGGGCCTCGTGGCCGTCGCGGCGCAGATCCCAGTCCACCCCGCTGGCCCGGATGTTGGCGCCCGAGAGCCCGTAGGCCAGGCCGACCTCGGCGGGCACGATGCCGATGCCCCGGCTGCGGGCCTGGAAGATCTCATTGCCCAGCACCAGCTCCTCGAACTCGTCGCAGAAGTCGCGCATCTTCTCCATGGCTTGCTTGGTGTCGTCGATCCAGCCCTGGGGAAGGTCGTCTTTGAGGCCGCCGATGCGGTCGAAGTTGGGGTGGAAGCGCCCGCCGGTGGCCGCTTCGATCTGGTTCAGCACGAACTCGCGGTCTCGGAAGGCCATGAACACCGGGGTGAGGGCCCCGAGCTGTACTGCCATGTCGCCCAGGAACAAGGTGATGTTGGCGATCCGGCTCAACTCGAACAGCACGGTGCGAATCCACTGGGCCCGGGGGGGCGCCTCCACCTCCATGAGCTTCTCGGCGGCCAGGATGAACGGCACCTCGTTGGCGAAGCTGCCCAGCCAGTCGATGCGGTTGATGAGCGTGGTGACCTGGGGATAGGTGCGTACCTCGGCCAACTTCTCGTAGCCCCGGTGCATGTAGCCCATGATGGGCTCGGCCTCCACCACCTGTTCGCCGTCGAGGCGGGCTACCAGCCGCAGCGTGCCGTGAGTGGCCGGATGCTGGGGGCCGATGTTGAGGGTCATGCCCTCGGTCTCGATCTCCACGTTCAGCCGGGCGTCGGCGGCCTGGGTGGCCACGTAGGCGAGCTGCTGGCGCTGGTCGGCGCTTACCGCGGTCATGGGCCTTCCTCGCCGGGGAACAGCTCCACGTCCACAATGCCGGGCCATGGCTTTACCCGGCGGGCCAGCAGCGGGAAGTCCTTGCGGAGAGGGTTCCCCTCGAAAGCGCCGGGGAGGTAGATATTGCGAAGATCGGGGTGACCGTTGAAATGGATCCCGAACATCTCCCAGGCCTCGCGCTCATGCCAGTTGGCCCCGGGGAAAACGCTGATCAGGGTGTCGACGCTCAGATCGTCGTCGGGAAGGTCGGCCTTTATGGTGATGCCCATGTGCTCGGAGATGGAATAGAGGCGCATCGCCATTTGGAACCGGGTCTCGCCTCCGGCATGGCCCTGCTCCATGGGATCGGCTGATTTGGGCTCGGGGTTGTCCTCTTGGGCATCCATGTCCCGCCCGTAGGGGGAGGGCAGCCAGTCGATGGCCGACAGCCAGTCGAAGAACTGGCAGTCAAGCTGGTCGCGGGCGGCGGTGGCCGCATCGGCCCACGATTCGCGGTTCACCCGCACCCACAAGTCGCTGCTTGGGATGATGTGGTGCTCGGCGAAGCCGTCGCCCAGCGCTTCGGCCATCTGGGCAGCCCAAGCCTCTCGGCGCTCGTCGGACTGCGACCCGGTTTCGGCGGCGTCGTTCTCGACTTCAGTCGACGACAATTGGGTCACCTCGCCACCGCACAGCCGGGTCCTCGTTGCCGATGCGCTCCTGGAGCAGCACGATGCCCTCCAGCAGGGCCTCGGGTCGGGGCGGACAGCCGGGCACGTACACGTCCACCGGGATGATCTGATCGACACCCTTGGTCACTGAGTAGGAGTCCCAGTACGGGCCTCCGCAGTTGGCGCAGGAGCCCATGGAAATGACGTACTTCGGGTCGGGCATCTGCTCGTAGAGGCGGAGGATGGACGGCACCATCTTGTCGGTGACCGTTCCCGAGATCACCACCAAGTCGGCTTGTCGGGGGCTGGCGGGAAACGGGATCACGCCGAGGCGCATGACGTCGTAGCGGGGGGAGCCGATCACCGCGCCCATTTCGATGGCGCAGCAGGCCAAGCCCCACTGGTACATCCAGATGGAGTACTTCCGGCCGAGGTTGAGCAACTTGGTCAGGGGTTTTGGAGCTTTGCCGCTGGCAACCAGTCCCACTTCCTACCTCCCAGCGCGCTTCATCGGATTGTCGAGTGTGGATTTCCTGCTAGCTCGCACTGTCGTCCCTAAATCCACCGAAGAACGCCCTTCCGCCAGGCGTACACCAGGCCCAGCGCAAGGATGAAGATGAAGATGGCCATCTCGACCAAGCCGAATGTCCCGTAGGCCTCCAGCCGGGTGGCCCAGGGGAAGATGAACACCGCCTCAACGTCGAACATCACGAACAAGAGGGCGAACACGTAGTAGCGGATGTTGCTCTGCGACCAGCCCAGTCCCACGGGGTCGACGCCGCTCTCGTAGGTGATGTATTTCTGGGGCTGCGACCGGGAGGGCCGCAACAGGCTGCCGAGCCCCAGCATCCCAAAGACCAAAGCGCCTGCCAGCACGAGGAATATAACGACGAGGAGGTAGTCGCGGAGGAACTCCGACACGGCTCGAAGGTTACCGATGGCGTTTTCTGCGGGCCAAGACGTACTTAGGGGGCGGGCACCATGGCGGCGGCGATGACACCGGGGCCGGCGTGAGTGCCCACAACCGGGCCGATGAGAGCCACCGTCAAGGGGTTCTGAGCGGGGGATTCGCCCAGGCCGGCTGTGAACGCGTCGATGTCTTCGGCCGCACCGTGGGCGATGGCCAGGTGTTCCAACTCTCCCGCTTCGGCCACTTGCGCGGCCAGCCAGTTCCGGGCCTTGCCCCTGGTTCGCTGCTTGCCCGCTTCCTCCACGACGCCGGAAGTGAGGTCCAAGCAGGGCTTGATCGACAGAGCGCTGCCCAATAGCGCCTGCGCTGTACCGATGCGGCCGCCCTTCTTGAGGTTGTCCAGAGTGTCCAGTACGGCATAGATGAAGACTCGGTTTCTCAGATCGGCCAGTTGGTCTTCGATCTCATCGGCGCTGTGTCCGGCCTCAGCCGCGGCTGCCGCGGCTTTCACCATGACACCCAGGCCCACCGATACCTTGCCGGAGTCCACCACCCGAACGTCCACTTCGCCCTCGGTGGCTCGGGCCGCGCTCTGGGCCGACTCCCCGGTGGCCGACAGGGCGAATGACAGGTTGACGCATACCACGGCCTCGGCACCGCCGGCGGCCAGATCTCGAAACGCCACTTCGAAGGCACCCGGTGCGGGAGCCGCGGTTGAGGGCAGTTCATCGCTGGCGGCCATCTTGGCGTAGAAGTTCTCCGCCGATAGGCCCACACCGTCGGTGAACTCCTCGTCGCCGAAGCGGATGGTGAGCGGGACCACGGTGATCTGGTGGCGCTCGATGTCGGCGGCGCTGAGGTCGCAAGAGCTGTCGGTCACAATTCGAACGGTCATGCACTGACACTACTTTTTGGAAGCTCCAGTTTGGAGCCCCGGCGCGACCACCAGTGTCGAGCCCACCACAACAGCAAGATGGCCAGCGCGGCGGCGGCGATCCCCACACCGGCGCCCGACAGGGAGGTTGCTCGCACGGTCAACTGCGACTCGCCCAGGGCCAAGAGCCCGGTGGGCGAGTTGACCCTGACCTCCAGCACGGCGTCGCCCGAAGTCTTGGCCTGCACCGGCACCTGGATCTGGTTGACTCCGGGGGAGAGCCGCTGAAGCAAGAAATTTCCTTCGGGGAAGTCGAGCTTGTCGCTGTTGAGGTCCAACCGCACGATGACATCGTGGTCGAGGTTGTTGCGGATGAGCATCGGTATGCTCTCCGACCGGCTGGTCAGGGTGATTCTTTGGCGACTCGGCGGTTGGATAGCGGCCACGGTGTCGCGCACAGTCTGCGCTACCACCGCAAGGTAGGCGTCTCGCTGGGTCTCGGTCAGACCGTAGGTGCCGGACAGCAACAGGGCTCGATCCAGGGTTTCGATCAGCTCCCGCTCGGGGGTGTCCACGGAGGCGATCGGGTCGACCATGTTCTGGTAGGAACGGGCGATGCGCTGTCCGTCGCTCAGCGCAGCCTTGTAGTCCTCTCCGAATCCGTTCACCTCGGCGGGACGCACCTGCCGGAGGGCTTCGGGCTCAAGGTTCTCGACAATTGCAGAGGGGTCGACCGAGGACAGGATCGGACTTACGCTGATCTCGTCCAGTAGCACACCAAGACCAGTCGAATCGGAAAGGGAATCAAGCGGTGGGGCTATCACAATCCCCCGAAGCTGCTGGGGGTCTTCAAACCAACGGGCGGCCAAGTCTGCCAACACCAGGTAGGGAGCGGTGTCGGTGCTATCAGTTCTGGTGAAGTGAGCCGTTGCCGTGCTGTCTATGGACAATGCTTTAATCGGCTCGCCCGGTGTGAGCAATTCGTCCAGTGTGGGCAACAAGAACGATGTCTTGGCCAATGTGCCGACAAGTTCATTGGCCGGATCGAGTAGGGCATCGGGAACCAGCACCAGTTCTACTCGCTCCCGTTGAAGCCGATTTAGCAACCTGGGCGAGGCCGAAGTGGTCAACACCATGATGGTGTGGTCGGACTGAGAGCCGAGAAACTCATCCAGCACCGCGGCGCCAGCCTCTACCTGCCAGCCGATCTGGAGGCTGAGGTCGTGGTCGATCCACGCGTCGCTGTCCAAGGTAACGTAGGTGTTGCTCGTTATCTGGCGGTTGGTGGTTGCTTGTTGGAGTCGGGCCAACAGCATTGTGTGCTCGGTTTGTTCGCTTATGGCCAGGGCGTCAACCAGAAGAGGGTTAACAGAAACTGTGGCCAGGGGTTGAGGTCGAATTCGGGGGTCGAAAACCTCGGCTAGCACTTGCAGGCTGTTTTCGGACGCTCCCATGTCCACGGTTCCCTCTGGGCTCACGGGCATATCCACGGTTCCCTCTGGGCTCACGGGCAATGGTCCGCTCACCGACAGCACGGTGCTCACCAGCAGTGGCGAGAGGTCGGAATCAACTGGGGGTGTGCGAACCAGAAAGGTGTGGATCGTGTCCAATCTCAAGTTGTCGGAATCCCGAAGGACAATGCTCACCGGGTACACCCCTTCGGCGGAGAGTTTGAGCCATGGAACACCCGCTGCTTCGGGTTCTAGCTCCTGGCTGCTCGTAGTGGTGAATTGCAGCGAGGTGATCCCATTGGCATCGGGTTCGGGCATGGGCAATCGGGAGATCCGTTGAAGGCCCAATCCGGTGGACGGCCCGGCCAGTCGATCCAGGAGAGCGGAGCGAGACCGGATAGGCACCCCGATGTTGACGTCAATGGTGGAACCGTCGGGGGCGTCGATTAGGCGGAAGGAGACTCGGAAAACGTCCTCCTCGGCAATCCACATGCTTTGGCTGACCAGCTCTATGGAGGGGGTTTCCGTCTCGGAGGCGCCGTTGTCATTCTGGGCGGTGGCGATCGGGATCATGAGAGCGGGCGCGGCACAGCAGACAAGAGCCGCCGCCAGCCGCTTGCTCCCAAAGCGGCATCTATAGCCCACTGATCTCCAACTCCAGAACTTGCAGACCGGGGGGAACCGGCTCGAAACCCAGTCGCTCATAAAGGCGCAGGGCACCGGTGTTTTGCTGGGGCGTGTTGACCCAGGCTTGGGTGGCACCCCAACGGGCCATCCACGTCAGCCCGTCGACTACCAGAGCGGTTCCGGCCCCCTGCCCTTGCTGGCGAGGCGAGATTGCCAATCGCTGTAGATAGCCCGACGGCCCGCTGCGCCCGGAGATGGCGTACCCAGCCGGGGCCTTGTCGGGGTCTGGACGGGCCACTCGAAAGCGTCGGAAGGGTGTGGCTCGGAGTGCTTCGTGCAGTCCGACCGTATCGAGCTGCCAGAACGGCTCGAATGCGGCATGGTCCACGTCCAGAACCGAGTTGTGATCGCGGCGCCGGGCCCGTCGGATGGAAACGCCTCCATTTCGCTCAGAGAGCGGCGGTTGGATTGGCCGAGACAGCAAGGCGAGCTGTTGGCGGGGTTCGAATCCGGCTCGGAGGAACGGCTCCGCCTCGATGTGCGAGAGGGCTGACGTCCGGATTCGGAGATAGCCCTGGGCCGCCGCCGATTCAATCGAGGCGGCAACGGCGGCATCCGAGACTGCCGAGCCGGAAGTCAGCAGGATGAGCAGGCCGATCTCCGTTTCGCTGGCCCAGGGCCTAAGCCGCAGACGGTGGTGACCGAGGCGGAGCGTCGCGGATTCCTGCCCTGACCGTCGGTGCAACATGTCACTGAGGCTAGGTCCGAGCAGGGCGCGGCGTACACCGCGAACCGGGTTTCTTCTGGGCGCGAGAAATGCTCATTCTCGGGTACTGGCCGGGCGCGGTACCGTGGGGCTGTGTCGGTTTTGTGGATCACCGACGAGCGCTTTCTCGACCACGACACCGGACGCTCCCATCCAGAGCGTTCGGCCCGACTGCGCGCGGTAATCGACGGGGTGCAGCGGGCAGGGTTAGACGACGCTCTGGTTCCCACCGAGCCCCGGCTGGCCACTGACGCCGAGCTATTGGCTGTCCACGCTTCCTCGCTGCTCGAAGCAGTCCAACAGGTGGCGCAAGGCGGGGGCGGCCGACTGGACCCCGACACCGTGCTGTCCGGCGAATCGGAGGTAGCGGCTCGATTGGCGGCAGGAGCGGGACTGGCCGCTGTCGAGGCCTTGGACGCCGACGCGGCTGATGCCGCGTTCTGCGCGGTGCGCCCACCGGGCCACCACGCCACACCGGCGCGGTCGATGGGGTTCTGCCTCTTCAACAGTGCGGCGGTGTGCGCCCAGGCGCTGGCGGACCGGGGCGAGCGGGTGCTGGTGGTGGACTACGACGCCCACCACGGCAACGGCACCCAGGACGTGTTCTGGGAGGACAACCGGGTGATGTATGTGTCGTGGCATCAGTACCCGTTCTATCCGGGGACCGGCGGGCTGCTGGAGCGGGGCGGAGGGGCAGGATTGGGCACCACCGTCAATCTGCCCATGCCCATGGGGGCGACCGGCGACGCCTATCGCCGAGGCTGGGAAGAGGCCGTTCTGCCCGCGGTGGAAGACTTTGAACCTGACTGGCTCGTGCTGTCGGCCGGATTCGACGCTCACCGGGCTGACCCGCTGACCAATCTGGGATTGGCCGCAGGTGACTTTGCCGACCTCACCGAAGCGATCATTCAAGTGGTTTCCTCCGGTCGGCGTATCGCCTTTTTGGAGGGTGGCTATGACCTGGATGCCCTGGCCGACTGCGCCGCCGCGGCGGTAGCAGTGTTGGCTGGAACGCGGTGGCGGCCGGAACCGGCTACGGGCGGCGGTCCGGGTGCAGAGGTGGCGGCCGCCGCGGCCGCGTTGTTGTCGTGAGCCTGGACCGTCTGGCCCCCGTCCGCGAGGAGGCCCGAGAACTGGCTGAACGGTTTGCCGCCAGCGGGTACAGGATCTATCTGGTAGGTGGGATTGTGCGCGACGCGATGCGGAATCGACCACTGGACACCTCCTTCGACCTGGACCTCACCACCGACGCCCAGCCCGAGGCGGTGAAGTCGATCTTGGAAGAGTGGGCCGACACCCTGTGGACTCAAGGGGAGCGGTTCGGCACCATCGGCGCGCGCCGAGGCGACCGCCGGATTGAGATAACCACCCATCGCACCGAGCGGTACCTGTCCGACTCTCGCAAGCCCGAAGTGGCCTTCGCCGATGCCATCGAGGCCGATCTCTCCCGCCGCGACTTCACCATCAACGCCATGGCCGTGGAGTTGCCCGACGGCGAATTGATCGATCCCTTCGGTGGGTCGGCCGATTTGGCCGAGCGCCGCCTCCGCACGCCTCTGGACCCGGAGGAGACGTTCAGCGACGACCCTCTCCGAATGCTGCGAGCGGCCCGCTTTCTGGCCCAGTTCGACCTGGCTGCGGACGCTAACCTGGTAGCGGCCATGGGGGCCATGGCCGACCGGCTGAGCATCGTGGCTGACGAGAGGATTCGCGACGAGTTGGACCGGCTCTTGGCCCTGCCCGATCCCGCCCCGGGCTTCGAACTGCTGTTCGAGGTTGGGTTGGCCGAGCGGGTTTTGGGGCCAGTAGTCGACGGCGATGCGGCGCTGGCCCTGCTTCGCAAGACTGGCGATGATCCAATTGTCCGTTTGGCGGCCCTGTTGGCTGATGCTGGAACGCCCTCGGCCGTGCGGTCGGCGTTGTCGGAGCGCCGAGCCACCACCGCCGTCAGCGGCGCGGTGTTCGCCGTGCTGACCGCTGCGGGCCGAGCGGTGGAGCATCCGCCCCAATCCCTTGCCGAGTTACGCCGCTGGATGGTCGATGCCGTCCCTTATCTGCCACAGGCAGTGATGGCGGCGACAGCCCTCGGCGCAGTGGGCACGTTGACCGCCGATGTGGAAGCCCTGATTGCCGCAGAGCCCGATCTGTTTGCCCCCCCCGTGCTCGACGGCAAGCAGATTATGGAGCTTCTCGGTCTGGGCCCCGGCCCCGACGTAGGTGCAGCCGTCGAGGAACTACGCCGTCACCGCCTCGACTCCGGCCCCCTCACCCCCGAAGAGGCCCGCGCCCACCTTTTGAAGTGGCGTTCTAGCTGACCTCGTCTCGGGCGTAGGCCTCGACCATCTCGCGGGCGGCCTCGTCGCGGTACTGGATGGGCGGGCTCTTCATGAAGTAGGCCGAGGGGCCGAGCAGGGGGCCGCCTACGCTGTGGTCCAAGCCGAGCTTGGCGCAGCGCAGGGCGTCGATGATGACACCCGCGGAGTTGGGCGAGTCCACCACCTCTAGCTTGAGGTCGATGTTGAGGGGGACATCGCCGAAGCCCCGGCCTTCGAGGCGGATGTGGGCCCACTTCCGGTCTTCCAGCCAGGGGACGTGGTCGCTTGGACCGATGTGGACATCATCGGCGGCGATGCCATTGTCGAGCTGGCTGGTAACCGACTGGGTCTTGGAGATCTTCTTGGACACCAGCCGGGACCGCTCCAGCATGTTCATGAAGTCCATGTTGCCGCCGAAGTTGAGCTGGTAGGTGCGGTCCAGCTCCACGCCCCGGTCCTCGTAGAGCCGGGCCAGGGTCCGGTGCAAGATGGTGGCGCCCACCTGGCTCTTGATGTCGTCGCCCACCACCGGGACACCGGCGTCGGTGAAGCGCTGGGCCCATTCCGGATCGGAGGCGATGAAAACGGGGATGGCGTTCACGAAGGCCACACCGGCTTCCAGGCAGCACTCGGCGTAGTAGCGCTGAGCCTCCTCGGAGCCCACCGGCAGATAGGAGATGAGCACGTCGGCCCCGGACTCCCGCAGCGCCTCTGCCACATGGATCGGCTCCGCTGGGGATTCCTCGCACTGGGTGCGGTAGAACTCGCCGAACCCGTCCAGGGTGGGGGCCCGCTGCACCCGCACGCCCAGATCGGGCACATCGCAGAACTGCACGGTGTTGTTGGGGGCGGCGCTGATGGCCTTGCCCAGATCCAGCCCGACCTTGGTGGCGTCCACGTCGAAAGCGGCCACGGGCACCACGTCGTTGATGTGATAGCCCCCCAGCACCACGTGCATGAGGCCGGGGACCTGGTCGTCGGGCTCGGCGTCGGCATAGTAGTGCAGGCCCTGCACCAGGGAGCTGGCGCAGTTGCCGACACCGGCGATTGCGATGCGGATGGGATTGCTCATCGTGGTTGCCCTCCTTGGGCGAAGAAGTTTCGATCGGCGCTGATCATGGGTCGGTGGGTTCGGGACTCGGCCGGTTGTTGCGCTCGTCGGCAATCAGCTGATCGAGCCAGACCAAGTCGTGATCTCGGCGCTCTTGGTCCCTCTGGAACAGCGAGCGCACGTAGGGGTCGTTGGTGTGGACGGGATCGCGGCGGGCCATGGCTTGCAGGCTGACCAGGTGCGCCCGGCGCAGTTCGAACAGCGCCAGGCGCCGGTCGGGGGGAAGGAAGCGGCAGAAGGCCAGTTGCAAGCGAAAGCGCCGCTCGTTGTTGGCGTCCTCCTGCAATAGCTCCAGCAGGTGGTCTTCGCCCGCTTCGGTAATCTGGTATACCTTGCGGGTTCGGCCCGATTTAGACCGGGTGCTGCGCTTGCGGCTGCGGCGAGCATTTTCCTCAGAGGCCTGCTCATCGGTCACGGGCTCGAGGGCCACGGCGGTGGAGCTCACCCAGCCCCGCCGCTCCAAGCGGGCCAAGGCGGGATAGAGCGCGCCATAGGAGTTGGCGTATCCGCCGACCAGAGACTTGAGGCGCTTGTTCAACTCATAGCCGTGGAGGTCGCCCTCCTTGAGCAGTCCGAGCACCGCGAGGTCCAACATTGGACCGCGATTATATCGATTCGCTATATCAGGTCAACTCGTTGGTGCGCGATAGACGTTGAGGTAGTCAGCCGAACAAGGCGACTGAAGGATCTTCCGGGCCGCGGATCGACCGGGGATCGTGGGGGTCGGGGTTGGAGTTGGGCACGGTCACGGAGTGGTCGGTGATGTAGTTGCGGTGGTCGATGGCCCACCGTCCGTCTCTGCGGGACCACTGGTCGACGTAGCGTCCCCGGCTGAAAATGTCGGCCACGTCGGGGCCGTCCCCGAAGGGCAGGGTTCGCAACGCGACAGTGACGTAGGCCTCGCTGATGGCCCGGTCGCCGTCCACCTGGATCAAGACGTTGGTGATCTGGTGGGAGTGGGTGGACATTCCGGCGTGAGCGGTCCAGACCCAGTCCACGAACTCGTGGCCGGTGCCCTGGAAGATGTATTCGCCGTAGTCGGCGGTTCCATCGGGGTGCCAAACCGCGTAGGCGGCCGGTTTGTCCATCCGGTCGAGGGCCCGGCAATAGCCGTAGATCACCTCGGTGATGGCCTGCTTGGC
>JAJEDQ010000103.1 GCA_022821445.1 Acidimicrobiia bacterium | reverse complement strand
GCCAGTTTTCGCATGGCATGGGTTCGTAGCGAAGGCTGGGCGTATTTTCCTACCGCTGCTGGTGCGATCAGGTGGGCTTCGTCCACGATCAGAAGGTCGAAGGCCCGGGGGTAGGTATTGGAGTCGGGTGGGAGGAACTCGTCGAATCGGCGGAGTTGAGGTTCTAGCTTCAGCCACTCCAGCGACACGATGAGCCGGGGATGCGACCGGAATGGGTTGACGCCGACGCCTCGCTCCCGGCGGAGCCTGCTGACGTACTCCCTGTTGACTACCTCAAATGCCAGGCCAAACTTGTCTCGCATCTCCCGCTGCCATTTCCCGCAAAGGCTGGGCGGGCAAACCACCATGATCTTGCGGGCTTGGCCACGCAACACGAGCTCCTCAGCGATGAGGCCGGCTTCGATGGTCTTGCCCAGGCCCACATCGTCGGCGATCAGCAAACTGACCCGGGGCATGGCCAGCGCCTTGACTAGCGGCAGCAACTGATAGTCCTTGATGTCGATTCCCGCTCGGAAAGGCGACTGGAACGCGGTCGGGTCAGCGGCGGCTACCGCGCCCCAGCGGGCGGCATCGAGGAACGCGCCGAAGGTCTCGCTGTCGTCGAGGCCGTCGGCAGGGTCGGGCAGTGAGGCCTGGGGTCGGATCTCGGTACCGGGCTCTAGTTCCCAGTACACAGTGAGCGGATCGGGGCTGCCCTTGTCGTCCACCGGCACCAACCGCACTGCGTTGTGCGCTGTCGTGCTGTCTCCGTTTCCGGTAATGGGGAGCAGCCGAGACGGAATCACCGACTCCACCACCCAGAACCGGTCACGTACTCGTACCAGGTTCCCTTGCTCTGGCAGTCCTACCCCCGTCTGTTGTTCAATCACCGTCATGGCGGGCCACAGGCTCCTGTGTCTGGGTGGTCCGACTCATATTGTCTAGTGCGTGATCTAGACCGCGTGTTCGGCCATCAAGTAGTTGCGGCCAAAGGCTTGGCTTCCGGGGTGACCTTCGTGGGGGTGGGTGTACTATATTTCCTCGCGGACCCGGAAGACGATTAGGGAGATGCCGTGGAAGTAACGGTCACCATCAATGGGGACAGCCATTCGCATGATGTAGAACCGCGCACGCTGCTGGTTCACTACATCCGTGACGAGGTTGGCCTCACCGGCACCAACATCGGGTGCGACACCTCCTCGTGTGGTGCATGCACCATCCATGTGAACGGCGAGTCGGTGAAATCCTGCACCATGCTGGCGGTGCAGGCCGACGGGCAAGATCTCTTGACCATCGAGGGCCTGGCCGACGGCGACGTGCTCCACCCCATGCAGGAGTCGTTCCGCCAGTGCCACGCCCTCCAGTGCGGCTACTGCACGCCGGGCATGGTTATGGCCGCCGTCTCGCTGCTGGATGAGAACCCCGACCCCACCGAGCGAGAAGTCCGCATCGGCCTCGAGGGCAACCTGTGCCGCTGCACTGGGTACCACAACATCGTCAAAGCCGTCTTGCACTGCGCGGAGGCCTCGTCATGATTCCTGCGGCATTCGACTACATCCGGGCCGGATCGGCTGAAGAGGCGCTGGCCGCGCTGGCCGAGCACGGCGACGAGGCCAAGCTGCTGGCCGGCGGCCACTCCCTGCTGCCGCTCATGAAGCTGCGGCTGGCCACCCCCGCAGTGCTGGTGGACATCGGCCGCCTCGACGACCTCAGCTACATCAACGACGCCGGCGACCACCTGGCCATCGGCGCCCTCACCCGCCACCGCGACGTGGAGACCAGCGCGCTGGTGCAGTCGCAGGCCGGGCTCTTGGCCGAGGCCACCAGCCATGTGGGCGATCCTCAGGTGCGCAACCGGGGCACCATCGGCGGATCCATCGCCCACGGCGATCCAGCCTCCGACCTGCCGTCGGTGATGCTGGCCATGCGGGCCACCCTGGTGGCCCGGGGACCGGGCGGCGAGCGGGAGATCGCCATCGACGACTTCTTCACCGGTTTCCTGGAGACCGCTCTGGGCGACGACGAGCTGCTCACCGAGATCCGGGTGCCCAAGATGCCCGACGCCGCCTGGGGCTTCCAGAAGTTCAACCGCCGGGCCCAAGACTGGGCCATCGTGGGCGTGTCGGCCATCGTGGCCAACGGCAGCTCCGGTGTGGGCCTGGTGAATATGGACAGCATTCCTGTCCGGGCCGCCGGTGTGGAGGCCGCCCTCGCCGGAGGCGCATCGGCCTCCGACGCGGCCGAAGCAGCGGCCGAGGGCACCAACCCGCCATCTGACCTGAACGCCGGGCCCGAGTACCGCGAGCACCTCGCCCGGGTGCTCACCCGCCGGGCGCTCGAAGCCGCTGGACGCTAAAGACCAGCCCTTGGGCTCACAACCCTCTTCGGCCGCCGAGGTGGCCGACGGATTGAAGAGCTGCGACTACTTGGCCGACGAGGGGTTGGCCACGGCCGTTTTCCTGGCCATGACCCTGAACCGCCCCCTGCTGCTGGAGGGCGAGCCCGGGGTGGGCAAGACCGAGACGGCCAAGGCCCTGGCCACCTGGACCGACGCCGAGTTGATCCGCCTCCAGTGTTACGAGGGCATCGACGTGGCCCAGGCGGTGTACGAGTGGGACTACTCCCGCCAGCTCTTGCATCTGCGCACGGCAGAGGCCACCGGGGGCGCCACCCGGGAGACCGCCGACGCCCTGGAAGACGAGCTCTACTCCGAGCGCTTTTTGATTCGGCGCCCCCTGCTGCGGGCCATCGCCGCCACCGAAGGCCCGCCCCCGGTGCTGCTGATCGACGAGGTGGACCGGGCTGACGACGAGTTCGAGGCGTTCCTGCTGGAGATCCTGTCGGACTATGCGGTGACCGTGCCCGAGATCGGCCGGTTCGCGGCAGCAACCCCGCCTCGGGTGATCATCACCTCCAACCGCACCCGCGATGTGCACGACGCCCTCAAGCGGCGCTGCCTGTACCACTGGGTGGAGCACCCCGAGTTCGAGCGGGAGGTGGCCATAATCGGGCGACGGGCGCCCGGAGTGAGCGAGCTGCTGGCCCGCCAGGTGGCCGCCGCGGTGGCCGCGTTCCGAGAGCTGGGCCTGTACAAGCCGCCCGGCGTGGCCGAGAGCATCGACTGGAGCCTGGCCTTGGGCCGCCTCGGGGCGGCCGAGCTGACCCCGGAGATCACCCAGGCCAGCCTGGGCTCGGTGCTGAAGTACCGGGAAGACCAGCAACGGGTGGTTGACCAGGGAATCGGCGGCCTGATCGAACAGGCCATCGCCCGTGCCGGATGAGTCCCGACCAGCAGGCCATGTGGTCACTGGTCCCTACGCTTGCCATCGCCCGTGCGGGCTGACGAAGTAGCCGTCGGTTTCGTCAACGCGCTGCGGGGCGCCGGAGTCGACGTGGCCGTCGGGTCGTCGGTGAACTACTACCAGGCCCTCGGTGCGGTGGGCATGGACCAGCGCAGTTCGGTGTACTGGGCTGGCCGGGCCACCCTGGTCACCGAGCCCGACGACATCGAGATCTACGACAAGATCTTCGACGCCTACTACGGCGGACAGCAGCTGGTGGCCACCCCGATCATGGAGGTGACCCAGCCCATCACCCTGGTGGTCGACGACGACGGTGACGACGATGCCGAAGAC
>JAJEDQ010000203.1 GCA_022821445.1 Acidimicrobiia bacterium | reverse complement strand
AGGTGTACCGCACATAGGGATTGCGGCCGTAGCTGCTGGCCGGACGGCCGGGCGGCGCCAGCACCGTGCCGTCGGGATAGCCGGTTTTGTAATCGCCCCACGACACGATGGCCGACGGGATCACGTCTAGGCGGTGACCGGCGAAGGCTCCCACCAGGCCCTCGCCGCCGATCTGCTGCCACAGCGACTCGGTGGCATCGTCCAACATCACCAGGTCGCTATGGCGGAGCAAACCCGAGGTGCCGAATCGCAGGCGCTGGCCGTCGACCACCGGGTCGAACACCAAAGCGCTGTTGCACAGCGGGCAGTAGGTGACCAGCACCGGGCGGCCCTCGATCTCGTCGTTGACGATCTCGTGGACGATGAGCATGGCCAGCGGATAGAAGCGGGCGGTATCCCCCACAACCAGCAGCAGGCCGGGTTCGGGGTCTGACCATCCGGCCTCTGATGCCGGGGCAAACTCGGGATTGTCGACGGGCGGGATGCGGTCGCGGATGGGGACCACCTGGATACCGATGCGCAGTTCGTCGAGGTCGATGGTGCGGGTGGACCAGTCGGTGGCCCAGCCATCCGACACGAAGGCCAGATCCCCGGTGGGGCCGTCGCCCCCGGTGATCACTGTTGGGGCGGGCAGGGTAGGAATCGGAGCAGGTGTGGGCGAGATATCGGCGGCAGCCGTCGCCGTGGACCCCGCGGTGGGGCCGGGCGCCCGGGTTGCGTCGACTACTGCGGTGGCAGTGGGCGATCGCGGAGCGGCGGTGGGGTCGACGGTCGGATCAGAGCTGCCACAGGCCGAGAGCACCAGCGCCGCCGCTACCAGCGGGGCGAGATGCTTCATCCCTCAGCCGGTGGGCGGTGGATGGGGCCTTCGCTGTCGCGCAGCGACGGAGCGGCGTGGCCGGTGCGGTTGGCGATGATCTCGGCGCACACCGAGACAGCGGTCTCTTCGGGGGTGCGGGAGCCGATGTCCAGCCCGATGGGAGCCATGAGCCGGTCGATTCCCTTCTGGTCTACCCCCACCTCGTGCAATCGCTCCAAGCGGGTGGCGTGGGTCCGGCGGCTGCCCATAACCCCGATGTAGCCCACGTCGGTGGCAACGGCCCGCTGCACCGCGGGCACGTCGAACTTGGGGTCGTGGGTGAGGATGCACACCGCGTCGTGGGGGCCAAGGCGGCCGTCATAGTGATCGAACACCTCGTCGGGCCAGGCCACCATCACCCGGTCGGCCATGGGGAACCGCTTGACGGTGGCGAACACCGGGCGGGCGTCGGCCACGATCACGTTGAACCCCAGCAGCTTGCCGGCCCGGGCCAGAGCGGCAGTGAAGTCCACCGCCCCGAAGACGAGCATGATCGGCGGCGGCGAGAACGACTCGATGAACACCGACACGTCGGTTTCCCGAGCCTGCCCCTCGGCCCCGTAATGGCGCACGCCGGTGCGGCCGGCGGCCAGTTCCCCCACGGCGTCGCGGCTCACGATCCGGTCGAGCTCGGGGTGGCCCAGCGTGCCGATAATGTCGCCGTCGGGCTCCACCACCAGCTTGGCCCCGGCGTTGTGCCCCTCGATGACGGTGGCCAAAGCCACCGGCCGCTCGTCGACGATGGCTTCTCGCAGCCGGTCGTAGAGCTCGGTCACCGCTACCAGTCCAGCGGCTCGATGAACAGGTGGATGGTGCCTCCGCAGGTAAGCCCTACTGCGAAGGCCTCGTCGTCGCTGTAGCCGAAGCTGACCATGCGCCGCTCACCTGTTTCAAGGATGTCGAGGGCCTCGACCACCACGGCGCCCTCCACGCAACCACCCGACACCGACCCGATCACGTCGCCGTTGTCGCTGACGGCCATGGCCGCGCCGGGGTCTCGGGGGCCGGACCCCTCCACGTTGACCACCCGGGCCAGCGCCACCTGTCGGCCCTCGGCCCGCCAGGCGTCCAAGTCGGCCAAGATCTCTTTCATCCAGATGCTCCGATAAGGAGAGATGGTTCCACCGGGGCCCGATCATCGGCCAGCACGTCGGCCATGAGCTCCAAAGAGCGCAGCGAATGGCCCTCTATGAAGTCGTCGACATGGGGCAAGGCGGCGGCCATGCCTTGGGCCAGCGGCTGGTAGCCGGGGGTGGCCTTCAGCGGATTCACCCACACAAGTCTATGGGTCACTCGGTGCAATCGGGCCATCTGCTCTGCCATCACCTCGGGGCTCCCCCGATCCCACCCGTCGCTCAATATGACCACGGTGGCCCCCCGGGCCATGCCCCGGATGCCCCACATCTCATTGAACTCGGCCAGCGTGTCGCCCAGGCGGGTGCCGCCCGACCAGTCGCTCACCGCGTCGGCTGCTGCCCCTATAGCCCGGTCGGGATCGCGCGACGACAACTCCCGGGTTATGCGGGTGAGCCGGGTGCCGATGGTGAACACCTCTACTCGGCGGCGGCCCACCACCGCGGCGTGGACGAAGCGGATGAGCGCCCGGGCGTACGATTCCATCGACCCCGAGATGTCCAGCAAGAGCACCACCCGCCGGAGACGCTCTCCGGGCTCGGTGTACCAGCGACGCACCGGCTCCCCGCCGCTGCGAATGGCGGCCCGCACCGTGCGACGCAATTCGGGATGCCCGGCGGTGCGGTGGGTGCGGCGACGGCGGCGGGACCGGCGGGTGCCGCCGATGCGGGCCATGGCGGCCATGAGGCGGTGGGCCTCGTCGAGCTCGTCGTCGCTATAGTCGGCAAAGTCCTTGTCTCTCAGCACCTCGTGGCGGCTCCACCGCAGGGTGAGCGTCGGATCGGCGGGCTCTTCGTCCCCGCCGTCGTCATCACCCTCGTCTTCGCCGTCGTCGTCCACCACCAGGGTGATGGGCTGGGACACCTCCACCACCGGAGTGGCCACCAACTGCTGCCCGCCGTAGTAGGCGTCGAAGATCTTGTCGTAGATCTCGATGTCGTCGGGCTCGGTGACCAGGGTGGCTCGACCGGCCCAGTACACCGAGCTGCGATGGTCTAGACCCACCGCGCCTAGGGCTTGGTAGTAGTCCACCGACGACCCCACGGCCACGTCGATGCCTGCGCCCCGAAGCGCGTTGACGAAGCCGATTGCGATCTCGTCAGCCTGCACGGGCGATGGCCCGTTCAAGCAGACCGCCGATACCCTGGTCGACCACCCTTTGCTGGTCTTCCCGGTACTTGAGCACCGATCCCAAGCTGGCCTGGGTGATCTCCGGGGTCAGCTCGGCCGCACCGAGCTGACCCAAGGCCAGGCTCCAGTCGATGCTCTCGGCCAC
>JAJEDQ010000055.1 GCA_022821445.1 Acidimicrobiia bacterium | reverse complement strand
GGCGCAGCACCGACCGCGACACCAAAGCCCGCCTCGGACAACTCGCACTCGCCATCGCCTTGATCATCACCATCAAACTCATCAAATGGGCCAACCGATGGAACCCCGCCTGACCACCTATCTGCGCGCGCTCTAAGAGGTGAGTATCCCCCCTTGGAGCGTGTTCCGTTGGGTAGAGGGGCTTGAATTGGGTCTTCGCATCAGAACGGATGACCCCGCCACAGCAATCGGAGCTTGCCTCATCTGAATTGAGGTTCTCCGACTCCTGAGGCGGGGTCATCGCGCCCAATATGCAGCTCTGAGCTGCGGGGTTTGGGGAATGTCTGGCAAACCGAGACTCTGCTACCTGCGCAAAGGTGGTTCGCCGCGTCAAGCATGCTACCTGTCTCGACTCTGTCGATCCAAGGGTGTTTGACATGCTGGCGATACCTCATTCAAGGAATCGCTTTCCATTGGATGCCGAGTAGCCGACCTCCGTCTTGTGCTGTCTTGGGAATGTTCTGCTTGTTTCCCACCCATACGGTGTCGCTTTCGCAGTATCGGGCGGTTGCGATGAGCTCTGCGATGTAGCGCGAGATGGTGTGACCGGCTACAGCTGCCTCGGCGGTTGCCTGCTTGTAGGGCGAGTCGATGTCGGCGGCCTGTAGCAGCGAAGCGATGGAGGGGTTGGGGCTTAGGATCAGCTGCTGGTCTGAGCTGGGTATCTCGGCGATCCGCCGGGATATGGCGCCGTGATTAGGTACAGCTTGGTGATCTCGACCGGACAAGAGGGGTTCGTTGGTCCGTGTGAGGCTGTTTCGCAGCCGAGTCATGACTGCGGGGGGTACTGCGATTCTTTGTGAGGTGAGGCTGGGAGGGAGGTCGCCGGCTATCGCGCGAAGAAGGGCGTATTCATCGCCGGCAAACACGTGGACGACGGGATGCTATAGCGGGGACAGCAGGTCGTCGCTGCACGCTTCGTCTAGGTATTTCCCGAAAGCGTCATCGGCGGTAAGGGCGAGAATCGCGGCGCGCCCTTCAGCGGAAAGATGCGGATCGCCAACGGCTTGCTGCTGTCGCGTGCGGGCGCGGCCCTTCGCATTTGGAGACGGGTCGTTGCTGTCTCCAGGCAAAGGCTCTGCTGCGAGCGAAGCATCTTCCATGACGTTTACCCTACCTCTCGCAGAGTTCTGTCTAACGGAGCCATTACCTTACGGCGACCTCTCCAGACGCGACAACAGAAGCAGCCGGGGCTGGAATGGAAGGGCGAATCTCAGAGTCCAGACCGAGCAAGTTGGTTTCTCGGAGGTGCTTCTGACGCAGCCTCCTCGCTGGTCGGTCTGACATCTGTGCGTCTTGCTAGGTCACGGATCGACTTGGGATCTGTAGGAGCATTCTGCCTTTCCTACCGGCTCGATGAGCTCCCACCATTGAATTAGAACAGGTGCGCGCCGACGGGCTGGGGCGATCACGTCGGGAAGTGCATCACCGGGCACGCTAGTCGGGCCTGAAGGCGTCGCCCTTCGCGAGACGAGCCTTGGTTTCGCTGACGATGAGGTCGATCAGCCGCTCCGGGCGGCGCCATCTCATAGCCAACCCGGCATGATCCATGCCGTGCTCGGCCACTACGTCCTTCAGCTCCTCAACGCTTAGTTCTGCCAGACGAAGCCGCAGCGTGTCCTCGCCGCTCGCGAGAACGTCGAATGGGTCTAGTCGGCCACGGGCGCGGCGTCCCGAGATTCTTCTCGGAGGTTCCGTCGCGAGCGCCCGGTCGAGGCGTGCGGCGAAGTCGGCATTGCGTCGTGCCTCCGCCACAACCTCTCGGAACACAGCTTCGAGTCTCGTAGCACCCGTCATGCGTGAATCCTTTCAAGCACCTCGGCCGTCAAAGCGCGGTAGGCCCTGAACCCTTCTTTACCCCACTTCTGGCGCAAGGTCGAAACATGTTGCGGACTTGCGGCATCGGCGAGTGCGTTTCCCTCGGGAATCTGGGTCTCGAAGAGGGGCGCGTCTCCTTGTTCCCGCAGGATGCGCAACTGAGTGCGGTGTACCGTCGACTGCGTGCGGTACTTGGCGACGAGAATCCCGAGAGGCTCGATGGGCTGGGCGATCGTCTCTGAGAAGTTGCGAACTCGCCCAACGATTTGGGGGATCCCGTACGTCGAAAGGATGTCGGGGATCGTGGGGATTATGTAGGCCTGGGACATGCGCAAGCCGTTGAGGGTGATGATGCCGAGGTTGGGCGGACAGTCGATCAACACGATGTCGAACTCTCCGAGGATCGGCGTGACTGCTCTCCGCAGAATGTCGGTTGGGCTCTCAGCGAAGAAGCGTCCGCTGGATATCGACCCGAGCTGGTCCTGGGTGTCGATCATGTCCAGGCTTGACGGGAGGAGCGACAGCGAACGCGCTTCGGCCACGCGCGAGGCCTTGCGAACGAGCGTGGCCTGGAGATCGAAGGACCGCTCCTCCGGCTGAAGCAGTGCGTCACTGAAGAGCTTCGCCAGCGTTCGGCCGTCGCTGTTGAGTTCGCCCCAACGCTTGTCTCCTATGAGCATCGACGTGGCGTTCGTTTGCGGATCTAGGTCCACCAAGAGGACCCGTTTGCCGAATTCACCCGAGAGCATCTCGGCGACTGCCACGGTCGTTGTCGTCTTGCCGACGCCACCCTTCAGGTTGATCGTCGAAATCACTACTGGCATGGGGATGCCTCTCTTCCAAAGCCATGCTTTTACCTGTTCGCGGCTGAATACTGGACCGGCACGAAGCTCGGCCACCGGTAACGGAAAGTCCGACAGGCGATTGCGCCAGTTGACGACCGCCTGTCGGGACACTCCGGCCATGGAGGCAATCTCGTGAATCCCGACCAACTCAGGAACAGCCACGACCTAACTCCTTGTGTACAGCATACACAGTGTGAACATTGTACACACCAGTGACAGGGGGGTTTTCTTCCCGGCCTCACCTTCCCGTCGGTCACCGCTTCATTCGAGGACTCCGCCACGGGATTGTCATGTCGTCCTCAGCCTCGACGTTGAGTCCAAATGAGGCAGGGGTTTTGCACCGTCAGAACGGCCACCAAAGGCGGCACGCCTCCGCGGAAAAGTACGAATGGGGGACATTGCCGATGGCGGCGGTGTCCCCCAGCCCCGTCCATGCGTGCGCCCTTTCTTGTTGAGCAGTTCGAGGCTGCCGACAAGCCCGTGGTTGCCGTTTACAAGGCGTAGGTCGCCTAACCGAATCTGAGCGGACTTGGCAGCCGTGCAAGCACTGAGCGGCCCGAAGATCAAGCTTGGGTCTGGGGCGTCAACCCGCTTCGCCACAACGGACGAACCGTCAACGCGACGGCCGGCATCGAGAGTCCCTGGGCCTACCCGACCACCTTCTTCCCTCCTGGCGCCGAAGGTCAGGACATTGCGGGCTTCGACCCCCAGCAGCGACGGCAGATGGGACCCAGGCCGATGGAGACGTAGTGCAACAATCCCCGTCCAGATGGCTGCATCGAGTCGTTGGATCGGCCAACGCCCGGGCTGGTGCGTCGAGTCGGTCTGGTTCGGACCAGTCCGTGGTATGGAGACCTGAGACCAGTCCGTAACGGCGCTCTAGCGTCGATCCGGTCTGTGGGGCGAAGGATTCGCCGGGGGCGGATCTTGCCGTCACTCTGTGCGGGTGGGGCCGATGGACGGTCCCTTCAGCTGAGGAGGAGTGGCATGAACTTGGAGCAGGCGAAAGGCGGCTACCTCGATTGGATCGAGGGCACGAGGACGATGTCGGAGCACACGATACGGGCCTACAGCACCGATCTGGCTGCTCTGGTGGTTCAACTTGGTGCAGACACTCCCGCCGAGAGCGTGAACGCGATGAAGCTGGTCGACTTCATCGTGTTGCAGCGGCATCTCGGATTGGCGCCGGCGACGATCCGGCGGCGCGCCAGCGCGATACGGGGCTTCTGCCGGTGGCTTGCGCGAACCGGTGCTGTTGCCAACGATCCTTGGCGAGGCGTGGACATCTGTATCCGCCAACCGAAGCGTCTGCCTCGCCCGGCCCGCAGCGAGTCGGTGAGGCGCCTGGTTGCCTCGTTGTGCCGTTCGGCTGCGGTGAGCGGAACCGCCGTTCCTGTCGGCCCGTTCGAGCGGCCCTACCAGGCCAACACGCTCGTGGCCGTGACGCTCATACTGGCAACGGGACTGAGAGTCGGCGAGGTGGTCACGCTGCGCTGCGATGACTTGGACCCAGACTCGCGGTCCGTTCGAGTCTTCGGCAAGGGGTCGCGTGAGCGGCAGGTTTACTTGTCCAGCGACTGGATCGCGGGCTTGATCCGAGCCCAGCTGATGACGCGGCACCGGTTGGGGGTGCGACACCTGTGTCTGCTGTTCAACCGCAGCGGCAGCACCATGACGACAGCTTCTCTCCGCACCCGCGTGCAAAAGGAGCTCAAGCTGGCCTGCATCGACGAGCACATCACCCCGCACATCCTGCGCCACACGGCCGCCACCCAACTCATTGACGCCGGCGTGGACATTCGATTCGTGCAACGCCTCCTAGGCCACGCCAGCCTCACGACAACCGAGCAGTACACACGCGTCTCCGACAACTCCCTGAGACGGGTGGTCACCCAAGCCGACACCCTCGGACAATTGCTGGTGCTGAACCAGAATTGTGGTGACTCTCATGCACCAACCGACGTGACCTAGCCGGAAAGCCCTTCCGCGCAACCCACAGAATCCGCGATAACTGAGGAATCTCAGCCCCGCCAATGCTGTGGGAGCGTCTCAATATCGGACAGGAACGGGAAGAGCTTGCTAGTGCCCTTTACGGGGTCGCCGGTGAAGATGACGACCCGACCACCCGCGTCGCGCCAAGTCGCCCCCGCCAACTTGGCCGTGTAGGTCTTTCCCGCTCCCGAGGGACCGGTAAGGCGTGCCAACCCGTGCACATCATCACGGAGAAACTCCACGATCGCGCCGGCAATTTCATCTTGGTTGAGCAGCCCCTCAAGTTGGGACACCGTCGATAATCCTCAGTTATCGGGCCTTGCGGCGGTAGAACATCGGTGAAATTTAGCATTGACGATGGGTGTCTGGCGATCCACGAGGCATCAGCCGCAGAAGTCGATCTGTGCTGGCAGAGGGCGGAGATTTGGGCAGGTTGGGTGGGCCTCTTCAGCCTGCCAGGGAGGTTTCGGCCAGTCTCTGGGCTTGTAGGAGGTCGTCGTAGTCGGGGGACTCGATGGCGATCTCGAATGGCTCGTCCGGCTTGTAGCCCAGCACGTAGAACAGCATCCCTATCTCGCTTTCGGGGGCGACCGTTAGCTTCGACATGTGAGGCTCGGTGGCTTTGCGCATTTGCACGCTGATAACGCTGACTTGCGCCTCGTTGATGCAGGCAAGGCTGGCTCTACCTGGGTAGTGCTTGTCCAGGTAGTCGAAAACGGCGCCGATGTGGTCCTCGGGGAGCACCACGATCACGTTCTCGGGAATCCGATCACGGATTTCTGGGCGTTCAGCTACGTGCTGTCTGAACGCCCGAGCGGCGTCGACGCGCTTAGCTGAAGCCTTGTCCCATTCCTCAGCCATGTGCTCAGTGTAACCGTAGCGATTTCGCTCCGGGCAAGAATTCACTGGACCCGCCACCGCCGGAGATTCTCCTCCCAATGGTCCCTCAAGTAGCTTTCTGCAATCTTGTTTGCTTCTTCCAGGTCTTCCCGCGAAGCGCAGGGATAGAGCGACCGGGGTGCATCTGGCTCATTTCCACGCGAGTTGTATCGGTGGATGTGCGCATCTCCATGACGGACGTCGATTCGAGCGACCTCGCGCCATCCGCCCCAGATGGAATCGTACGTTTCCTGAGTGGCGATGAAGTCCGACAAGGCGCCATTGGACTCGTCACGCCAATCTCTCATCACCAGGCGCTCAGTGCCGGCAGGATTCAGTACAGCCTCTGTCGCTATTTCCCAGGTATTCGCCCGATATGGCTCAAAACCGGCGGAAGGCTGACCGGGGTTCGAGGCCGGCCGGTCAGACCCTTTCGATGACATAGAAGACACGCTAACGGAGCGTCGTGGTGAACTTCAAAAATGTAACTACACACAGGCGATTTCCAATGCCTCCGACCAACGCGCTTCCAAAACCCAAGGATCCCTTTCGTCAGCAACCGACGAGGGAGACGACCAAATGTGCCGATTCTGTTGTGGGGCAAATTGGGGGACAGACTAGCTAGACTGCTACCTATAGCGCTTCTACCTGGGACTTTGCAGTGCCTTCGAATCCCGTGCGGGGTGCCACCGCACGTCTTCGATGCCCGTAAGGCCGACCGCCCACTGAGCATCGCTGTCTGTCACCTCCGGCGATTCTCTGATGCAACACCCCACCGGTGCCGACAACTTCGGCATCACCTTCCAACGCATGGACCCGGAGTTCAACCTGTCATTGAAGAGGCACGGCGGCCAACCTGGTCCGGCTCGCCCGATAGATGAAGGGGCCCGATTCTTCAGTAAGGGCTTCGATGCGTCGCCACTGGGTCATGAGCACCTCGAGTTGGTTCCAAACGGTTTTTGCTTCCTCGCTGACCAGGGCGACCATGCGCGCTTTGTGCTCGCTCACTGCGTGAAGCTCGGCATGGCGGCGCTGGATCTTGGAGTCGCGGGTCACTATAAGAAGACCTTCTCCGGTAATCACCGGTATCCAGTCCGTGTCATCGACTGCGGTGCTGGATATGGAGCATGGAGGCCGTTGTCGCTTGTGGATGGTTGCGCCCGGGTCGCCCGGGAATGTGCAATCAGACCGCAGACTGCACACCAATTTTCCGAGTCCGAGAATGTCCGAGTCGAAATAGAAGCGGACTTCGGCTGGCTTCACGCCGCTAGCGGAGCACTGCGGGACAGCTCATAGGACTGCGCCCACTGGACTTCCTCAAGTTCAAGTCCGAACTGTCTCGCCACTTCTTCTTCGTCCTCACCGCCGTCTAGATGCTCAACGACCGCCTCGGTGCTGATCCCCTCAATAGATGGACGTCCGAATCTCCTTGCTGGCAGACACCGAACCGGCGAAGCGTCGTCCTGGTGGGGCTTCCAAGCGATTGGCCAACCTTCCTCCCACTCGATTCTCCGAAGGAATGAAGCAGCAGGGTCGGTCATCACAAGCTGGTTGTTTGCCGGAGCGATCAGCCACAGGTCTCCGGGCAATTCGGACTTCTCTTGCATCTCCAATAGCAGGCGAGACCCCTCCCCAACCCATGGTCGATGACGGGCTAGCGGGTGCTCAATGCCCTCCTTCTGCCTCAGCCGGTCGATAAATGTGCGGATCTCATGGAGCCGGACATGCAGCTCGCGTCTGTACTGGCATAGGAGCCCGACTTCGACGAACTCAGCCCAGGTAAGTGTGAAGTCCCCAGTGGGAGCTGGACGAATGACCGGTGGGTACGTCTTCCCGCGGCTAGTTCTTCCGTCGAGCCACCAGCGCAGCGTGCTGTCTGGGACACGCAGAATATTGGAAGCATCAGCTACGGAATAGATCTTGCGGTCAAGAAATGTCACTCCCACGGCGTCATTATGCCTTCATTGAAGCTCGGATTCCTTCATGGTGGCCGACTTGGTGATGAGGATGTCCCCGACCAGGCTCCCTACTGCACCGGAGGCGGCCTGGGAACGCCTGCGCCCGCCGCGGATTGGCGCGCGAGACTGGCGCCGACCCGAAGACGACAGAGGAAACGGAGCAACCGATGGGCCGAATGGACGGAAGAGTTGCGTTGGTGACTGGGGCTAGTGGCGGGATTGGCATGGCTACGCTGCGGCGGCTGGCGGGAGAGGGGGCCGCGGTGGTGGGGGTCGATCTGGTGGACGAAGCGGGCGAGAAGTTGGCGGCCGAGTTGACCGAGGGAGGTGCCCGGGCGGTGTATCAGCACTGCGATGTGGGTTCGCTAGACGAGGTGACCGCGGCGGTGGAGCGGGCGGTGTCGGAGTTCGGCCGCATCGACGTGCTGTTCAACAACGCCGCAACCAGCACCGGGGGCTACATCCCCGAGCTCGACCCTGAGGGCTGGGATGCCAGCCTGCGGGTGATGCTCACTGCCGCCATGTACGGAATGAAAGCCGCCATTCCCCACATGGCCACCCAAGGGGGAGGGTCCATCATCAGCACCTCGTCGATCTACGGCGTGGTGGCCTCGCCGGGCAACGCCCCCTACTGCACGGCCAAGGCGGGGCTCATCAACCTGACCCGCACCGCGGCGGTGGAATGGGGGCGCAAGAACATCCGAGTCAACGCCATCTGCCCCGGCGTGGTGGAGACGCCCATGTACGGCGCGGTGCTCGACATCGGCCTCAAGACCCACGAGGAGATCTCCGCCATGCACGCATTGGGCCGGACCATCAAACCCGAGGAGATCGCCGACTTGGTGCTGTTTCTGGCCTCAGATGAGTCATCGGCCATCACCGGCCAGGCCATCGTCATCGACGGCGGTCTCATCTCCGAATGCAATCTGACCGGAGTGCCACCGGCCTGACCGGCCACGAGTCTGACGGGCCTGTGATCTTGTGAGAGAGGTCCTAGCCAATCAACCGGCTCCGAATGCCGGACGGGGTGCCATTGCTGGTGTTCGCTGGTGGTGGAGGGCGAAGAGTTGGCAGGCTAGGGCGGCGGTGCCGTAGGCGAGGTAGCCGACGCCGATGGGGGTGACGGAGCCGCTGATGGCTTGGTCGATGATGGCGGCGAGGCCGGCGCCGAGCATGGCCATGGTGAAGCCGAGCGATGAAGAGGATGAACTCCCGTTTGCCCAATTTCCGGCCGGTGTAGGTGGGTGCGGGCGTGCTCACACCGGCCGACTTCTCATAACGGCGTAGCCTGTCCCCCCTATGACGGAGATGTCAAAGACGTTAGAGGGCAAGGTGGCGCTGGTCACCGGTGCGGCCCGGGGGCTGGGCATGGAAATAGTGCGGCGCATGGTGGCGGCCGGGGCCCAGGTGACGGCGGCGGACAAGCGGGTGGACGAAGGGGCCGCGGCCGCTTCCGAGGCCGGAGCACAGTTCACCGAGCTCGACGTGACCGACGCCGAGCAATGGGCCGCTGCGGTAGACGCCGCCGCTGACGGCAGCCGCCTGGACATCTTGGTCAACAACGCGGCCATCACGCGTGTGGTACCGATCTTGGACTGCGATCCTGCTGAGTTCCGCAAGGTGATCAATACCAATCTGGTGGGCACCTTTCTGGGCATCCGGGTCG
>JAJEDQ010000213.1 GCA_022821445.1 Acidimicrobiia bacterium | reverse complement strand
CCAGCGGGGTTTGCAGGCCGATCAGGTCTGCGCCCAAGAGGCCGTCGATTATCTCGGCCCGCCACGGCAGCCGGATGTACAGCTCGCGGGCCGGGAAGGGGATGTGGAGGTAGAACCCAATCCGCAGGTCGGGTCGGGCCTCCCGCAGCAGGCCGGGCACCAGCAGCAGGTGGTAGTCGTGGATCCACACGGTGGCGCCGGGGGCGGCGAGGTCGGCCACGGTGGCGGTGTAGCGCTGGTTGACGGTTCGGTAGGCATCCCACCAGGTGCGGTGATACTCGGGAGGCACCAGGGCGTCGTGGAACAGCGGCCACAGGGTGGCGTTTGAGAACCCCTCATAGAACAGCTGGAGCTCGCCCTGGCTCACGCCCACCGGATGGCACTGGAAGCCGTCCACCTCAAACGGCTCGGTGCCCGGCCCGGGCACGCCCGTCCAGCCGGCCCACACCGCGTCGGGATTGCCGGACATGACCGGTCGCAGCGCCGACACCAGCCCACCGGGGCTGGGAACCCACTTGGCCGTCTCGCCCTCCCACACCCGGCGTACCGGGAGCCGGTTGGCCGCGACCACGAAGCTCCACTTCTGTTCACCGGCGGCCATTTGGTCAAAATATCGCGCTGCCAACCGAGAGCAGAGGTTGTTATGCTGATCGGCGAAGTGGCCCCGTCCCGGGTGGCCGAGTCCGTATTTTGCCGGTTCGGGACGGGGCCACTCCTTACGTTATCGGGCAAGTGCGACGTTTCATCTAAATGAACGAAAATAGGTGAAATCAGTCGAGTACCAAGAGCTGGTCGGGCAGCTCGCGGTCGTCGGCGACTTCGATCACAACTCGACCGAGGGTTCCGGTGAAGGGGAATTGGCCGGTGGTGCGGGGACTGGGGGACGGGGCTTTGGTGAAGCCCACACTGATGCCCACCGCGTGGATGTGGGTGTTGTGGGTGACGGGCATGTCCATCGAGGCGGCTTCCATGCCGTTCACCAGGAGTCGGCCGATGCCGGCGTGGCTGCCGGTTCGCTCGAAGGCGGCGGTCACCGTGACCGGGCCGGAGGGCAAGGGCTCGGTCTCGGCCACGTAGTGCTCCCAGGCCATGTTGTAGTCCCACACCAGCCGCCCGTCTTGAATGAACAAGGCGAAGCCTGACGCCACGTCGCCGCAGGCCACCAGGGTGCCGTCGTCGCCGTCGGCCCGGCTGAGTTCCGCGGTGATCTCATAGGACACGTTCTTGATGTCGGGGCAGCCGTCGCTGGGGATGTACACCCCGTCGTAGTACACGAATCGGGATCGGCCGGTAATGGGCCGGGGCTTGGGCACGTGGAACCTCTCCAGGATGCGATCGTCCAGGGGCAGCACTTGGTAGGCCCGGGCCGCCTCCCACCACCGGTCGACGAGCGCGGCCAGCCGCTGGGGCTCGGCCTGGGCCAGATCCCGGGCTTCGGAGAAATCCTCATCCAGGTGGTACAGCTCCCAGCGATCGTCGTCGAAGTTCTCCCCGGGAATGTGGCGGGTAACCGCCTTCCAGCCGTCCGCCCACATGGCCCGATGGCCGAACATCTCGTAGTACTGCTCGGGTTTGCTGGTGGGGGCGTCAGCGTCGGTGAACGAGTACATCATGCTGGTGCCCTCCATCGGCATCTGGTGTACCCCGGCCACCTCGGCGGGCGGCTCCAGGCCGATGGCCTCCAGCAGCGTGGGGGTGATGTCGCTCACATGGTGGTATTGGGTGCGCATCGCGCCCCCGTCTGCGATCCCGGCTGGCCAGGAGATGATGAGCGGGTCGCGCACCCCGCCGGCGTGGGTGTTCTGTTTGTACCACTTGAGCGGGGTGTTGCCGGCCATGGCCCAGCCCATGGGGTACACCATCCAGTTGCCCGGCCCGCCGATGTCGTCGATATTGGCCAGTTGCTGGTCGATGGGCCGGGGGTCGAGGCCGTTCACATAGCGCATGGCGTTCTCGTGGCCCGACGGGCCGCCTTCTTGGGTGGCCCCGTTGTCGGACAGCAGCACGAAGACGGTGTTGTCGGCCTGGCCGATCTCCTCAAGCGTGGCGATTAGCCGGCCAAGGTGCTCGTCGGTGTGGGTGAGCATCCCGGCGTAGGCCTGCTGCATCCGGGCGGCCACCTTCTGCTCGTCGGCGCTCAGGTCGCTCCAGTTGGGCACGCCGGGGTTGAAAGGGGGCAGCTCGGTGTCGGTGGGAACGATGCCGTTGTCCTTCTGGCGGTGGTACCGCTCTTCTCGGATGGCGCCCCAGCCCGCGTCGTATCGGTTGTTGTAGCGGTCGACGTAGGGCTTGGGGACGTGGATCGGGTAGTGGCCGGTGCCGAAGCACAGATACAGAAAGAAGGGCCGCTCGGGCCACGCCGAGGTCTGGGCGGTGACCATGGCGATGGCCTGGTCTACCAGGTCCTCGGTGGCGTGGTAGTCGGGCTTCTCGGGCCGGTCGATGTGGTGGTTGTCGGCCACCAGGTCGGGGTCCCAGTGGTTGGTGGCGCCGTCCAAGAAGCCGTAGTAGCGGTCGAAGCCCCGCTGGAGCGGCCATTGGTCGAAGGGGCCGGCGGGGGTGGTGTCCTCGATGGGGGCCAAGTGCCACTTGCCCACCGCAAAGGTGGAGTAGCCCGCAGGGCGGAGGATCTCGGCCAGGGTGGCCGCCCGGTTGCTGATGCGCCCGGTGCAGCCGGGATAGCCGGTGTCCCAATTGCTGACCACCGCCATGCCCACCGAGTGGTGGTTGCGGCCGGTGAGCAGGGACGCCCTTGTGGGGGAGCAGATGGAGGTGGTGTGGAAGTTGTTGTAGCGCAGGCCGGCGGCGGCTAGGGCGTCCATAGTGGGGGTTTCGATTTCGGAGCCGAAGCAGCCGAGGTCGGCGAAGCCGACGTCGTCGAGGACGACCAATACCACGTTGGGGCTGTTCGGCGGCGGGGTTACCGGGGTGGGCCACCAGGGGATGGAGTCGGCCACCGTGTTGCCGATTTTGCCGCCGTAGGGTTGGGTGCCATGTGAATTCATGGGTGGTTGCTAGCACATCTGGGGGGCGATCCACCGGCGGGGCGGCGGGCTCTGTTTGGCGGGGTCGTGGTGGCGGGTCCTGTCCCGGCCCAGCCCGCCGTCCTCGCAGAGCTTCGGGTGGAGGGCGCCCTGAGCCGGGCCACCCCCCACCACGACCCATTTTGCGGCCCGCCGCCCCGCCTACGTTTGGGCCAGCCCTCTTTTTGAGAGAGAGGGGGGAGGGGGAGGGGGAAGTAGGATTCTGCCGTGCCGGAGCGGGTTTTGAATGAGCGGTTGGTGGAGTTTGGGACGACGATTTTTGCGGAGATGTCGGCTTTGGCTTTGGTTACGGGGGCTATCAATTTGGGGCAGGGGTTTCCGGATACTGATGGGCCGCGGGAGGTGGCGGATGCGGCGGTGGCGGCTATTCGGGCGGGGCACAACCAGTATCCGCCGGGGTTGGGGATTGCCGATCTGCGGCTAGCGGTGGCGGAGCACCAGAAGCGGTTCTACGGCTTGGACTTCGACCCCGACACTGAGGTGCTCATCACTGCGGGGGCCACGGAGGCCATCGCTGCGGTGATGCTGTCGCTGTTGGAGCCGGGCGATGAGGTGGTGTTGTTCGAGCCCTATTACGACTCCCACATCGCGGGAATTGCCATGGCGGGGGCTGAGCGGCGGTTGGTGACGCTGCGGCCTCCCCATTACCGGTTCGATCCCGACGAGCTGGCCGCGGCCATCGGTCCCCGCACCCGGATGATCGTGGTGAACTCGCCCCACAACCCCACCGGGAAGGTGTTCGACCGGGAGGAGCTCGAGCTGATCGCCGATCTGTGCCGGCGCCACGACCTGTTGGCGGTGACCGACGAGGTGTATGAGCACTTGGCCTACGACGGCGAGCACATTCCCATGGCCACGTTGCCGGGGATGCGGGAGCGCACCATCTCGGTGTCGTCGGGGGGCAAGACGTTCTCATTCACCGGGTGGAAGATCGGCTGGGTGTGCGCTGAGCCCGAACTGCGGGACGCGGTCACCACCACAAAGCAGTTCTTGACCTTCGTCAACGGGGCGCCGTTCCAACACGCCATCGCGGTGGGCCTGCGGCTGGGCGACGACTACTTCGACGGACTGCGGGCCAATCTGATGGCCCGGCGCGACCAGCTTTCCGATGGGCTGGCTGAGGCCGGCCTTGAAGTGTACCGACCGGCGGGCACCTACTTCGTGACCGCCGACGTGCGGCCGCTGGGCTTCGACGACGGCATGGCCCTGTGCCGCAAGCTGCCCGAGCTGTGCGGCGTGGTGGCCGTGCCCAGCGTGGTGTTCTACGACAACGAGGATGAGGGGCGACACTTGGTGCGGTTCGCCTTCTGCAAGCGGCCTGAAGTGCTCGACGAGGCCGTCGAGCGGTTGGCCAAGCTGGGGAGGGGCTCATGAAGGTCGCCGCCGTCCAGCACGACATAGTGTGGGAGGATCCCGAAGCCAACTTCGAGCTGCTGGCCCCCAAGGTGGCCCAGGCCGCGGCCGACGGCGCCCGCATGGTGGTGCTGGCCGAGATGTACTCCACCGGGTTCTCCATGGCCTCCGACCGGGTGGCCGAGGCTCCTGACGGGCCCAGCGTGGGGTTTCTGGCCGACCAGGCCGCAGCCCACGGAGTATGGGTGTGCGGGTCGGTGCCGGTGCGGGACCCATCGGCAGCCGAGCTGCCCGTGAACCGGTTCGTGCTGGCCGGTCCCGACGGGGTGGCCGCCGTCTACGACAAGATTCACCCGTTCTCCTACGGCGGCGAGCACGAACACTACGCCGCGGGCACCGAGCGGCTAACCGTTGCCGTCGAGGGGGTGAGGATCACTCCGTTTGTGTGCTATGACCTGCGGTTTTCCGATGAGTTCTGGGGTCTGGCCCACGACACCGACTGCTATGTGGTGGTGGCCAACTGGCCCGCACCCCGCCGAGCCCACTGGTCGGCGCTCCTGTTGGCTCGGGCCATCGAGAACCAGGCCTACGTGGTGGGGGTGAACCGGGTGGGCACCGGAGGCGGCATCGACTACCAGGGCGATTCCGTGGTGATCGACCCGTTCGGGGTCGAAGTGGCCAGCGCGCCCGAGGGTGAAGAGGCCGTGTTGTATGCCGAAGTCGACCTAGCCCGCCTAGAGCAGGTCCGCTCCCGCTATCCGTTTCTTGAAGACCGCCGATAGGCAAGAGTGCTGCCCCGATGACCGGCGATAGTCCGCCGGTGGGGGATTCCCAGCCGTTGCTCACGGTTCGCTTCACGGTGCTGTGTTTGGGCGGCGTGTTCTACTTCATGTCTCTGGGATTGGTGTATCCGGTGCTGCCCGGATTCGTGGAGAACGACTTGGGGGGCGGGCCGGTGGCGGTGGGTCTGGCGGTGGGCGGGTTTGGGCTCTCGGCGGCGGTGGCCCGCCCGCTGGTCGGACCGCTGGGCGACTCCAAGGGGCGTCGGTTCTTGGGGGTGTGGGGTTGCGTGCTGGCCGGCCTCGGCATTCTCGGCAACCTGTGGGTGTCCTCGGTGGCGGTGGCGGTGCTGTTCCGGCTTCTCACCGGATTGGGGGAGGCGGCGTTTTTCGTGGGTATCGCAGCAGGCGTCCAAGACATGGCCCCGGAGCATCGCCGTGGCGAGGCTACGTCCTATTTCTCGGTCACGGTCTACTCCGGGCTGGCCGCTGGGCCGATCATCGGAGAGCAGCTGGAATCAGCCCTCAGCACCGATGCGGTGTGGGTGCTGGGAGGCGTGCTGTGTGCGTTGGGCACCGCGTCGGCCGCAGTCTCCATGCAGGGCCGCCCCGAGGGCGCCCAGACGGGGTGGCCCACCTCGTTCATCCACTGGCCCGCTACCCGCCCGGCCCTGCTGTTGGGACTGGGTCTGATGGGCTACTCCGGGTTCTTGGCCTTCATAAAGCTGCATGTGGACGACATCGGCTTTGCCCACTCCGGGGCGGTGTTCGCGTTGTTTGCCGTTTTCGTTATCAGCCTGCGGATTCTCTTGGCCAAATTGCCCGACCGACTCGGACCCCAGCGCACCAGTACCCTGTCGTACGCGTTCTCGGCTACCGGCCTGTGGGTTATCGCATTTTGGACGCAGATCCCCGGTGTGTTCGTCGGCACCGCTCTTTTGGCCATGGGCCAGACGTTCTTGTTCCCGGCCTTGTTCGTGCTGGCCATCCAATCGGCGCCTATCAATCGGCGCAGCCAAGCCATCGGCACCTTCAGCATCGCCTTCGACCTGGCCATCGGTTTAGGTGGTCTGGTCTTGGGGGGTGTGGTGGAGGTGTCGTCGTTTTCCATGGCCTTCTTCGCCGGCGGGTGTTTCTCATTGATTGCCCTGGTGGTGAGCCGAACAGTGGTTAGACCCCAGTTGCAAACTGCCTATTGACATCCGAGGGCTGGCATAGGAGAGTTGGCCCCTTCCCCCTGAGCTTCCTCCTTCTCGCGCCACGCGCGCCCCCGAAGGCTCGAAAGGAAGTTCAATGCGACGCACTGCACTGCTGGTGTCGGCCGCCATCTACACGCTCGTTTTATCCAGTCCGGGTTCGGCCGCTGGATGGCAGCAGCAGGACGGAGGCACCTCGATCGAGACGGAAGACGGCCAGGTGGAGATCGGGGTATGGATCGAAGTGGACATCCCCGGAGTGTCTGAGCCCGACACAAACCCGGCCAACCCATCGACGCCGCCCTGCTACCTCCAACAGGGCAACTACGCCGAGCTGAACGCCTGGTTGGAGAACGACTATGTGATCGCCCCCGATCCCGACGAGACCTACGTCTTGAAGCTGTGCCAAACCCAGGCAGGAACGCGGCTCGTCACGTTCTGGGTGTACAAGCCCGCCCTGCCCCAAGCGCCCCCGCCGCCCTCATTGAAGGAGACCACTCGGCTGCGCAACGAGGCCTGGGGCCAGATGACCATCCCACAGCCGACCACGCGGACCGCGCCCGGCGAGATCGCCATTGTGCAGCTTCCCACCTATGTGTGGGTGCCGGCCGCTGATCGCGCCCCGGTATCGGAGACGGTGACCACCACGCTTGACGGCCACGAACTGACCCTCACCGCCACCGCCACTCCCCGGCGGGTGGGCTTTCTGCGAATTGCCATGGGCGACGGGACCACGCTGTGGTGCGACGCCGAGGACGTGGTGGCATTCGACCCTGCCCGCGACCCGCTGGACCAGCCATCCAATTGCTTCCACTACTACCGCTACTCATCGGTCAACCAGCCCGACCTCCGCTACCAAGTAGTCCTCACCGCTTACTGGGATGTCTCGGTGGCGTGCGTGTTCAACGGCGGCCCCTGCGCCAACCCGCCTCCCGCCGTCCCCACCCAAGTGCTCACCGCCCCACCCCACGCCATCGCCGTGGCTGAGATCCAGGCCCTCGCCGACCCCGCCTAGCCCGCTTATCCAACTAGCTCGCCGACCCCCTGGCGTCCCGCCGGGCTGTCACCAACGAACCTTGGAAAACCAGGTGACAGCCCGGCGGGAGGGGGGTAAAGTAACCAACCCACTCGACGCGGGGTGGAGCAGTCTGGTAGCTCGTCGGGCTCATAACCCGAAGGTCGCAGGTTCAAATCCTGCCCCCGCCACTAGGGCATCTTCGTCAATTGTCCCGATTTTGTTGACGAATTGGCCACGGTCAGGGGCTCTTGCACTTCCGTTCGGGGTGAGGGGTGGCAGGGGAGTCGGCTGGCCCTGCCCGGCAGGTCTGCCATTGAAGACGGGAGCGCTTCAATGGCATCTTCGAGCGCCCAAGGGGGCTGTGTGGCAAGCTCGACTGCCCGCTCCGCGGTTTCTAGTGGGCTGAGGCCGAGCCGTTCGGCGGTGAGCCTCATGGCCTCGGGCTGGTCCGCGCTCCCGACGGTGACATCTCTCCCGACGCCCATAGCCATGCGGAGCATCGGCACGGGGATGTTCTGTCGGTAGGGCAGCCAGCTGTTGAGATCGTAGACGGGGGCCAGGCGCATGACGCCTTGTCCGAGGAGCATCAGCGAGTGGTTCTTGGCATGGCTGTCGATACTGGCAACAAGCCACTGGCAGAGCAACGCGTCTCTGAACTGCCTCATGTTCGCCTCGGCGTTAGCAGGATCAGCCCGCCGCAACTCGCGGGCGACGTCCTCCGGGGGAGGTCCTCCATCACTCTCGTATTTCCTGTCCGGCCTGTATCCGAGCGCCTGGCAGAAGTCCTCCTGGTGAATGCGAAAGGCGCCGTCGCCGCTGCGGTCGGCAACCATTCTGCGATCCCCGCCTCAGTTATCGGCTCCTCGCCTCCGGTTGCCGAGAGCAAGTACTCGACCTTCTCAGGCAGGCAGAACTGGACTGCTCCGGCGCAGTCCACCCCCATCGAGGTGCCAAGCACCCGCAAATAGTCCCCGCCCTGAAGGTCGTGCGCCCGCCGGAGACCGCGGATCGTGTCGGTGTCGTCGGGCAACAAGCCCTCCAGCCACCAGCGAAGCCCTACCCCCTCCTCACGCGCTTTCGACAGCGGAATCCCAACCGACAGGGGCGGCCCACCTCCATGGACGTAAGCAGGCGCGTGCTCGAACGACGGCTGACCACCGGAGAGGTCTAGCGAACCGGCGACCTTCCCACCGATCAGCACAGCGAGTTCCACCGCTAGCCCTCCGCCAGCGATCGCAGGTGAGCCTCGAAATCGAACTCAGGCTCGGGCCGCTTGACCATCACGAACATGTAGCCGGCTTCGCGCAGCGCGGCAAGGGCCAAGCCCAGTTCAATGCCCGGCTTGCCCCTCTCCGCCTCCGACAACCACTTGCGCGACACCCCCAATCCAGCGGCAAACGCAGCTTGGGTCAGACCTCTTTCCTTACGGACATGCCGGACAGCGTGACCGAAATCAGACGGCGTGAACACCGGCACACCGGCTTCTGAACCCTCATCGGCAGACAGAGGCAAAACATAGCCGGTTCCCTTCTACTGGACATCGAACGGTGTCAAGAATGCCATGTCACCGAACGATTACCGACAATCCTTGGCACCGTACGGTGTCAGCGCAAGGCCACAGCCGGGGAGGTTCTGCCGTTCTGAGCGCCGCGTCAGTGCATCTGGCCGATGGGGCTGTCCTCGTACCAGCGGTTGTACTCGTGCAGCCCCTCGCCGCGGTGCGGCTCGATGAACGTGATCATCGAATGGCCGAGATTGATCTGGCTGCCGACGGCCAGGTTCGTATCAGACATGTCGTTGCCTCCTGTCGATGCCGCATGATACGGGCGAGTGTGGGCTGCGCAAATGCCGGATAGCCGCGTCGAGCGCCGTTGTAGGGTTCGGCGGTGGTTTCTGTGAGTCCGTGGCTGCTTGAGGACGGGGTGTGCCCGGCTATGGAGGTCAGTACATGATGGTGCGGGTTAGGTGGTGGGGCCAGAAGGTGGCGTGGTAGGCCTTCCAGAGCCGGAAGTCCACTTGGGGGACTATGAGTGCTGCCGACGGTGGGCGGATTCGATTGATGGCGTCGGTAAGCAGGGCGGTGGCGTAGAGAGTGTGGGTCCGGATCTCCACTTCTTCAGGGCTGTCCGCGGCGACCAGTTCGCCTCTGTTGATGGCAGCTTCCAGCTCCGGGGCATAGGACAAGATGTCCATGAGCCGCAGGGCGACGGGGACGATGTAGTCGGCGAACGCGGTCATCCGATCCAGATCGGCGACCGCGAAGGCACCTTCGCGGGCCAGTGCCATGTGCAGTTGCCACAGCCAGAGCTGGGCCAGCTTGTGCAACTGCACCTCATGGCCATTGTGGGTGCTGACATCGTTGAACCGGGGGAACTCGGCCACGAGCCGCTCCATCAGACCGTTGCCCGCGGCGTACATGGCGGGCGCGCAGTCGGCCACGAACCGGTGGGCGCTGCCGCCATAGCGCTCGGCCAGACCTTGGCCCGCGGCGTTGAGGATCTCGACCCGCTCATCGAGCATGGGGATCTCGATATTCCCGCTGAACACGCGGCCCAGTTCGGCTCGGCTGATCTCGGCCAGGTAGGCGCCATCGGTCAGCGGCACGCCGTCGTCCAACGCCTGGGCGACGCAGGCGAACATGCCCTCGCTGTCCGACCAGGTGCGACCCCCATATTCGGCGGCGAACTTCACCCCGGAGTCGAAGTCGGTGAAGGCGAAGTTCATTACCGCATAGAAGAACGAGACGTCGATGATCTCTGCCGGGTCGGTCCGGTCGCTGATTGCCCCGTCGACCGGGCCCGATGGAAAGTCGAACTCCTCGTAGGCCATCCACGAGGCCACTTGCTCGATGGCCTCCACCGACGTGCGAACGTGTCGGGAGTGCTCGACCACCCCGCGCACCGACCGCAAGACCGGCGAGAACCACACTGGGGATTCATGCATGATCTGCTCCTGTGGGAACTCCACTTGCCGTACGATTTTGACCGGTTCGTCGTGAGGAACACGAATGGATGCAATCCGGTTTAGTTTCGACAGTGATCAGGCGCTGGCTGCGGTCACGGGCCGTGACGCTGGGGTGAGTACAGGGGAGCTGGCCAGTCTGAACCTGAGCTTTGAGGTGGGGGACGACCCAGCCCGGGTTATCGCCAACCGCAAGATCGCGGGCGACGACCTGGGGTTCGACTTCCGTGATCTTGTGATTCCCCGTCAGGTACACGGGGTTCGGGTCAAAGTCGTCAGCGAGCACGACAGAGGCCGGGGGGCCGACTCATCGGAGTCCGGTGTGGCCACCTGTGATGCGCTGGTGACGAGCACGCCGATGATCCCGATGGCCGTGCTGGTGGCCGACTGTGCTCCGGTGGTGCTTTACGACGCGGCGCAACCGGCCATCGGCATCGTGCATGTGGGATGGCGCGGGGCGATCGGACGGATCGCCCAAAAGGCGGTGGAAACGATGGCGCGGGAGTTGGGCTGCCGGCCGCGCGACATCCAGGCGGGTATCGGGCCATGTCTGCAACCGCTCTCCCTCGAAGTTTCTATGAACGAGGCCATGCAGGCCGAGGGGGAGTTCCACCAACAACCGGCGGTGCTCTACGACGTGGGGGACAGGCCGCACTTGGACATCCCATACATGGTCAAACAGCAGTTGCTCGACGCCGGTTTGTGGCTCAAGAACATTGAAGACTCCCGAATGGACACGCTGGACGCCCGGCGCTTCTTTTCGCATCGCGGTCAATCCGGCCATGCCGGCCGATGCATGGGCGTTGCCATGCTGCGAGCCCCTTAGACGGCCAACGGTCAGTCGGGGATCAAGACCCCGGGGTTCATGAGGTTGTCGGGGTCCAGGGCGGCCTTGACAGCTCGCAGCACATCAACGCCTGCGTCGCCGTGCTCGTCGGCCATCCAGGGGCGGCGGACGCGGCCGATGCCGTGGGGGTGGGAGATGCCGGCGCCGCACTCGACTGTGGCACCCATGGCGGCGGTCCAACAGCCGTCGTAGACCGACTGGTATTGGTCCGGATCAGAAGGCTGGGCGGCATCGGCTCAAATCGGATGATGCCAGACAGCGATGTTCCTACCAGTTCTTCCAGTAGCGGGAGGGGATGGGGCCCGCTTGGTCTTGGTACTTGGAGCCGGCCTCGGAGGAGCCGTAGGGGTTCTCGGCAGGGGTGGTCATGCGGATGAAGGAGATCTGGCCGATCTTCATGCCGGCATAGAGGGTGATGGGCAGGGTGGCCACGTTGGACAGCTCCAGGGTGAGGCGGCCATTCCACCCGGCATCCACGAACCCGGCGGTGGAGTGGATCAACAGCCCGAGACGGCCCAGCGACGACTTGCCCTCCAGCCGGGCCACCAGGTCGTCGGGAATCCGCACCCGCTCCAGGGTGGAGCCCAGCACGAACTCGCCGGGATGGAGGATGAACACCCCGTCGGACTCGATCTCCACCGGCTCGGTGAGGGCGTCCATGTTCCTCTTGACGTCGATCAGACCCTC
>JAJEDQ010000164.1 GCA_022821445.1 Acidimicrobiia bacterium | reverse complement strand
AGAACCGATTAGGCCGACAGATGCTCCGCAAGCTCAAGGTCTACGCCGGTCCGGTCCACCCCCACGAGGCACAGCAACCACAGCCCCTGGTAATTGCCGGGGCCCGATCCCGTACCGAGGACTCATAATGCCCGCCCCCCTCACTCAAGCCACCGGACGGCGCAAGCGAGCTGTTGCCCGTGTCCGATTCCGCCACGGCACCGGCCAGGTGACCGTCAACGGCCGCGAGGCCCAGGACTACTTCCCCTCCCAGAGCCATCGCATGGCGTTTATGGAGCCGCTCCGGATCACCAATACCGCCGAGGTATACGACATCGACGTCAACATGCACGGCGGTGGGGCCAACGGACAAGCCGGTGCTCTGCGTCTGGGTATAGCCCGTGGTCTGGTGGCACTGGATCCCGAGCTGCGGGAGATCCTAAAGCAGGCGGGATTCCTCTCCCGCGACGACCGCAAGAAGGAATCCAAGAAGTACGGCCTGAAGAAGGCCCGCAAGGCACCTCAGTACTCCAAGCGCTAGACCGGATCCCCGCGGCCAGGGGCTGAGTTCAGTGCTGCGTTTTGGAACCGACGGGATTCGGGGTCGAGCCTACAAAGAGCTCTTTCCCGGCGACGTCATCGCGCTGGCCCAAGCGGCTGCTGAAGTTCTCAACCCCTCAACTCCCGTGTTCATCGGGCGCGACACTCGGGAATCCAGCCCCGATTTTGCCGCCGCCTTGGCCGCGGGCTTCAGCGCAGTCGGAGTTTCCACTGTTGATATGGGGGTGGCGCCCACCCCGGCGGTGGCCTGGGCCGCAGCTCGCGATCACACCCCAGGCGCGGTGGTCTCGGCATCGCACAACCCATGGTCAGACAACGGCGTCAAGCTGTTCAGCCCCGGTGGCCGAAAGCTGGACGACAAAATCCAGGCCGCACTGGAGTCGGCCTTGGATGATCCCAACCGCAGCACGGTGTCCATTATTGGCGCTCCCCAACGAACTTCCGATGGATCGGGACTGTTGCAGAAATACCAGGACGCGGTAGCCAGCACCGCTCACTTCGACGGACGCAACCTCCACGTTGTGGTGGACGCGGCCCACGGGTCAGCCGCTGCCGTCCTTCCCGGCCCACTCCAAGCGCACAATGTGACCGTCACCGTGATCAATGCTGAACCCGATGGCCGAAACATCAATCGCCACTGTGGCTCTACCCATCCGGAGGCAGTCGCCCAGGCCGTTAGCGAGCAGGATGCCGACTTGGGGCTCACTTTCGACGGTGATGCCGACCGAGTGCTGGCCGTGGACCACACCGGCGAACTCGTCGACGGCGATCAGATCATCGCCATCTGCGCGGCTGACCGCCATCAACGGGGTCAGCTCCCCGGCAACACCGTGGTGGTTACGGTGATGACGAACTTGGGATTTCACCGAGCCATGGCCCAGCGGGGCATTCACGTGGTGACCACACCGGTGGGCGACCGGCACGTGTGGGCGGCGCTACAAGACGGCGACTGGGGGCTGGGCGGCGAGCAATCGGGCCATTTGATCTTCCCTTCCCTGGCCACCACCGGCGACGGCCTGGTCACCGCCTTGCAGCTCCTCGAAGTTGTTGCCCGCCGAGAAATGCCCTTGCACGACTTAGCCGCCGAAGCCATGACCAAGATGCCCCAAGTGCTCCACAACGTACCCATCGACCCCGGCGCCATCGACTCCGACCGCATGTCGGCCTCCGTGGCTGATGCTGAGCAGGCCCTTGGCTCCCGCGGCCGGGTTTTAGTTCGCCCCTCTGGAACCGAGCCCGTCATCCGAATCATGGTGGAAGCCGAGACCGTCGAAACCGCCGACTCCATCGCCCATGAACTGGTTGCCGCTAGCCAACACTGGACCACTTACCCCTGACATCTATCGATGGTTGGCTGGATGGCGGTAGCCGACTCGCTCAGATCGAACGTTGCCGAGATTGTCCATCCGCCGAAGGGAATGAAGACAGATGCCGTAACGGTCTCTCCGTCCGAGTCGGCGATCGACTGGGCAAACCGGGCAGAGTTTTCCGCACCGAACGGAACGGAGGCCTCATTGATGGTGCTGTTGACTGCGTCGAACGTCGTGCTCTGACCACCGGAGAATTCCATCTCCAAGTCGTAAATCCCTATTCGTGACGTGATGAACGTATTCCAGTTGACGTAGGCCCCGAGCGTTGCTTCCTCTTCACTGTCAAAGTAAAAGCAGGCCACTCGCAACTCGGCTCTGGCCCCCTCAGACAGCCGAGTTCCTGTGATCGATTCGGTGAAGACACCTACCTGTCGAGGTCTGTCCAGGCCGGGGTGGTTGAATTCGAAGCCGTCGAAAGGATTCCACCCGTCCTGAGGCACTGAATCGCCGACGTCGCCGGTGTCCTCGGCGTCGCCGGGGTCGTCGCCATCATCACTGTCGTCGGTGTCGTCAGCTTGGCCGCATCCCCCGGGAACGGCATCCGTGTCGACGCGGAACCGGCAGCGGTAGGCATTCAACAGCGCTTCTTGCCCGGTCACAAGATCTTCAAGCTTCATCAGATCCATATTTCTGTAAGACCCGATGAATGTGAATGAGGTCCACTCTGGGTAGGCAGGCTGTCCGTCCCGGCACCCTCCAGGCACGTACTGGATGTCCACATTGAACCGGCAGCGATAGGCGCTCATCAACACCGATTGTTCTGAGATCAGCTTGTTCAGCTTCGCTTTCTCCTCGAGCAGCGGTGCATCGGCAGACGGTGTCTCGCCGGAAGAGTCCGGGTCCGCGGCGGCTGGCGGAACGTACAGCAGCCCATAGGCAATCACGGCGACAGCCAATGTCGCCGCAGCCAGCTTCCTTGCAAGCGATGAGGTTCTCCTCAAGGGAGCCAACACAGGCAGAACCACCCTTCTACAGCCCCGGCGGATCCCACCCTGCCCCTGTCCTTTTGGATCGCGGAGGTAATGGGTCCGCCATCGACTATATCGGGCCCACACCACTAAACTTGAGGGAGATGTGCGGCATTGTCGCGGTGGTCCGGCGCTGGTCACAGCGTGTTCCCCCGACCTCGGCCGAGGTCCTCGACCTTTTGAGCCCGGTGGTCGTGGCTTTGCGCGACCGGAGCGACGCCGATGATCTGGCCGGGCTTATCGGAGCAGCGGCCGACAGCCTGACTGAGGCTGACCGCCTGCTCCAAGGCATCGCCGGACTTCAGGCGCTGTTGGCCGAAAAGCCGCTGCGGGCCACCATCCGAGCCACGCTCGGCGAAGTCGATCGGCTGGTCGGCAGATTGGAGGTGGATCTCGACCGGTCAGGGAGCGATCGGGCCATCGAGGCGGTCAACGCCGCATTGGTCCAGATGAAGGACGCCGTGTGGGCCATCGGCAACGACCGGCTGAACACCGCCGATGCGGTAGCCGAGTTGGCCGGGCCCAACGCCAGTGTGGCCGCTCTGTCCGCATTCATCTCGGTGCAGATCGCGCTGTCGGCGCTCGACCGCCTGGAAGTTCGGGGCCGGGACTCGGCTGGACTCCATTTGCTGATCAGCGACCATGGTCTCGACCCCGCAGCCCCCGCTGTGGCCGCGGCGCTGGCCGAGCGGGCTGCCGACCCGCTGTTTCGGTCGGGTTCGGTGCGCTGGGCCGAGGGCTGCTTGAGCTTCACCTATAAGGCTGCGGCAGAAATCGGCGAACTGGGCGACAACACCGCTGCGCTTCGAGCAGCCATCGGCGGCGACGAGCTCTTGGCCGCCGCGCTGGACGCTTCAGATGCCTCTGCCGTGGTCATTGGGCACACTCGCTGGGCCAGCGTAGGCATGATCAACGAGGCCAACGCCCATCCGCTCAACTCCGAACTGGCCGATGGCCCCTCCCGGCCCTACACAATCGGTGCTCTGAACGGCGATGTCGACAACCACACCGATCTGGTCGCCTACCACAATCTGGCCCTTGATCCCGGCATCACCACCGATGCCAAAGTAATTCCCACGCTCTGGTCAGTTCGATTGAGCGATTCGGCCAATTCCTCTAGCGCCCGCGACTCAGTTCCCAAGACGCCAGGCCGCGTCCCAAACTCTGATGACGCTATCGACGCCTTCCTCCGAACAGTGGGCGACCTCGACGGCTCAGTGGCCATCGCCGGGCAGACTGCCACCCACCCCGGCCAACTCCTGTTGGCGTTGCGGGGCAGCGGCCAAGCCCTGTATGTCGGTGCGGCGGAAGACGCCTACGTCGTGGCCAGTGAGCCCTACGGCCTGGTAGAGCAATCCGGCCGCTATCTGCGGATGGATGGAGAAACTCCATCCGACCGGGAGAACGCGGCCTTGAGCCGAGGCCAAGTGGTGGTTCTCAATAGCGACGACGCCGGCGACCTGTCTGCCGTCCGGCGATTCTCCTATGACGGCACTCCACTTCCGGTGGCCGACGGTGACATCGTCGACGCCGAGATCACGACCCGCGATGTTGACCGCCGAGGATTCCGCCACTTCTTGCTGAAAGAGATCACCGAGTCGCCCGAGTCATTCCGCAAGACCCTGCGCGGCCGAATCATCAGCGCCGACAGTGACCAGCCCACTCCAACGCTGAGAGTGGAGTTGGGCCGCGAATGCCTACCTGACCGCTTGGTGAAGGATATGGCCGACCGGCGCATCGCCAACATCATTGTCATCGGCCAGGGCACCGCCGCGGTGGCGGCCCACAGCCTGGCCCACTTCCTGCGCCAGGAGCTGCCCGACCGCCACGTCAGCTCGGTCCAGGCCACCGAGCTATCAGGGTTCGGGATGCAGGCCGATATGAGCGACACCCTGGTCATTGCCATTAGCCAGTCGGGGACCACCACCGACACCAACCGCACCGTCGACTTGGTGCGGCGGCGGAACGCGGCTGTCATCGCCATCGTCAACCGTCGCAACAGCGATTTGTGCGACAAGGCCGACGGGGTGCTCTACACCTCCGACGGGCGAGATGTGGAGATGAGCGTGGCTTCCACCAAGGCGTTCTATGCCCAAGTGGCCGCCGGCGTGCTGTTGGCCGCGGCTTTGGCCGACGCCGCCAAAGGGGGGCAGCCAACCGACCCCCGTCGTCAGGAGCGCCGGCAGCAGCTGCTGGCCTCGCTGCGCGACCTGCCAGCGGCCATGGCCGAAGTGCTCAACTTGCACGATCGCATCGCCGACATCGTGCGCCGCCACGCCCTGGGCCGCACCTATTGGGCCGTCGTGGGCAATGGGCTCAACCGCGTTGCCGCCGAGGAAGTCCGCATCAAACTCTCGGAGCTGTGCTACAAGTCCATCGCCTGCGACACCACCGAGGACAAAAAGCACATCGATCTGTCTTCTGAACCGCTGATTCTGGTGTGCGCCGCCGGGCTGTTCGACTCCACCGCCGACGACGTGGCCAAGGAAGTGGCCATCTTCCGAGCCCACAAGGCCGCACCCATCGTGATCACCAGTGGTACAGAAGCCCGCTTTGACGCCGCCGCCGAGGTGATCGCCACCCCGACCACCGGGTCGCCCGATCTGGCCTTTGTGCTGGCCACCATGGTGGGCCACCTGTTCGGCTACGAGTCGGCGTTGGCCATCGACGAGCTGGCTCAACCTCTCCGGGAAACTCGGGCGGCCATCGAGGCCGAGGTGGCTTCCAGCGATGCTCGCAATGACGCCGGCATCGACAGCCAGCAACTTCTGGAGAAACTCCGCTCACAGTTCACTCCTGCCGCCCAGCGGTTCTTCCAAGATTTGCGCCAAGGCCGCTACAACGGATGTCTCGAAGCGGGGACCGCCGCGGAGATGGCCTCCATGTACCGCTACGCCCTGGGCATCGCCCCCCTCGACGCCTATCAGCTGGAGCGAGGTCGAGTGGGCACCCCCGCGGTGGTGCTGGAAGACCTCACCGCCATGCTCACTGTGGCGGTGGGCGAACTTACCCGACCGGTGGACGCCATTCGCCACCAGGCCAAGACCGTTACCGTCGGGATATCAAGGGCCGAGGAGTCGCTGTTGGAGCTGCCGTTGGTGCGGGCCGCCCTCGATGCCGGCGCCCCCCGCCATCAGCTCAGCTACCAAACCCTGCGCACTCTGACTGCCCTCGATCCCGCGGTCGTCGAGGTCACCGGGTACATCAGGTACGGCATCAACGGCGATCCGGAAGCGCCCAGCACCACCATTCATGTGATCGATCGGGGCGGCATCACCGTGGGATTGGCCTCCCGCGCCGAACGCGATCCCACCTTGCGAGGCAGCAAGCACCTCGTGGCGGTCGAACGACAGGTTCAAGCTGCTCGAGGACGTTCCGACGGCCGGACCATCGTGCTCATCCCCGAAGTCAAGGACCGCCAAACCACCGGGCTCACCCTGCTGCACGTGCGATTCCGGCCAAACCTGTCACCCGAGAATGCTCAACAGGTGTTGGAGGGCTATCGGAACCGGTTCGCCGCCCTGCGCGACGAGGTCACTGAAACCGAACCTGACTTCCGCCTCGACCGACTGGGCGACATCAGCACTGAAGACCTCCTGCTAGAACCGTTGACCGAACTGGCCAACCGCTGGCGTCCATGATCCCTGTCATAGGAAGCGCCAAGAGGACAGGTCGGGCCGACACCTTCCCACGAGGCTCCGACTGACATGATCCCAATCGTCACCCCGGAGGAGATGGCCGCCACCGACGCGGCTGCCCCCGAACCGGTGGAAGAACTAATCGAGCGGGCCGGCGCCGCGCTGGCTCGATCCGCCCTTGACATGTTGGGCGGCGGCTACGGAAGACGGGTAACCGTGTTGGTCGGAAAGGGCAACAACGGCGCCGACGGACGGGCCGCCGCCGTGCGGATGCGACGCCGGGGCGTCCGGGTGGCCGTGGCCGACGCCGATGATGCGCCGAACTCGCTGCCTGCGGCCCACCTGGCTATCGACGCCGCCTACGGCACCGGATTGCGCCGGCCCTATTGCCCGCCCTCGCCCGTGCCATTGCTCGACCACCCCAACCGGACGGCGCCGATTCTGGCCGCCGACATCCCCTCCGGAGTAAACGGGCTGACCGGCGAGATCGTCGGTGAACCCTGGATCGCGGACCGAACGGTCACCTTCGGCGCCCTGAAGCCCGGCCTCATCCTCCATCCCGGTGCTCAGCATTGCGGCCAGGTCACGGTGGCCTCCATAGGGCTCGACGTCTCGTCGGCCCGCACTCATCTGGTTGCTGCCGACGACGTCGGTGACTGGCTGCCGGTCCGACCAGCGGAGGCCCACAAGTGGCAAACCGCATGCTGGGTCATCGCCGGATCGCCAGGCATGACCGGGGCAGCCCATCTGGCTGCCATTGCCGCGCTGCGGGGTGGGTCAGGCTACGTGCGTCTGAGCACCCCTGGCCTCGAGGCTGCTGGCCTTCTGGCTGGTCCCGCCGCGCCCACTGAAGCTGTCGGCTTCCCCCTGTCGGCCGACGACTGGGCAGCAGCGGTCGATGCCGCTGACCTTTCTCGCTTCAAGGCCATGCTGGTCGGCCCTGGATTGGGCCGACAGCCCCACACCCTCCAGGCGGTTCGCGATCTGGCCGCCAAGTCGCCCCTCCCCTTGGTGGTCGACGGCGACGGCCTCTGCGCCTTCGGCCCCGATACCCCTGAGGTGCTGTCGCTGCGCACCGCTCCCACCGTGCTCACTCCCCACGATGGCGAGTACCGCATCCTTGCCGGCACTGCCCCCGACCCAGATCGCTTTGCCGCCGCTCGCTCGCTGTCCGCCGCCACCGGTGCACTGGTTCTGCTCAAAGGCCCCACCACCGTGATCGCCCATCCTGAAGGCGAGGCGGTGGCCGTGGCCAGCGGCGATGCCCGGTTGGCCACTGCCGGCACCGGCGATGTTCTGGCCGGACTCATTTGCGGGCTGCTCAGCGCCGGCACCGACCCGCTGAAGGCCGCCGCGGCCGCCGCCTGGCTGCACGGGAGGGCCGCTGCTGCCCGTCCCCCAGCAGCAATGGCAGCATCGGATCTACTCCTTGCTCTCCCTGAGGTGTGGGAAGGCGCCGTCCGACAGGCCGCAGTGAGATGAGGCCGACCTGGGCCGACATCAGCCTCTCGGCCATCGCCCACAACGTGAGTCTCTTGGCCGAACTCGTCCATCCCGCCAAGTTGTGCGCAGTGGTCAAAGCCGATGCCTATGGGCACGGCATGGTCCCGGTGGCCGCAACTGCGGTGGATGCGGGGGTGAGCACCCTGGCCGTGGCCCTGGTGGACGAGGGCCGCCAACTCAGAGAGGCCGGGATCGACACCCCCGTCCTCCTCTTGTCGGAGCCTCGACCCAATGAGTTTGCCCAGGTGGTTGAATTCGGGCTCATTCCCACCGTGTACCAGGGCGAGGGTTTGGCGGCCGCCGCCGCAGCCGCAGCCGCAGCCGACGAGCGGCTACCCGTCCACCTAAAGGTCGACACCGGCATGGCCCGAGTCGGCGCATCGCCTGCGGAAGTCATGATGCTGGCCGATGCCATCGCCGATCGAGACACGCTGGAGCTTGCCGGAGTGTGGACCCATTGCGCAGTGGCTGACGAGCCCGACAATCCGTTCACCGCGTACCAGATTGAGCAGTACAACCATCTGCTCTCGCGGCTGCGCCTTGGCGGCCACCATGACTTCTGTCGCCACCTGGCCAACTCGGCCGTGTCTATGGTGCATCCTTTGGGACGATTCGACATGGTGCGCTGTGGCATCGCCATCTACGGCATCCCGCCGTCGCCGGCATTGGCCGACTGCCTTCCGCTTCAGCCGGCGATGACCTTGCGCACCGAGGTGGCCATGGTCAAGACCATCGCCGCGGGCACGTCGGTGTCTTACGGCCACTACTACACCGCCCCCGCCGACACGCAGCTGGCCACCATTCCCATTGGCTATGCCGACGGCTGGACCCGCCGGCTCGGCGTGAGTGGGGGCGAAGTGCTGATCGGCGGCCGCCGGTGCCCCATCGCCGGGGTGGTGACCATGGACCAAACCATGGTGGACTGCGGTCTGGACCACCCGGTGTCACCCGGCGACGAGGTGGTCCTCCTGGGGCGGCAGGGCAGCGAGGAGATCACCGCCACCGAGATCGCCGAGCGCATTGACACCGTCGCCTACGAAGTCGTCTGCCACCTCGGCCGCCGAGTCCCCCTCCGCTTTGCCTAGCAGAACCGCTGCCCCTCCGGACTCACCCTCCCGCTAGCGAGCCGGGGATTGAATGTCGGGCAGCCCCACGGTGTACTCAGGATTGGTCTCATTCATGATCGACTCGGTGCGGGCCGCGATCCTCTCCTTGAAATCGGGGTGGGGGAAGATCCAGAACTTGTCGTTTTGCACCGCGTCGAACACCAACTCGGGGATCACCGCGGGATCGGTGCTCTCGTCGATGGTCTTGATCAGGGCTTTGTGGAAGGCGGCCGCCTCGGCATCAGCCGACATGGGACCGCAGGTGTCCTCATAGGCGTCGGGACGGTTGCGCTCGGCCCGGAAGATGCCGGTGGCCACTGGGCCAGGGCACAAGCACGACACCCCGATCGGCGCGCCGATCATGTCCAGCTCCCGATGCAGCGACTCGGCGATGGCCACCGCGCCGTATTTCGAGGTGGTGTAGGGCCCGAGCAACCCCCCGGAGGTGAGGCCGCCCACCGAGGCGGTAATCACCACATGGCCGTCTTCGCCCTTCTCCAGCATCCGGGGAATGAAGCTGCGCACCCCGTGGATCACGCCCCACAGGTTCACGTCCAGCACCCAGCGCCAATCGTCCACGGTGTTCTCCCAGGTGAACCCGCCGGTGAGCACTCCAGCGTTGAGATGCACCAGATGAATGCCGCCGAATCGCTCCAGGGCCGCATTGGCCAGCGCCTCGTTGGCGTCGGGACTGGTCACGTCGGTCAACATGAGCTGGGCGTTCTCCAGGCCACCCACGGTCTCGGCCAGTCCGGCCTCGTCGATGTCGCCCGCCAATACGTGCATCCCCTCGGAGGCGGCTTTACGCACCATGGCCCGACCCATACCGCTGCCTGCCCCGGTGATCACCGCCACCTTCCCAGCCAAGTCCTTCATGTCAATCCCCTTCGCGGTTGCTTTCAAGCCCCGTCATCATGGCCCACCGAGATATTCCTTTTCCCATTGTCCTCAAACGAGGTCAATGTCGGCCCACTGCCTTGACGGCGGTCTCCACGCCCGCCGCCGCCATGAGCCGGACCAGGTTGAAATCGGCCTCTATCTGCCCCGTTGCTCCCACTACCAGCGCGTCCCCGTCGCCATCGGTGTGGGCCGGCAGCAGCGCCCGGGCCATCCCGCTGTGGCCGCTACGAGCCACCCGGAAGCAGGCCACCTTGTCGAGCTTGGCATTGGTGGCGATTACCCCGATGGTGGTGTTGGTGTGCACCTCGCCGTCATTGCTGTCGGAGAACGGATCGGCAGGCCGATGCTCATAAGTGCCGTCGATCAGCGCCTGCTGCACGGAGCCATCGTTGAATTCCCCAGAAGCATTCACCGCCACCAACGCCCCCACCATCACATCGCCCATTTGGAGCAGGGCACCGCCCAGCCCCCCCGGTTGGCGGTTTTCCGCTCCCCGCCACTTGTTCATAGTGGCCCCGGTGCCGGCGCCAACCCGTCCCAGCGACGGGGGCGCATCGCTGGCCATCCGAGCTGCGGCGTAGCCGGCATCGGGTCCAGGGCGCACTGTGCCGTCGCCCTCGGTCAGGTCGTACAACGACAGGCCCACCACAATCGGCACCCGCCCGCCGCTGGTCTCGAACCCCCGGCCCTGCTCCTCGCACCACCGCATCACCCCGTCGGCCGCCGCCAACCCGAACGCCGAACCCCCCGACAACACCACCGCGTCCACCTGGCTCACTGTCCGCTCCGGAGCCAGCAAGGCAAAATCCCTCGTTGCTGGCGCGCCGCCCCGGATCTCCCCCGAAGCCGTCGTTCCCTCGGGAAACACCACCACCGTGCATCCCGTGAGAGCCGCCTCATCGGTCCAGTGCCCCACCAGCACGCCCCCGCCGACTCCCAACATCACCGCCGACCGTACCGCACCCTCACTGAACCGCGCCTCGGCTCGCGAGCCGGATCAGTAGACTCCCGGAACGACCTGGTAGGGAACTCGCTGGCGGTACTCAGCCCACTTCTCGGGGGCCCGCCCGCCTCTCGGTCGGCGGCGCAGCACCCGCCCAAGTCCATTACTTGCAACTCCCCTATCGAATCTGCTGGTGGGGGGCGTATTCTTGGTCTGTGACGTTGACGTTGGCCGAAGTTGCCGCCGAAGCTGCCGATTGCACAAAGTGCGGGCTGGCCGAGGGCCGAACACAGGTGGTGTTCGGCATGGGCAACCCCCAAGCCGACCTCATGTTCGTCGGCGAGGGACCCGGTGCTGAAGAGGACAAGCAGGGCCTTCCCTTTGTGGGCCGTTCGGGAAAGCTGCTCGACCGGCTGATGGCTGAGGAAATCGGGCTGACCCGCGACAGTTGCTACATCGCCAATGTGGTCAAATGCCGTCCTCCCGACAATCGAGATCCCAAACCCGACGAGATCGACGCCTGCCGCCCGTGGTTGGAGCAGCAAGTCCAGCTCATCGACCCAAGGGTGGTGGTCACCCTGGGCAATTTCTCTTCCAAGCTGCTGCTGGACACGAAGACCGGGATCACCAAGCTGCGAGGCCAGAGATACCCGATGCCCAACACCGACGCCGTGATCATCCCCACCTACCATCCGGCGGCGGTGCTGCGGGGCGGCGGTCTCCAAGAGGCTCAGATGCGCTCTGACCTGGTTCGAGCCCGCATGGCGATGTCGGGATGATTCCTGTCCCCTCGCCCCAATGCGCCCCTACGCTCCCATGATACGAGTACGCACCCGCTCTCCCGACAACACCCGGGAATTAGCCGCCAGCCTGGCCGAGCAGGCCCAGGCCGGCGACCTCTTGCTGCTAGTGGGTGACTTGGGCGCGGGCAAGACCACCTTCACTCAGGGGTTCGCCGCAGCATTGGGCATCAGCGAGCCGGTCACCAGCCCTACCTTCACTCTGGCCCGGGAATACCGCGGACGGCTGCTCCTCCACCATCTCGATGTCTTCCGTCTCGACCAGATCTCCGAAGTGCTCGACCTGGGCCTGCCCGAACTGCTCGACAGCGACGGGGTCATCCTCATCGAGTGGGGCGACGCCATCCGCCAAGCCCTGCCCAGCGACTATCTCGAAATAGCACTGACTTTCGTTGAGGGCCGTCCCAGCCCCCCCGACGAGCGGGTGGTAGTGCTCACCCCAGTGGGATCCCGATGGCAAGCCCGAGTAGACGAGCTGACCACCCTCACCGAACCTTGGCTGGAGAGCCCACCGTGTTGATCCTGGGCATCGAGTCAGCCACCCAACAGGTGGGATGCGCCCTTAGCGGGCACGAAGGGGTGCTGGCCTCGGCTCACAGCGCCCGCGGCCGGCGCCATGCCGAGACCATCGCTCCCCAGATCCAGTTTGTGACCCGTCAGGCCCGGATTGAGCTGCGGGATGTGGGTTGCGTGGCGGTGGATCTCGGCCCCGGTCTGTACACCGGCCTGCGGGTGGGCATATCCAGCGCCATGGCCGTGGCCTACGCCTTAGGGGTACCGATGATCGGCGTATCCAGCCTCGACCTGCTGGCATTCGCCGTGCGCCACACCAACCGGCTGATCGTGGCCGCCATCGACGCCCGCCGCAGCGAGCTGTTCTACGCTTTCTACCGTCAAGTGCCCGGCGGGATCCAGCGGGTGTCAGAGGCCCAAGTGGGCACCCCGGACGATCTGGCCTCCGAGTTGCTGGCCACCAGCGAAGAGGTGCTGCTAGTGGGCGACGGCGCCCGCCGCTACTGCCAGGTGTTCGATCAGCTCCAGAAGACCGAGATCGCCGAACAAGATCTGGCCCACCCCTCGGCGGCATCGCTGGTACAACTAGCCCACGCTCGGGCGCTGCGGGAGGAGTTCGTCAAACCCTGGGAGCTCAAACCGATATACCTTCGGGTTCCCGACGCCGACATCAACTGGAACACCCGATGAGCCTTCCCATGACTCTTGACCAGATGATTGCTCCCATGACCTCCCATCACCTGCCCCAGGTCATGGCCATCGACGCCCAGTGCTACCCCATTCCCTGGTCCCGGGATGTCTACGAGGCGGAGTTGGCCCGCCCCGAGGATCGGCTCTATGTGATCGCCCGCCCCAGTCAAGTGGTGGGTGATGCCAATGCCGAAGGCTTCTGCCCCAGTCAAGTGGTGGGCCACGCCGGGGTGGCCTTCGAGGAGAACGAAGCCCACATCACCACGGTCACGGTGTCCCCCGATTGCCGGGGTCAGGGCATCGGCGCCCGGCTGTTCTTGGCCCTGGCGTTGGCCGCCTGCCGCCGCAATACCCACCTCGCTTTGGAAGTGGCTGCCGACAATCCCGCCGCCCAAGCCCTCTATCGGCGCTTCGGCCTCGCCCCGGTGGGCATTCAGCGCGGGTATTACAAGAACATGGGGCTGTCTCCCGACGCCGTTGTGATGCGGGCCGACAACATCCAACAACCCGACTATGCCAACCGTCTCATCAAGATCGCGGTGGAACTGGACTGCGCATGACCGCTCTGGAAACCCCTCAAGAAACTCCCGCCATCGTCTTGGGCATCGAGACCTCTTGTGACGAGACCGCGGCGGCCGTGGTCTCTGGCCCCTCCGCCGTTCTTTCGTCGGTGATCAGCAGCCAAGTGGATCTGCACGCCCGCTACGGCGGCGTGGTCCCGGAAATCGCCAGTCGGGCCCATGTGGAGTTGCTCACCCCGGTGGTGGCCCAAGCGGTGGTTGAGGCCGGCCTCAGCGACCACGACGTGGAGGCAGTGGCCGCTACCGCAGGCCCTGGTCTCATCGGCTCGCTCTTGGTGGGAGTGAGCGCAGCCAAGTCGCTGGCCTTGGTGTGGGATGTTCCGTTCGTGGCCGTCAACCACCTGGAAGCCCATCTCTATTCATCGTTCCTGGAAGAACCCGATTTGGAGCTGCCGGTAGTGGTCCTGCTGGTCTCCGGCGGACACACCCTGCTGGTGCTCATGGAGGCTTTCGGGCGCTACCGGCTCATCGGCCAAACTCTGGACGACGCCGCCGGTGAGGCGTTCGACAAGGTGGCCCGCTTCATGGACTTGGGCTATCCCGGGGGCCCAGTCATCGACCGCCTGGCCATGACCGGCAATCCCGAGGCGGTGGCCTTCCCCCGCCCCATGTACGAAGACGGCTACGACTTCTCGTTCAGCGGCCTCAAAACCGCGGTGGTCAACCACGTGCGAAACAACCCCGACCTCGATGTGCCCGACATCGCGGCGTCGTTTCAGGAAGCGGTGGTAGACGTGCTGATCCACAAGGCCCGCAAGGCTGCCGGGCAATACGGGGCCAAGGGCCTGTGCCTGGCTGGCGGGGTGGCGGCCAACTCCTCGCTGCGAGAGCGATTGCTGGACGCCTGTGTGGCCGCCGGCATCAGCGGGTTCTTGCCCAGCCGCTCCATGTGTACTGACAACGCGGCCATGGTGGCTGCCGCCGGTTGGCAGCGACTTCAGCTCGACGGTCCCTCCCCGCTGGACACCGGCGCCGATCCCAACCTCCCGCTTCCCTTTATTCGGTCGGGGGAACCGGCAGCCTGAATTGGCCTGGGGGCGGCTCACGCCCTACTCTTAGCACTCGCCTATTGAGAGTGCTAAAGCTCAAGTCAACCAACCATTTGGAGGCCAAGATGGCGCTACAGCCCCTTGATGACCGAATCGTTGTCCGCCCCGGTGAGTCTGAAGAGATGACCGCCAGCGGCCTGGTCATCCCCGACACTGCCAAAGAGAAGCCCCAGCAGGGTGAGGTTCTCGCCACAGGACCGGGCAAGCGGTCCGACAATACCGGCGAGCTCATCCCGATGGACGTCTCCGTTGGCGACACCGTGGTGTACAGCAAGTTTGGCGGCACCGAGATCACCGCGGACGGCGAAGATCTGCTGATCTTGTCGGCCCGCGATGTGCTGGCAATCGTCAAATGACCAAGATCCTCAAGTTCCAGGAGGAGGCCCGCCAGGGCCTTGAGGCAGGCGTCAACCAGCTTGCCGACACGGTCAAAGTGACCCTGGGCCCCAAGGGTCGCAACGTGGTCCTCGACAAGAAGTTCGGTGCCCCCACCATCACGAACGACGGCGTGTCCATCGCCCGCGAGGTGGAACTCGACGACAAGTTCGAGAACATGGGCGCCCAGCTCATCAAAGAGGTGGCCACCAAGACCAACGACATCGCCGGTGACGGCACCACCACGGCCACCGTGCTGGCGCAGGCCATGGTCCGCCACGGCCTGCGCAACGTGGCCGCGGGCGCCAACCCGATGAGCCTCAAGCGGGGCATCGAGAAGGCGGTGGCCGCGGCGGTGGACTCCCTGGCCGATCAGGCCCAGGACATCTCCCAGAAAGAGGAGATCTCCCAGGTGGCCTCCATCTCGGCCGCCGACAACGCCATCGGCGACGTCATCGCCGACGCCATCGACAAGGTGGGCAAAGACGGCGTGGTCACGGTGGAGGAGTCCAACACCTTCGGCATGGAACTCGACTTCGTGGAGGGCATGCAGTTCGACAAGGGATTCTTGTCGCCCTACTTCGTGACCGACCCCGAGCGCCAAGAGGCCGTTCTCGATGAGCCCTACATCTTGTTCAACCAGGGCAAGATCAGCTCGGTGCAGGATCTGCTGCCCGTGCTGGAGAAAGTCATGCAGACTGGCAAGCCGCTCTTGATTATCGCTGAAGACGTGGAGGGCGAGGCCCTGGCCACCCTGGTGGTGAACAAGATCAGGGGCACGTTCAACTCGGTGGGGGTCAAGGCCCCCGGCTTCGGAGAGCGCCGCAAGGCCATGCTCCAAGACATGGCCATCCTCACCGGCGGCCAGGTGGTGGCCGAGGAGGTCGGGCTCAATCTGGAGGGCGTCACCCTCGATCTATTGGGCACCGCCCGCAAGGTGATAGTGACCAAAGACGACACCACCATCGTGGAGGGCTCAGGCGCCAAGGCCGACGTCGAGGGCCGGGTGGCCCAGATCCGCCAGGAGATCGACAACACTGACTCCGATTGGGATCGGGAGAAGCTTCAAGAGCGTTTGGCCAAGCTGGCCGGCGGCGTGGCCGTCGTCCAGGTGGGCGCCGCCACCGAAGTGGAGCTCAAGGAGAAGAAGCACCGGATCGAGGATGCGCTGTCGGCCACCCGAGCCGCCATCGAAGAGGGCGTGGTCGCCGGGGGCGGCACCGCCCTGCTGCGAGCCCGCCCCGCGGTGGCCGAAGCGGCCGAGAGCTTGAGCGGTGACGAGGCTACTGGGGCCAAGATAGTGCTTGAGGCGCTGACCGTGCCCTGCTCCCTCATTGCCTCCAATGCCGGATTCGAGGGCTCCATCGTGGTGCGCGACATCGAGGGAACCGAAGGCACCATCGGATTCAACGCCGCCACCGGCGTCACCGAAGACCTAGTGGCCGCGGGCGTGATCGATCCGGCCAAGGTGACCCGGGCCGGTTTGCAGAACGCGGCCTCCATCGCCGCAATGCTTCTCACCACCGAAGCCCTCGTAGCCGACAAGCCCGAGCCCCCTGCCCCCCCGATGCCCCCTGGTGGCGACCCCATGGGCGGCATGGGAGGAATGGGAGGCATGGGCGGCATGATGTAGCCACCTGGCCGCATCTACAACCCAAAGAACCGAGCCTGGGGGCCACCATCGCGATCAAGCGGGGTGGCCCCCAGTTCATTTTGCTGATCGATCTCGTCTCGGGGCAGTGTTAGACGGCGACTATGGCTGAGCGACCGAATCACATGAGCCCGGAGGAGTTCCGGCAGGCGGGCTACGAGGCCGTGGACTGGTTGGCGAACTATATGGAGCGGCTCGGGGAGTTCCCGGTCAAGGCTCCGGTGGCGCCCGGTGACATCCGGGCCATGCTGCCCGCCGAGGCGCCCGAGCACGGCGAGGACTTCACCGCCGTGCTGGCTGATCTCGACCAGGTCATTGTGCCCGGCATCACTCACTGGCAGGCGCCGGGGTTCTTCGCCTATTTCCTGGCCAATGCCAGTGCACCCTCTGCGTTGGCCGACCTGGTTTCCTCTGGCATCGGCGCCCAAGGCATGCTGTGGGACACCAGCCCTGCGGTGACCGAGTTGGAGCAGCATGTGCTCGACTGGCTGGCCGACGAGATGGGCCTGCCCGAGAAGTTCCGGGGCAACGGCGTCACCCAGGACAGCGCATCCAGCAGCACGCTGTGCGCCATCCTCGCCGCCCGGCACCGGGCCGGCGGCATCGCCGCCCTTCCCAAACTGGTGGCCTACGCCTCCGAACAGGCCCACTCGTCCATAGCCAAAGGGCTGCGAGTGGCCGGAATCCCCGACGAGCGGGTGCGCTCCATCAGCACCACCCCGGGCTACGCCATGCGAGCCGACCACCTGGCCTATGAGATTGTCAACGACAAGAACGACGATCTGATTCCGTTCTTCGTGGCCGCCACCGTGGGCACCACTTCCACCACCGCCATCGACCCGGTGACCGAGGTGGGATGGGTGGCCAACAACTTTGACGCCTGGCTGCACGTGGACGCCGCCTTCGCCGGCTCCGCTGCCCTATGCCCGGAAATGCGGTTCCTCAACGCCGGCTTGGACACCGCCGACAGCTATGTGTTCAACCCCCACAAGTGGCTGCTTACCAATTTCGACTGCTCGGCGTTCTATGTGGCCGACCGGGCCAGTCTCAACGACGCTCTGTCCATCACCCCCGAGTACCTGCGCAACCCGGCCAGCGAGTCGGGAGCGGTGGTGGACTACCGCGACTGGCAGGTGCCCCTGGGCCGGCGATTCCGGGCCCTCAAGCTGTGGTTCGTGCTCCGCCACTACGGGATGGAAGGCCTGCGGGCCCACATCCGCCGCCACATCGCCTGGGCCGCCGAGCTCACCGAGTGGGAGGAGGCTGATGCCCGATTCGAGCTGGCCGCTCCCACCGTGGTCAGCCTGGTGTGCTTCCGCCACACCGACGGCAACGAGGCCTCCCAGAGGGTTTTGGAGGCGGTCAACCAGTCCGGTCGGGCCTATCTCACCCCCACCACCATCGACGGCCAACTCATCTTGCGGGTGGCCATCGGCAGCCCCCAAACCGAGCGCCATCACATGGAGGATCTCTGGAATCTCATCCAATCAGCCGCCTGACTTTTCCTACCTCTTGGTGAGAGGGTAAATCCCCCTATAGCAAGGCTGAAGGCTTTAGAATCCCTGGTTTCCAAGCAAAAGGGGCGTCGTGATGGCCGAGATTGACATCGGGCTGGGCAAGACCGCACGGCGGGCGTACGGATTCGACGACATTGCCATCGTCCCCACCCGCCGCACCCGCGATCCCGAAGATGTGAGCATCGCCTGGGAGATCGACGCCTACCGCTTCGACCTTCCCCTCATGGCCTCGGCCATGGACGGCGTGGTCAGCCCTGAGACTGCCACCATCATCGGGCGACTGGGCGGGGTGGGGGTGCTCAACCTGGAAGGGCTCTGGACCCGCTACGACGACCCCGAGCCGGTCTTGGATGAAATCGCGGCCCAGCCCCCCGAGAAGGCCACCCTGCGGATGCAGGAGCTCTACGCTGAGCCCATCAAGCCCGAGCTGATCGGCGAGCGCATTCGCCAGATCAAAGACGCCGGGGCGATCTCCTGCGCCTCGGTCACTCCCCAGCGCACCGAGCAGCTCGCCCCCCACATGCTGGCCTCCGAGCTCGACCTGATGGTGATCCAGGGCACGGTGGTCACCGCCGAGCACAAGTCCAAGAGCCATGAGCCATTGAACCTCAAGCAGTTCGTGCGCCGCTTGGAGATCCCGGTGATCGTCGGCGGCTGCGCCAGCTATGACGCTGCACTTCACCTCATGCGCACCGGCGCCGCCGGCATCCTGGTAGGGGTGGGACCGGGCCAAGCCTGCACTACCCGGGGGGTGCTGGGCATTGGGGTTCCCCAGGCCACCGCCATCGCCGACGCCCGAGCGGCCCGGATGCGCCATCTCGATGAGACCGGGGTGTATGTCCACATCATCGCCGACGGGGGAATGGCCACGGGCGGCGACATCGCCAAGGCCATCGTGTGCGGGGCCGACGCGGTGATGATCGGCTCCCCGCTGGCTGCGGCCCACGAGGCCCCCGGCCGGGGCCACCACTGGGGCATGGCCACCTTCCATCCCACCCTGCCCCGAGGCGCCCGGGTGCAGACCACCCCCCGGGGCACGCTGGAGGAGATCCTGGTTGGCCCGGCCCGGGAGAACGACGGTCGCCTCAACCTCTTCGGCGGTCTGCGCACCTCCATGGCCACCTGCGGCTATGAGTCGCTCAAGGAGTTCCAGAAAGCCGACATAATGATCGCCCCCTCGCTGCAAACCGAGGGCAAGTCCCTCCAGCGCTCCCAGGGCATCGGAATGGGCCGTTGAGCAGCACCGCCGACGGTTTATCGGCGGCCATCGGCACCGATTCCGCCGGCCGAGACCACCCGGTCTTGGTGGTGGATTTCGGCGCCCAGTACGCCCAGCTCATCGCCCGACGGGTGCGCGAGGCCCACATCTACAGCGAGATCGTCCCCCACTCCATCAGCGCCGCTGAGATCGCCTCCCGCCAGCCTGGTGCGGTGATCTTCTCCGGCGGGCCCAAATCGGTCCACGTCGAGGGATCGCCCCGTATCGACCCCGACATCTACCGCCTGGGCATCCCCATTCTGGGCATCTGCTACGGCGCCCAGCTCATCGCCGCCCAACTCGGCGGTGAGGTGTCCCGCACCGGCATCGGCGAGTACGGCCGCACTGCCATGAGCGTGAGCGACCCCGGCACGCTGTTCGGCCCCGACGAGGACCCCGAGCGACCGGTGTGGATGAGCCACTTCGACTCCATCGCCACCCCGCCCGACGGATTCGCGGTCACCGCCTCCACGCCCCAGGCGCCGGTGGCCGCCCTGGAGAACCCCGCCCAGCGAATCTTCGGCGTCCAGTTCCACCCCGAGGTGGCCCACACCCCCGGCGGCCAGGCGGTGCTGGAGCGGTTCTTGTACCGGGGTGCCGGCCTGGCCCCGTCGTGGACCACCGAGTCGTTCATCGACGAGGCGGTGGCCGCCATCCGCGCCCAGATCGGCGACGGCCGGGCGGTGTGCGGCCTATCGGGTGGGGTCGACTCGGCGGTGGCCGCCGCCCTCGTCCACCGGGCGGTGGGTCATCAGCTCACCTGCGTGTTCGTGGACACTGGCCTGATGCGCCAAGACGAAGGCCAGCAGGTGATCGACGCCTTCCGCCGTTCCCAGGGCATCGAGCTGATCGCGGTGGACGCCGCCGACCGGTTCTTCGAGGCCCTGGTGGGGGTGATCGACCCCGAGGAGAAGCGCAAGATCATCGGCGAGCTGTTCATCCGCATCTTCGAGGAGGCCGCCAACCAGGTGGACGGCGCCGCCTATCTGGTGCAGGGCACGCTGTATCCCGACGTGATCGAGTCGGGGTCCGATTCCGCGGCCAAGATCAAGAGCCATCACAACGTGGGCGGAATCCCCGAAAAGATGGACTTCGAGCTAGTGGAGCCGTTGCGCGACCTGTTCAAAGACGAGGTGCGGGCCGTGGGCCACGAACTGGGCCTGCCCGATGAGATCGTGTGGCGCCATCCCTTCCCCGGCCCCGGCCTCGGTGTGCGGGTGATCGGCGAGGTCACCCCGGCCAAAGCGGCCTTGCTGGCCAAGGCCGACGCCATCGTTCGAGCCGAGATCAACGCCGCGGGGCTGGAACGGGAAATCTGGCAGACCTTCGCCGTGCTGCCCGACATCCGCACCGTGGGCGTGATGGGCGACGAGCGCACCTACGGCCAAGTGGCGGTCATCCGAGCGGTGACCAGCGAGGACGCCATGACCGCCGACTGGGCCCGGCTGCCCTACGAGCTGTTGGAGAAGATGTCGAGCCGCATCATCAACGAGGTGGACGGCATCAACCGGGTGGCCTACGACATCACCTCGAAGCCCCCCGGCACCATCGAGTGGGAGTGAGCTGAGCCGAAACTAGGCAGCTCTGGTGGTGATGAGCTGCACCCGCTGGGGGGTGTCGGTCTTCATGTTGTTCAGCTCGTCGGTGTAGAAGAACTTCTCCTCGCCGAACGCTGGGCGCAGCTCGTCGAGCCACGACGCCTTCTCGTCGTAAGCGGCAAAGAAGATCTTGTTCACCCATTCGGGGTCGCGAGCCTGGACGAATTTCAGGGCGATCGCCTTCTCACCGCCGATCTCGGTTACGCCGTCTACCAGCACCTTGCCCGGGGTGGCCGACATCGACGGCCCCCGCCAGGTGCGGGCCAGCCCCGAAACCTGCTTATAGGCGTCGGTGTATATCTGGTAGGCCTCCACCAGCGGCACCTCGAAGTACCGCTTGGCCCCGGTGTCGCGCTCCACGAACATGTAGTAGGGCACCGCCCCCAGGGACACCTCGGTGGTGATCATGTCGGCCCAAGCCCGGGCGCTGTCATTCACGTGGCGGATCAGCGGGGCCTGGCACCGCACCACCGCACCGGTCTCGATGATGCGCCGCAGCGCTTCTCGGGAGGCGTCGGTGGCCAGCTCCACCGGGTGCGAGTAGTGGGCCATGATGGCCAAGTGGCGCCCGGAGGCCACGATCTCCTCGAACAGCCGCAGCAGGTCGTCGGCCTCTTCGCCCTCGGTAAACTTGTAGGGCCAATAGGCTGGCGCCTTGGTGCCGAACCGGATGGTGTTGATCTCAAGGTCGTCGTCCATCAGCGGCTCGGCGTAGCGGCGGATGAGCTCGGTGCGCATGATCATCGGGTCGCCCCCGGTGAACAGCACATCCGAAACCGTCGGGTTCAGCTTCAGGTAGGCCACCAGCCGGTCGATCTCCTTGCTGGCGAATTTGAGATCATCGAGCTGCACGAACTGCGGCCACCTAAAGCAGTAGGTGCAGTAGGCGTGGCAGGTCTGGCCCTGGGTGGGGAAGAACAGCACAGTTTCCCGGTATTTGTGCTGCACGCCCTGCACCACCTCTTCCTCCAGGTACCCGGCGTTCATCTCCACCTGGCCTGCTGGGTGCGGGTTGAGGCTCAGCTGGATCTCCCGAGCGGCGGCCTTGAGCTCGGCGGCCGGCACCTCGGCCTTGATCAGATCGGCAATGCGGGAGAAGTGCTCGGGGTCGAGCATGCCCTCTTGGGGGAAGGTGAGTTGGAACATGGGATCGTCGGGCACGTTGTCCCAGTTGATGAGCTCCTCGCACACGTAGTTGTTGGTCTTGAACGGGAGTACCGATCCCACCACGCGGGTCACCATCTTCTGGTGGTCGCTCAGCCGGTCGAAGCCGGGGGTGTCTTCCAGGTTGCGGAGCTGGAAGGTGCGGAAGGTGTGCTGTTCGCCGTTGCCGGTACTCATGGTGGGTGCCTCCCTATGAGAACGCCGTCGATTAGTGAGAGTTGCCTTTGATGGTACCAGCCTCTCCGACAATTGGTGAGGGAAGCTGGTCTGTCACCATAGGCGGGTGCTGACCAAATTCGATGATTTCCCCATTCACCAGACCCCCGATCCAATCTCCACTCCCTCCACCGGGGAGAAGGACTTCTACGAGCGCTACTGGTTCAACGGCTACTCCAAGATCGGCGACATGTACCTCGGTGTGGGCACCGCCCGCTATCCCCACCTCGACATCCAGGACTGCGGCATCAGCATCGTCCACAACGGAGTGCAGCACGCTTTCCACGCCTCGGCCCGGGCCAACCCCGAGCCTTCCGATGTCACCGTCGGACCGTTCCGCCTAGAGATCATCGAGCCCATGAAGGCCTGTCGAGTGGTGCTGGCGCCCAACGAGACCGATTTCGCCGCCGATCTCACCTTCGAAGCCCGCACCGCCGCCATCGAGGAGCCCCGCCACCACTGGTCCGACGGCAGCCGCCGGATCATGGACACCACCCGGTTCACCCAGTTCGGCCGCTGGCACGGCTGGATCGAATACGACGGCCAGCGCATGGAGATCGACCGAACGGAGACCTACGGCACCAAGGACCGCTCCTGGGGGGTCCGCCCGGTGGCCGGCGGCGACAACCGGGGCGCCCCCCAGGCACCCCGGGCCATGGGACTGTTCTTCTTGTGGGCACCGCTGCACTGGGACGACATGTGCAGCCACTACCAGCTGTTTGAGGACACCCTGGGCCGCCCCCGCTTCCACGTGGGCGCCTTCCTGCCCGCCTACGACTCTCTCACCGACAACCCCGGCGTGGAGGATCCCAGCGTGGAGCCCATGCACCGCCTCGAGCACCAGCTCGAGTTCGAGCCCGGTAGCCGCATGATCAAGAGCGCCACCTTGGCAATGACCTCGCTGGAAAACGACGTGCGCCACGAGATCACCTTCGAGAAGCAGTTCACCTATCGCATGAAGGGCATCGGCTACAGCCACCCCACGTGGTCGCACGGCGACTGGAAGGGCGAGATGGCCATGGAGTCGGAGCGCTGGAAACTGGCCGACGTCGACGAGAGCGCCTTCGAGAACCAGCACGTCCAGCACCTCATGAAGGTCCGCATGGGCGACCGCCAAGGCATCGGTGTCCTAGAGCAATCCATCTTCGGCCCCTACCGCCCCTACGGCCTAGAAGGCCACATCGCCCCCGCCGGCTAGCGCAGGTAGGCGTCGCCGCCGTCGATGTTGATGGTGGTGCCGGTTATGTAGCCGGCGGTGTCGCTGCACAGGAAGGCGACTACTCGGCCGATGTCGATTTCGGCGTCGCCCACTCGCTTCAGCGCGAAGCGCTCTTGGAGGGCGGCGAAACCCTCGGGGCTGAATCCCCTCCAGTCCTCCATGGCCGGTGACATGGCCACTGGCATCAGGGTGATGGCCCGGATGCCGTCGGCCCCCCACTCCATGGCCGCGGCCCGGGTGATCGACTGGATGGCCGACTTCACCCCGGCGTACACCCCCATGCCGCTGGGGTCGGTCTTTAGGCTCGATCCGGAGCCCTGGTTGATGATGACTCCGCCGTCCTTGAGGTAGGGATGGCACAGACGCATGAAGCGGATGGAGGCCATTGCCCCCGAGGTCCACGCCGCCATGCAGGCCTCGTCGCTCACCTCCAGCAAATGCCCGTGGGGCACCTGCTGGGCGTTGTTCACCAGGATGTCGACGGTGCCGAAGTGCTCCACCGTGCGGTCAACACAAGCATGAATGTCGTCCAGCTCGTTCACGTCGCACACCAGCGCCAGCGCGGCGCCGCCCCGATCGGCAATCTCGGCCGCCACTGCCTGCACCTTCGACTCGGTTCGAGCCGCCACCGTGACTCCGGCCCCCTCAGCCGCCAGCGCCAATGCGATCCCCCGGCCCACTCCCTGGCCCCCGCCGGTAACGATGGCCGTCTTCCCGTCAAGCATTCCCATGGGGTCGAACCCTATCCCGGCAAGTCGGGCAAGCCACGAGCGATCGGCAATGAGCGGAGGGGGTGGTGTGTTGTTTCAGGACATGTGAAACGCATGTCGCGAGACATAGGAAACTTTGTTGGGTGGTCGTGCGGGTGATTGTAGGGGGTGTCGTAGGCTCGGGCGATCATCATGTCGGTAGCTGTCGAGGGCATCACCCAGGCCCAGGCAGCCAGGCGCTACGGGGTGTCCAGGGCTGGCTCTTCTTTTTGGTCTCCAAGCTCCTCGGCCTCATCGACACCAGCCCCAAAAAACGGCCCCGCTCCTCCTATGTCCGCTTCGCCGCCGACCTGCCCAACGAGATGTGGCAGTCCGACTTCTGCTACTGGGCGCTGGCAGACGGGTCTGTCGTCGAGGTCATCACCTGGCTCGACGACCATTCCCGCTACGCGCTGTCGGTGAGCGCCCACCGGCGCATAACCGGCCCCATAGTCGTCGACACCTTCGACAAAACCGCTGAACAGCACGGGCTCCCCGCCTCGACGCTCACCGACAACGCCATGGTCTACACAACCCGGCTCGCCGGCGGGAAAGGCGGCCGCAACGCCTTCGAGGCCCGCCTGGCGGGCCTGGGCATAGCCCAGAAGAACTCCGCGCCCAACCACCCCACCACCTGCGGCAAAGTCGAGCGCTTCCAGCAAACCCTCAAAAAATGGCTCAAAGCCCGAACCCCCGCCCACACCCTCAACGCCCTCCAAGCCCAAATCGACGAATTCACCCGCACCTACAACCACAACCGCCCCCACCACAGCCTCAACCGCCGAACCCCCGCCGCCGCCTACACCCGACTCCCCAAAGCCCAACCCGCCCAAACAGGCGACACAACCCACCACAGAGCCCGACACGACCGAATCGACAAACCAGGAACCGCCACCCTGCGCCACAACGGCAAACTCCACCACATCGGCATCGGCCGAGCCCACAAACACACCCCCGTCACCCTCCTCGCCGCCAGCCTCGACACCCGCGTCGTCGACCACACCATCGGCCAACTCCTCCGCCACCTCACCCTCGACCCCACCCGCGACTACCAACCCCGAAACAAACCCTGAAAACCCGCCCCGCGCAGGTTCACAACGTTCCGATGTCCAGACACATCACAGAGCGGAGAGGGTGGTGTGTTGGTTCAGGACATAAGAACCTTATGTCGCGAGACATAGGAACATCGCGCCGGTGTTCCAGGGTGGGGGATGTCGAGGGCCCGCCTGGTGATCACCGCTGTCGTCGTCGAGGGGCGGACCCACGCCGAAGTCGCCGCTGCCTACGGCATCTCGAGGT
>JAJEDQ010000029.1 GCA_022821445.1 Acidimicrobiia bacterium | reverse complement strand
CTGCGAACCGTGATGCCGCTCGTTGTCCAGCACCATCCTCACCGCCCGCTCACGCAGCTCGGCGGGATATCTCCCATAGTTTGGCATTGCTCCATCCTCTCAAGGAACAGAGCCTCCACCGAACCCGGGGTGATTCAAACCAGGCTAAGGGCTGATGTCTATGGGGCTTATGTCTATGGGCTCCGACGGCAGTCGACCGGCCACCACATCGGGCAAGAACTCCCGCAGCCGTTCGGGCAGCACCTTCTCGTCAGAGGCCAGCAGCTCTTCCAGGCTCCACCAGCGGGCCTCCTCGAACGCGGCCGCCTCCAGCGCTTCCAAGTGCTGGGGGTTCCACTCTCCCCCATCGGGGCACCAGGCCACGTGGATGCGCTCATCGGAGTCGAAGTGGATGCCGGCGAAATCGAACTCCACGTGCTGGGTCCAGATGCAGGGCCCGACCTCCACGTCGGCGAACCCCGCCTCTTCCCACAGCTCGCGACGAGCGCCCGCGGCCGAGTCCTCTCCTGGTCCCAGCCCGCCGCCGGGAATCTCCCACCACGGCTCCTTGCGGGGGTCGATGGGATCACTGGCCTGCATCAAGAAGATGCGCCCATGCCGGTCTAACAGCACCACTCGGGCGGCGGGTCGGCGCAGCGTCCATGCCATCGGTGCCGACCATACCCGCCCCCACGGGCACCGAGCGGTTCCAACATCTACCCGCCGCGGAATAGATGGCCGCCAACACGCGCCAGTACAGTCCCGCTCGAAGAACCACTACCCGGGGGTTGCTCAAAATGGAGTTCGGATATTTCGCCCAATGCTTCGTGCCTGATTTCGGATACGAGGACAACCCCGACTGGGAGGCCCAGCGCATCCGCGACAACCTGGAGATCTCCCAGCTCTGCGACAGCAACGGGTTCAAGTACATCTGGGCCTCCGAGCACCACTTTCTGCGGGAGTACTCCCACATGTCCTCGCCCGAGGTGTTCCTGTCGGCGGTGGCCTCGACCACCGAGAAAGTGCATCTGGGCTCGGCCATCTTCAATATCACCGCCCCGGTGAACCATCCCGTGCGCTCGGCCGAGCGGGCAGCCATGATCGACGTGCTGTCGAACGGGCGCTTCGAGTTGGGTACCGGTCGGGGCTCCTCGTCCACCGAGGTGATGGGATTCGGGATGCCGGGAACGCCCCGCGATCCCGAAACCGGCCTGGCCGATACCGAGGTCACCCGGGGTCTGTGGGACGAGGCCATCCGCCAGATCCCCCACATGTGGCGAGAGGGTGCCTACAGCTACGAGGGCGACAGCTTCTCGATGCCGGCCCGGGAGATCTTCCCCAAGCCGGTCACCAAGCCCCATCCCCCGCTGTGGGTGGCGTGCGGCAGCCCGGGCACCTTCGAGAAGGCCGGCAAGCTGGGCATCGGGGTGCTGTGCTTCACCATCGGTACGCCCGACGAGATCGAGCCGCTGATCGAGATCTACAAGAACGAGGTGGCTAGCTGCAAAAACCCGGTGGGCGACTACGTACACGACAACGTGATGTGCGTGGGCTTCGGCATCTGCCTGGACGACCGGGAGGTCGCCATCGACTGGGCCACCCGGGGCCACATGTATTACTACCAGTGCCTCGTCTACCGCTGGCTGGACACCTTCCCCAAGCCCGACGGCATCCCCGAGTGGCCCGCAGTCATCCCCGAGCCCACCCATGATGACGTGAAAATGGCCATCGAGGGTGGCTCTCTGTGCGTGGGCAACGCTGAAGACTGCATCCAGGTTTCACGTCAGTACGAGCGGGTTGGCGCCGATCAGTATGTGATCAGCCCACTCACCTCAACACTGCCCATGGACGTGGTGCGCGAGACCATCGTGAACTTCGGCAAGCACGTGATCCCGGTGATCGACACCGACCCAGTGCATCGCTCCACGCGCCAGCGCGACGCAGCTCTGGCTGCGGCGGAATAATCGGCGACCACCGGGGCGATCGGACTTAGCTGGTCAGCCCCTTCCAACAGACCCGTCTAATCGGTCCACAAAAATCACCGCGCGGCCTAGCCAGAGGGCGATCCAACCGCTAGCGTCTTGTCGTCCCTTGAGTCCAACATTGGGAGCAAAACCATGCAGAAATCTGTTCACCGCTTGCTGGCCCTGCTCGGGCTGGTATTGGCCTTCTCGCTGATTGCCGTCTCCTGCGGCAACGACGACAGCGACGACGGCGCAGCCCCCGCGGCCACCGAGGCCCCCGCGGCCGCCACGCAAGCTCCAGAAGCGCCAGAACCGGAAGAAACCGTCGAAGTGGTTACCGCTCAAGACGGCGGAACCCTCCAGGCCGTGAAGGATCGAGGCCATGTGCTGTGCGGCTCCCGCGACGACGTGCCCGGTTTCGCGCTGTTGAATGCGGACGGCGAGTACGAGGGCTTCGACATCGACATGTGCCGGGTGGTGGCAGCGGCCATCTTCGGCGATGCCGACGCTGTCGAGATCGTGCCGGTCACCAGCGCCGAGCGCTTCACCGCACTGGCATCGGGCCAGTTCGAGGTGATGAACCGCAACACCACCTGGACGGCCACCCGTGACGGTACCGAGGGCGCCAACTTCCTGTTCACCACCTACTACGACGGCCAGGGCCTCATGGTGCCAGCCTCCACCGGCTTCACCACGCTGGACGACCTCGCCGACGCCAACATCTGCGTGAGCACCGGTACCACCACCGAGCTGAACCTCACCGCGGTGTTCGCCGCTAGGGGCATCCCCTTCAACCCGATCACGTTCGAGGGCTTCGACACAATGGTGCCGGCCTATGAAGAGGGCCAGTGCGAGGCGATGACCGCCGACAGCAGCGTGCTCGGCGTGTTCAAGTTCGAGATCGAGGGCAAGGGTGGCCCCGACCAGCACATCATGGCCGAGCTCATCTCCAAGGAGCCCCTCGGCACCGTGGTTCGCGACGGCGACACCGAGTGGGCACAGGTTGTGAACTGGGCCACCATGGCCACCGTTCAGGCCTGGGAATTCGGACTCGATTCCAGCAACATCGGAAGCTATAGCGGCACCGACCCCAACATCTTGAACTTCCTGGGCCAAGACGGCTTCGACCCCGGCCTCGGACTGCCCACAGACTTCGCCATCAACGTGGTGGAGCAGGTTGGCAACTACGAGGAGATCTTCAACCGCTATCCGCAGCTGGGGGTCCTCGACGGCAGCGTCAACGACCTCTGGTCCAACGGCGGGCTCATGTACGTCCCGCCCTACCGTTAGGGAAAACCCCGCTCGTCTCGTGACGGGCAACTTCTGAAACGATGAGCGGCCCACCGGTCCCCAGCCGGTGGGCCGCTCTCGTCTAATGTTCAAGGTCACACGGCTATGAGCAGCACAGCTGATTTCGCCAGCGCACAAGCTGATCTCACCGCAGTACCCTCCGCGCCTCCCAGCCGTAGGCTGCTGGCGCTTCTGGCCGACCTGCTGATCCTGGCCTTCGTGGGAGTCATCTCCGTCTGGCAGCTAGGTCTGCGTCTGCTCGACGACTACAGCGACATCCCAGAACTCGCCCTCGCATGGGTGTTCCTAGTGGCAGTGCCTGTGGCGATCGTTGCCATCGTGGTGATCGACGCGGCGCGCATCGGACAGACACCGGGCATGGCCGCCATTGGCATCCGCTCCATCCACGACGGCTCCCGTCGAAGGGTCGTCCCCTCTGGCGATCCGAGGGTGCCCGAATCCGGTATTCCCGCGCTATGGCGCGACGTGCGGATCCTGCGGCTGGCCGCGCAGATGCTGGCCCTAGTCGTCGTTGTGGCCCTCATCCGATGGATGTTCCACAACCTCATCTCGAGCATGGACGAGGTCGGGCTGCCCAAGGACTTCGACTTTGTGGAAAAGCCCTACGGCGTGGCCGTACGCGACGCGTTTGGCTTAGGTGTGCGCGATCCGGTTTGGAAGGCGCTGGTCGTCGGTCTCCAGAACACCATCGTGGCCTCAGTAGTAGGGATATTCATCGCCACCATGGTGGGTGTATTTGTGGGCATCGCGCGATTGTCTTCCAACTGGCTGGTGGCCAAAGGGGCGAGCCTCTTCGTAGAGAGTTTTCGAAACATACCGCCGCTAGTGGTCATTGTCTTTTTCGGATTCGCCCTGTTTACCTACGGCCCCCTTCCCCAATTCACCGCCACCAACCCGCCCTGGCAAGGGAAGTTCTTCGGTTCAGACAGCAACTGGATCATCATTAGCAAAGACCGGTGGGGCATTCCCTCGCTGGCCTCAGAAAGCCACGTTGGGCTGTTCTGGCTGCTCGTGCTGGCCGCAGCAATCATCGCGGTGGCCGTCTGGAGATGGCGGACTCAGCACAATAACGCCACCGGTGATCCACACCACCGCGTGCTGTGGTCGGTGGGCGTCTTTGCCGCCATTGTCGTGGTGTGCTTCGTGGTTCTGGGTGGCCCCTATTCGTGGTCGTGGCCGGCGGTATCAGAGAGCGGGCGACGAGTCGCCGGTGGCTTCAGCACCAACTCGGGCTATATGGCGCTAACCCTCGGCTTGGGCCTCTACACGGCCAGCTTCGTAGCTGAGATAATCCGCGGGTCCATTCTGGCCGTCCCCAAGGGTCAGACGGAGGCGGCTACGTCGGTGGCACTGAAACCAGGCCAGCGCTACCGCCATGTTGTGCTGCCTCAAGCACAGCGGATCGCCATTCCTCCGTACATAAGCGAGTGCGCCAACCTCATCAAGAACACGTCACTGGGGATCGTCGTCGCCTACCCCGATCTAACGCTCATTGTCATCACCGCCTGGGGCATTAACTTCCCCGCCCCGCAGTTGCTCCTCATTCACATGGTCGTGTACCTGGTCATCAACCTGATCGTGTCGGGGCTGTTGAACGTGTACAACCGATCCATCCAGCTCAGAGAGCGATGAGCCAATGACCGCCACCCTGCCCCCCTCTGAGACGAGCCCCCCGGACAGCTCATCGAGCCTGCCTCCTGACATGCGGGTATCCCCCGGCGTTTGGCTGCGCAAGAACCTCTTCAACACCTGGTACAACAGCCTGGTCACAGTGATCGCGGTCGTGGTGGGAGCGATCCTCATCTTCTACGGAGGCCGATTCATCTTCGTCACCGGGCAGTGGGAGGCGGTGCGCAAGAACCTCACGCTTCTCATGGTGGGCATATTTCCTCGGGACGAGCAGTGGCGGCTGGTAGCTCAGATGTACTTGGTTGCCTCGGCACTCGGGCTGGCCTGGGGAACGGTCACTGCGAGAAGCCAAGACCGGGCCGAAGAAACCGGAACTGCCATCCGGCGGCCTACTCTGCTCGACCTGTTGCGCCGCTATTGGCCCATCCTCTTGCTGCTCCTAGTCATCCTGGTATTCACCCGCACAATCTGGCCAACGCTGTTCACCATCTCCACCATCGCAGTAGGACTCGTGGTGCGCGCCGGGGCCATGCGCTTGCCCCGCTCAGCCCGGCGGATCTGCTGGTACACGGCCGCGTTCATGGCGATTGCATCCTTCCAGGTGGTCTCGGGTACGAACGGGAATGCCTGGTGGTGGACAAGCGGGCTCTTCGCCTTCGCCGCCTTCCATCTGGTCAGCGCAAGAGATTTCACCAAGCTCTTTGGAACTTCAATGGTCTGGCCGATGTCCGGTCGCACGCGGCTTGTCACCGCCAGAGATCTCGTGTGGATCAAGCGAGCGGTCCAAATCCTGGCCGTAGCCGCGGTAGTAGTCGTGGTACGGGTGGCCTACTGGCTTATCGGCGATACCTCCAGCGTGAGCTGGGACGGCTGGTCTGGGCTCTATCTCACACTGGTCGCTTCTGGGGCGGCCATCATCCTTTCTTTCCCGCTGGCCCTGCTGCTGGCAATGGGACGGCGCTCCTCGCTTCCGGTGGTGCGCTGGCTGTGCGTGGGATATATCGAACTCTTCCGGGGCGTGCCGTTCATCGCCCTATTGCTTGTCGCCAAGACTTTCATCGACTTTTTCCTTGACGTCGACACACCCCTCTCTCTAACCACGCGGACGATCATCGCCTTCACCATCTTCAGTTCCGCCTACGTTGCCGAGGTGGTGCGTGGAGGGCTGCAAGCCGTGCCTAAAGGTCAGATCGAAGCGGGCCAGGCCGTTGGCCTTCAGCCTCCCGGGGTGATGCGCCTCATCGTGCTGCCTCAAGCATTGCGGGCAGTCATCCCCGCCATGGTGGGCCAGTTCATCAGCCTCTTCAAAGACAGCACGCTGTTCGCCATCATCAGCGTGGTGGAGTTCTATCGGGCCCGCGAACTGATCCATTCCCAGCAGGAGTACTCGACTCTCGCCATCGCTGAGACCCTGGTCTTTGTTGCCTTCGCATACTGGGCCATCAGCTACACCATGTCCAAAGAAAGCCAGCGCCTTGAGCGCCACCTTGGAGTCGGAGAACGATGACAGACACAACTGCACCCACCACGACCACAACCAACGTCAACAGCGACGCCACCCAGATCGGCGGGCGAGAGCTCATGATCGAGATGGCCAGCGTGGACAAATTCTTCGGATCGTTCCAAGCGCTCTCCAACATCGACATGAAGGTGGGCGCGGGTGAGGTCGTGGTGGTGATCGGCCCATCAGGATCGGGCAAGTCCACGCTCATTCGCTGCATCAACCGTTTGGAGCACCACGACCGCGGTCACATCGTGGTTGATGGCGTTGAGCTCACCGACGACGTGCGCAACATCGCCCTCATCCGTCGAGAAACCGGGATGGTCTTCCAGCAGTTCAACCTGTTCCCCCACCTCACCGTCATCGACAACATCACCCTGGGGCCGCGCCAAGTGCTGAAGATGCCCAAGCAGCAGGCTGAGGACCGGGCCATGGAGCTGCTGGAGCGGGTCAAGATCCCCGAGCAGGCCCGCAAATTCCCCGGTCAGCTCTCCGGCGGTCAGCAGCAGCGGGTGGCCATTGCCCGGTCGCTGGCCATGCAGCCCAAGATCATGCTCTTCGACGAGCCCACCTCGGCCCTCGACCCCGAGATGATCTCCGAAGTGCTCGAAGTGATCCTCGAGCTATCCCGAACCGGCATGACTCTCATCGTGGTCACCCACGAGATGGGCTTCGCCCGAGAGGCCGCCGACCGGGTCATCTTCATGGCCGACGGCGAGATCGTCGAAGTGGGCGAGCCCGAGCACTTCTTCACCAACCCCCAAGAAGAACGCACCCAACTCTTCCTCTCCCAGATTCTCTAAAATCAGCTCCCTCCGAATCCGGCCAGGAGGGTCAGAAACTGAGGAACCCGGTCTACCGGTACCATTGTCGGTATGAATGCCGTTTCCCCGCTGATTGAGAACGTCGCTCCCCCTGGCCTCAAAGGATTGATTGTGGCCGACACGGAGGTGGGCTCGGTTCGCGGGGATGAGGGGTGGTTCCACTACCGGGGGCGAAATGCGGCTTCGCTGGCCCGGAACCTCTCTTTTGAGGAGGTGGCCCATCTGCTCTTGGGCGGGGAACTGCCGGATAGTGCAGCCAAAGAGGCGTTTCGGTCTGAGCTGGCCGCGGCCCGGCGTCTGACTCCTGAGGCGGCCGACTTGGTAGCTGCGCTGGCTCGATCCGATCTGCCGCCAATATCCATCTTGCGCAGCGTGCTGGGAGTGGAGGTTGATTCCCGCCCCACTTTGGACCTCAGCCATGACGAGCAGCGGGCCGCGGTGGTGCGGGCCATCGGAATTACGCCGACCGTGTTGGCCGCGGTCAACCGCATCCGCACTGGGTCTGACCCGCTGGTCCCCGACGAGTCGCTATCCCACAGCGCCGACTACCTGCGCATGACTTTGGGTGAGGCGCCGCTTCCTGAGCACGCCCAGGCAGTGGAAACCTACTTGTGTTTGACCGCAGATCACGGCTTCAACGCCTCGACGTTCACCGCCAGAGTCATCACCAGCACCGGCACCGACGTAGCTGGAGCGTTTGGCGGAGCGCTGGCCGCGTTGGCCGGTCCGCTGCACGGTGGGGCGCCGGGTCGGGTGTTGGACATGCTCCATGCCATTGGCCCTCCCGACAACGCGGTTCCCTGGATCGCGGCGGAACTGGAGGCAGGGCGCAAGATCATGGGATTCGGCCATGCGGTCTACCGGGCGGCTGATCCCCGCTCCGAGACGCTAAAGGCCGTGGCCATTGAGTTGGGCGGCGAACTGGTGGAACGGGCACTGGACATCGAGAGCCGGATCCTGCCCTATCTGGCCGAATGGAAGCCCAACGCGGTGATCGTCACCAATGTGGAGTACTACGCCGGCGTGGTGCTCCACCTGGCCGGCTTGCCCCAGGAGGCATTCACTCCCACCTTCACCACCAGCCGGGTTGTTGGCTGGGGCGCTCACCTCCTCGAGCAGGCCGCCAACAACAAGATCATGCGCCCCAGCGCCCGCTACACCGGCCCACTCCACAACGGCGACTAGTTGCGCTTACACCACTTACAGTGAATCGTGTAAGGACGGCGAACGCCCTGGTCAAATGGCGAAGGCGGCCAGGATTTGGTCGGCGGCGGCGGCGGGGGTTGTTTGCGCGGTGGCTACTTGGTGCTCTAGGTCGGAGACGAGGTCAGATACCGCCGGGGAGCTTTGCAGGCGGTCGCGGAGGCGGTCGTCCACCATCGACCACATCCACCGGACTTGCTGGTTGGCTCGCTGGTTGGCCAATGCACCGGAATCGGTTAGAGACCGGAAGTAAGACTGGATCTGGTCCCACACCTGGTCGAGGCCGGTGCCCTCGATGGCGCTTGCCGCCAGCACCGGGGGAACCCAGCTGGGGTTGGCCGGGGCGGTCATGGCCAGCGCGGCCCGGTAGTCCCGCACGGCGCGCCGAGCGGCGATCTCGTTGCCGCCGTCGGCCTTGTTCACCACCAAGGCGTCGGCCAGCTCCAACACCCCCTTCTTGATGCCCTGGAGTTCGTCGCCGGCGCCGGGCAGCATCATCACCAAGAAGAAATCCACCATGTCGGCCACCGCGGTCTCCGACTGGCCCACGCCCACCGTCTCCACCAGCACAACATCGAATCCGGCCGCCTCCACCACGGTCATGGTCTCGCGGGTGGTGCGAGTTACCCCGCCCAGCGAACCAGAAGATGGCGACGGGCGGATGTAGGCGGCGTCGTCGATGGCCAGGTTGGGCATTCGAGTCTTGTCGCCCAGAATGCTGCCCCCCGACACGGTTGAGGACGGGTCTACCGCCAGCACCGCCACCCGGTGATCCTGTGAGGTGAGATAGGTGCCCAGTGCGTCGATGAAGGTGGAC
>JAJEDQ010000112.1 GCA_022821445.1 Acidimicrobiia bacterium | reverse complement strand
CGGTCTGGCCGATGCGGCCCATGTGGCCGAGGTGAAGATGGAGAGCCAGCGGCTGGCCGCGGTGCCCATGGAGCCCAACGGCATCCTGGTGGAGCCCGGTACCCCCGAAGGCGGCATGACGGTGACCTTTCCCAGCCAGGCGCCAATCGGCCTCAAGGACGGGTTCGCCGGCCTGTTCGGCCTCGACGGCGACAATGTGCGGCTGATCGCCCCCGCGGTGGGCGGCGGTTTCGGGGCCAAGACCGGCCTGTATCCCGAGTACCTGGTGGCAGCCAAGGCCGCACTGGAGCTGGGCCGTCCGGTGAAGTGGACCGAGTCGCGCTCCGAGGACATGGTGTCGCTGGTGCAGGGCCGGGGCCACATCCTCACTGCCAAGATGGGGTTTGACGGTGATGGCCGCATCACCGGGATGAACCTGCACTGCTTGGCCGACTCCGGTGCCTATCCGGCCATCGGCAGCTTCTTGCCCATCCTCACCCAGACCATGGCCCAAGGGGTGTACCAGATCCCCAAGATCAAGTTTTCCGCCGACGCGGTGGTCACCAACACGACCCAGATCGCGGCCTACCGGGGCGCAGGCCGTCCCGAGGCCACCCAGATTCTGGAGCGGGTGCTGGACGTGGGCGCCGACGAGCTGGGCATCGACCCCGCAGAGATCCGGCGGCGAAACTTCATCGGCGCCGACCAGTTCCCCTACGCCACCATCACCGGTGCCAACTACGACTCCGGCGAGTACGAGAAGGCGCTGGACGCCGCGCTCGAAGCCTCCGGTTACGGTGATCTGCGGGCCGAGCAGGCCGCCCGGCGGGACTCGGGCGACTCCAAGCTGCTGGGAGTGGGCGTGTCTGCCTACGTGGAGATCACCGCCCCGCTGGGCTTGCACACCGAGTACGGCCGGGTGGACGTGCTGAGCGATGGGACGGCCGAAATCCGGGTGGGCACCAGCGCCCACGGCCAGGGCCACGAGACGTCGTTCTCGATGATCGTCAGCGATCTGTTGGGCGTGCCCATGGAGAGCATCAAGCTCATCCAGTCGGACACCGACGAGATCCCCAGGGGCGCGGGCACACTGGGTTCCCGCTCGCTTCAGACTGCGGGCAGCGCCGTCTACAAGGCCAGCGAAGAGGTGCTGGCCCAGGCCAAGGAGCTGGCCGCCCAGCAACTGGAGGCCAGCGCGGATGACATCGTGGTGGGCGAAGGCGGCCTGCACGTGGCCGGCGTGCCTGCTCAGGCCGCGTCGTGGGCCGATCTGGCCTCGGCCGCCGATGGCGGGGTGATCACCCACGAGCTCGACTTCGACCAGGGCGGGGCCACCTTCCCGTTCGGGGCCCACGTGGCCGTGGTGGAGGTGGACACCGAGACCGGCGGGGTGGAGCTGCTGCGCCACGTGGCGGTGGACGACTGCGGCACCATCATGAACCCGCTGCTGGTTGCCGGCCAGCAGCACGGCGGCGTGGCCCAGGGTGCGGCCCAGGCGCTGTTCGAGTGGGTGCAGTACGACGAGGACGCCAATCCCCGCACCGCCAATTTGGCCGACTACCTCATGCCCAGCGCGGCCGAGCTGCCCTCATTCGAGGTGAGCAACACCGAGACGGCCAGCCCGATGAACCCGCTGGGAGCCAAGGGCATCGGCGAGTCGGGCACCATCGGCTCCACCCCGGCCATCCACAACGCAGTGGTGGACGCGGTATCCCATTTGGGCGTGGCCCACATCGACATGCCCACCACCCCCGAGCGCATCTGGCAGGCCCTGGCCGCGGTCTAGCCCCTGTAGATGTTGAACGAGAGTAGGGGGAGTGGGGGCTCGTCACGTCGGCTTGTTCTATTCCATGGTGGGATCATCGCAGGGTATAGAGGAAGATGGTGGATCGTATGACCGGGGTTCGTGTATGAATCCGGAGTAGGTGCGGTCGGTGTGTAGGTATGTGTCGATGGCGTCGGCGGTCGCTCGGGCGGCAACCCTGATGTACTCGGGTGTGGCGAATAGCTTTGCTTCGTCGGGGTTGGAGAGGTACCCGTACTCAATAAGGGCAGACGGAGTCGACGGGTGGCGCAATATGCCGTAAGTGTCGTTGCCGTCAGGCTGTAGAACCCGAAGCACTCCTGCGTCAGGCAGGCGGCTCCATGAGACATCGTCGAATGAAGAGAGCCCTGCAATTATCTCTTCGTAAAGCAGCCCCCCAAGGCGAGCGGAGTCGACTCGGGCTTGTTGGGGTGTCGCAGATTGCACGTACACTTCGCTACCTGGAATATCGACAATATTCCAGGTAGGTGCGTTGTGGTGAATGGATATCAGCACATCGGATCCGAGGACGTCAGCGAAGGCGGCTCGGGCAGATAGGCGAACTCCGTAATCGAAGGTACGTGTAGTGGCGGCGGGTATGCCGCGGTCGGCTAACTCCTCAAGTACGGCGCGGCTGAGCTTCAGATTCAAGTCCTTCTCAAGAAGGCCATTGGGCCCAACTGCGCCGGTGTCCCAGTGTCCCCCGTGGCCTGGATCAACAACGACTCGTATTCCATCGATGGGTTCTCCTTTGGAGATTTGGGCTGTGTTGCCACACGGTGTCAGCACCGAATAACCAGCATCGGTGCGTTGGATAACGACGACAGGGATTCCCAATGGTGTGAGCACTGCGACCGGATCGTTGCCACTGGTGTCTATCTGCAGCCCATTCCCCTCATTTTCTTGCAAAGTAACATCTGATGGCGCGGAAGATGACAAATCTGGTTGCACCATCGGTCGTGGATCCGCCTCAATTGGTGTAGCCGTAGTAGGTGTCGAATTCTCAGCATGATCTCCGCAAGCTGCAAGGAGCGCAAGCATGCCGAATACAACGACGCTCGAAGTTCGCTCTACTCTGCGTTGACACAGCATGAGACTTCTCAGAGTCGACGTTCAAACTCGCACAAGCAGAGAGATCGAGTAGCCATCCGCGTTTGATCCTGTGACTGTTGCCAGTTGGTCTTGCCAGCCGTCGCGGAAGACGCTGTCAGAAGCGAGGGTCAGTCGGGCCAAGTCTCTGGCGCTGTTGCCGTACCGGCTGTCGATATAGGCGTTCTCGCAGTCTGCTCGGGGAATGGCCAGTTGGCTCGTCTTGATGGCGCTGTTGCTGGTGACAGCATTGCTGAGGCTGTCATGAACCTCGAAGTGGCAGTGAGGCCACCTACCGCGATAGCAGCCGGGAAACACGGTATTGAAGACCACCTTGCCAGCACCGTCAGCGGCCTGGACTCCTCGCAGAAAGTTCTGGTCGGAGATCTCGTAAATCGAGTAGCGGCCGTCAGCGGTGCAATGCCACAGATAGATCGAAGCGCCGGGGAGAGGACTCCCGGTGCTGGCATCCACCACAGTTAGATGAATGGCGGTGGGGATGCCCTGTGCTGTGCCGCTGAATTCACCGACACTGCTGGTGAGATCGGCCCTGACAATTCCATCTATGGCCAGGACATTTGGGCCGTTTGTGCCATTCGCAGGAAAGGGGCCAGCCGTTTCGCTCGGTATCTCCGCCCCTGGGTTCGCGATGTTGCCGGGTAGATCGACAGCCGGTGTTGAAGTGGCCTCTGCGGTGGGTTGGCCCGTGGCTGTGATGGTTGGCGATGCGGTGGGTTGGCCCGTGGCTGTGATGGTTGGCGATGCGGTGGATTGGCCCGAGGCTGTGATGGTTGGCGATGCGGTGGATTGGCCCGAGGCTGTGATGGTTGGCGATAGGGTGGGTTGGCCCGAGGCCTGTGTAGGAGTTTGGGGAATCACCGCGGGATTGCTGTTGGTGCCACACGCGGCCACTACGCCTGCGAGGCTGGCACCACCGATCAAACGAAGAGCTAGACGTCTGTCAATTAAGTGGGGCAAATCCCTGGAAAGACCCCCGAAGTCATCATGGTCTTCGATTTCTGTCATGGTTTCTCCTTGTCTTGAGTGGGTTCCTCGCCCTCTCGCATTGGAGTTTGTGGAGGGCGCAGCGGAAGGGTGATGGTGACCGAGGTCCCGAGGTCGGGCTCACTGGCCACATCAAGGCTGCCTCCATGGGCCTGAACCACTGTGTCGGCAATCGACAGGCCGAGGCCGCTCCCGCCGTGTTCTCGCGAGCGCGATGGATCGGCGCGGTAGAAGCGCTCGGTAATCCTGGCGAGATGATCGGAGTCGATGCCCGGACCGTTATCGCTGATCTCGACGACCACGTTGTCGTCCAACCGGCGGGCATCGATGGTAACGGAGGTGCCGGGTGGAGTATGGACAGCGGCGTTGTTGACGACGTTGGCCAATACTTGGCGCAGTCGATCCTCGTCGCCGGTAATGCTGATGTCGGGCTCAATGGTGGCGGCGAATACGTGATTGGGCGCAGCAACTCTGGCGTCGGCCTCAGTGTCGGCGATTAGCGTGCTGAGGTCTATCTCGCTGAGGCCGATTGGGCGTTCCTGGTCGAATCTGGCCAATGTCAGCATGTCTTCAACCAGGCGGTCGAGACGCTGGGCCTCTTGTTCGGTACGACGCATGGCGTCTTCGAGGTCGCGTCCTTCAGCTAAACCCCCTTGACGGTACAGCTCGGCATAACCCCGGATGGTGGTAATGGGGGTCCGCAGTTCATGGGAGGCGTCGGCCACAAATCGGCGGAGCCGCTCCTGGGATTGGGCCTGGCTGTCCACCGCCGTCTTGATTCGGCCCAGCATGACGTTGAGTCCCCGGGCCAATGCACCGGCCTCGGTTCCCACGGTCTTAGGTTCGGGAACGCGAAGGGAGAGGTTGCCGTCGGCGATCTCAGTCGCGGCGTCGGTCATAGCTCGGATGGGTTGGATGCCGAGTCGGATGACCCACCAGGCGACGGCGGTGAGAACCAAGAAGATTGAGCCCGCGCCGAAGACCACAAACAGGATCAATCGATCGACGGTCTCTTCAACGTCGGTCAAAGGCAGGGCCCGAACAAAGATGATGTCGCGAAGTTCAACGGCCAGTACCCGGTACCTAACATCGTCGTCCACAGCCGAAGCGGTGAACGGCTCGGAGATACGATTGACGACGGTGTTCCAGTCGAGATCGGGTGGGCTGTATGCCTGATCCGGTAGGTTCGGCTCGAATAACGTTTCTAGGCCGCGATTGCGATGGACAGCGCCTTCGAACATATTGCTCAAACGTCCCGGCTGCTCACGCGACTGTAGATTGCTTTCATGCGACGGGAGATGGTTGCCCCGCGCAGACTCATCGTGGCGTCTATCGAAGAGACCGTCGCCTAATCGTCCGTCGCGATCGATGTCAGCGGTGGCGACGAGATGTTCGTCTACCTGATCGACGAGATGATTGCGGGTATTGGACACGATTGCCCATGCCGCTGCTGCCAGGATGATTGCGACTACGGCAACTCCGGCAAGCAAGCGAGCTCGAAGCGACAGCGACCTCCTCACCGCTGGCCTCTCAATGTCAGGCAGAGCCAAGGGAGTGTCATTGGAGTCGAAGGGTGTAGCCGACGCCTCGGATTGTGTGGATGAGTTTAGGCTCGGCGGTGTCTATCTTTTTGCGAAGGTAGCCGATATAGGTCTCTACAACTCCGCCGTTGCCGTTGAAGTCGTACTGCCAAACATGGTCGAGAATCTGGGCTTTCGACAGGACGCGGCCTTGGTTTACCAGCAGGTAGCGCAACAGGCTGTACTCGGTGGGCGACAGCGACACTTCGACGCCGGCCCTGGTCACTCGGTAGGCATCGTCATCCATGGACAGATCGGCCAGATTGAGCACGCTTGATGCGCCTGGCTTCCCGGCGCGGCGCAGAATCGCCTCCACACGTGCGACAAGTTCGTCAAGGCTAAAGGGCTTTTGGAGATAGTCGTCGCCCCCGAGAGTCAGACCTCGCACCTTGTCTTCGGTCTCGTCTTTCGCGGTAAGAAACAGGATTGGCGTCTGGTTGCCGTCGGCTCGGAGTCGTCGGCAAACCTCAAAGCCGTCGAGGTCGGGCATCATTACATCCAAGATGATCAGATCTGGCATTTCGCGAGCCGCGGCGGTGAGCGCCTCTCTGCCGTCTCGGAATTCGCTTACCTCAAATCCGTGATAGCTCAACGCGGCCCGGAGCATTGACCGGAGGTTGGCTTCATCGTCAACCACAAGGAGGTGGTGTCCCTTCACAACCTCCATCGTGGCACTCCGTTCTGAGAAGAACCTGAGTGTCAGCCGGGAATTGCTTGGTGATCGAACGGATCCTCCCGGCAAACTCGGCAGCCGTTCTCGGCAAATTCTCAGGTTGAGGCTCTAGACCTCCGAGGATGCCCGCCTCAGTTGGACCCGATGACCCAGGTGAATTCGAGCCCCGCCTGGTTGAGGTGTCACGCAGGGCGTTTCTTCGCCGTAGTGCCGTGGCTGGGGCCATAGTGGCATTCCCTGTCCTTGCTTGCAGCAAGAGCGATGCCGAGGTTTTCGCAGGCTCAAGCTCGGCGACCGTTGCGCCGAGCGAGCCCGCGCCAACCGAACCCGCGGCGGCGACAAATCTCGAGCCCGCGCCAACCGAACCCGCACCTGGTGACGTCGAACCAACACCAACCGAGCCCGCAGTGCAGTCCACCGGGCCAACAGCGGCCATGTTCCCGACTGGTGCTGAGTTGGCGGTGGCATTTGCCTATGTGGCGGGTGCTGGCGGCCGGGGTCGGATCCTCAATCCCTACGTTGCAGTGTGGGTTGAAGATCACGCCGGCAACCTCATCGACACCATAGGGCTCTGGTTTCTGCAAGAGCAGAAGGGAACCCGGTGGCTCAATGACCTACGGCGCTGGTATTCGGCCAGCAATCAAGCTTCCGATACCTCCATGTCCGGTGCAACCCGGCCAGCGGGTGCCTATTCGGTTGTTTGGGACGGTACCGATTTGTCTGGGAACCCGGTAGAACAGGGCGATTATTTCCTCTTCATCGAAGCTGCCCGAGAGCACGGTCCCTACAGCATCACCAGCACGCCGATCACCATCGGCAGCCAACCCTTCTCTGTTGCGCTGAGCGACAACGTTGAGATCGCCGACGCCTCAGCGGAACTGATCCTCTAGCTAATGCACGAAGGCTTCTCCCCAACAGCCACCGCAGAGAGACCCGCACCAAGTCCGACGACTCCGAACTCTGAAGGGCCGATGCAAACGCACAATGGAGGGCGCGGCGCGCGCCAGCCTGCCAGTCGGCTGAAGCGGGCCACCGACTTATGGGCCCGCCGCCTTCACGTTTATACAAGCATGATTGCCCTCCTCGTGGTGTTGTTCTTCGGACTCACCGGCATAACCCTGAACCATCCCGACTGGACGTTCGGCGACGATGTCTCGGTGTCGAGTCACAACGGCCAGTTCCCGTTCGAGGCCTCTGGCGTCGACGGTACGGTGGAGTTCTTGGCCATTGCCGAGTATGTCCGGGGCGAATACTCAGTGTCTGGCACTGTGGACAACTACAGCGTCGTCAACGGGCGGGGCTCCATTGCCTTCAAGAAACCGGGCTACTCCGCCGACCTGTTCTTTGACGCCGAGGCCAGCACTTACGAGCTTACGGTCACCCAACAAGGGTTCGTGGCGATCATGAACGACGTCCACAAAGGACGAGACGCCGGTCCCCTGTGGAAATGGGCTATCGACATTTCAGCAGGGTTCCTGGTCGCTATCTCGATCACGGGGTTGGCGATGCAGCTGTTCTTGCGCCGACGCCGATTTGTCGCTTTGACCGTCGCAGCGGCCGGCGGCCTGATTACTGTCTTCGTGATACTGGTCACAATCAGCTGATTGAGCCGAATCTCTCCCCCCAATGGGGATCGACGGCAGGGGTGCCGTCTCGATCTACGACTAGTCCGGCTAGTTCGTCTGATTCGGCCAGCCAGTCAAGCGCTGCGGGGGGGTCGAGAATGCAAGCGACGGTGGCCGCGACATCTGCGGTAATGGCGTCGTCCGCCACGACCGACACGCTGGCCGGACCCAATGCCGGCTGGCCCGACCGGGGATCGATGACGTGGCTGTACCAGGCATCGCCAATCCGAAACCCGCGCCGTGATGAGCCGCTGGTGGCTATCGCCTGGTCTTGTAGGTGGATCACTACAAGAGGCGGCTCGTTGTCGTATGGGCGCAGTGGATTTTCGATTCCTACTGCCAGACCTGGGCTGCCCCGGTGCAAAACGTCGCCGCCCGCGTTCAGGCTGATGGCCTCGATTTCGAAACGCCGAAGAGCTGCTTCGACCACGCGATCGACGATGTAGCCCTTGGCGATAGCGTTCAGGCTCAGCCGAGTACAGTCCCCCAACGGCACCGGCACGCGGTCGAGCAACTCGAAACGGGGTTCGGCGATTGATGCCGCCTCCTCTGCCAAATCGGCGGCACCCGGCATGCACCCGGCTTGTTCGGCCCGGCGCCACATTTGGGTCAGTTGGCCGGTGAGAGGGTTGAACAGGCCCGCCGAACGACGATGCCACGCCAGCGCCAGACCCATCAGCTCGCAGAACTCATCACTTGGGTGGAGAACCTCTCCGCGACGCCAGCGGCATAATTCGCTGTCGTCGTCAAAGACGCTGAACACCCCTTCAAGTCGAGCCACTTGCCCAGCCACGAATTCGTCGACGGCTCGAGACATCAGCTTGTCGCCGCCCTTGATCCGCAGATCCAGCACTGTGCCCATCAAGCCGTGGCACCGGAATTGGAATTCGCGCTGGTTGTCGCCTTGTTCGCTAATGGTTCTGTCCTTGGGTGCCGCTTTCTAATCCATGTCCAGGCCCAGCAGCTTGATGGCGTTGCCGCGGGCGATCTTGTAAATCGCGTCGGGATCGAGGTGGCCGAACAGGCGGGTGGCCACCTCCTCGGTGTTGGGCCAGGTGCCGTCGGCGTGGGGGTAGTCGGTTTCGAAAGTGATGTTGTCGATCCCCACCCGGTCGAGCAGGTCGATGCCAACGCTGTCTTTGAAGAAGCAGCCGTATACCTGGCGGTAGTAGTAGAACGACGGCGGCTCGGGGATGTTGCGTCGGGCTTGGCTCCACCCCTGGTGGGTGACCCATACGTCGTCGGCCCGCTCCAAGGCGTAGGGGATCCACCCGATTTGGGCCTCGGCATACATGAGCTTGAGGTCGGGGTAGCGGTGCAGCACGCCCGAGAAGATGAAGTCGATCAGCGAGGCCGCACTGTTGCAGAAGATCAGCGAGGCGGTCACCGCATCGGGGGCGTCATCGGCGGTGGACACGGTGCGGGTGCCCGACCCGATGTGCATGCACACCACGGTGCCGGTCTCGGCGCAGGCCTGGAAGAACGGATCCCAGTACCCGGAGTGGATGCTGGGCAGCCCCAGCCAGGTGGGCAGTTCGCTGAATGCCACCGCCCGCACCCCCCGCTCAGCATTGCGGCGGATCTCGGCGGCGGCCAGCTCGGCGTCCCACAGCGGCACCAGGCACAGCGGGATCAGCCGGCCTCCGGAGTCGCCGCACCACTCCTCCACCATCCAGTCGTTGTAGGCCTGCACGCACAGAAGCGACAGCTCCTTGTCTTGGCGCTCGTTGAAGAGCTGGCCACAGAACCGGGGGTAGTTGGGAAAGCAAAGCGAGGCGTCGGTGTGGTTCATCTCCATGTCGTCGATGCGGGCCTTCGGCTGCCAGCAGCCGGGGCGCATCTCGTCGTAGGTGATGCCGTCGGTGGACAACTCGTCATAGGCATAGCCGGCGGCGGCGATGAGCCGCTTCACCGAGTAGGTGTGGTCTTCGTACAGCCACCAGGCCACGTTGCGGCCCTCGGTGCCAGGGCGCTCCCGGTACGTCCCGCCGTCGAGCACCACCTCGCCCTGGGGCAGGTACTTGATGCGGGGGCCGACGTCGCGGTACTTGGCCGGCAGCCGGCTCGTCCACAGGTGCGGCGGCTCCACCACGTGATCGTCCACGCTGATAATGCGGGGCATTTCGGTGGTGGCCATGGTCATGCGGTTGCCTCCGACATCTGGGGAGCGCCCACGGCGGCCAACACGTCGTTGACGAATTCGGGAACCAGCACATCAAGCTGCGCCTTGTTGAACGCCCGCTGGTGGATCACGTCGGCACCTTTGTAGGCCAGCAAGTCGGCAATCTGGTCGATGCAGTTGCCTGGATACCACTTGTAGGTGGCGAAGGCAGCCACCGGCTTGTGGTGCAACGAAGGCAGCGTCATCAGCTTGGCCGTGCCCCCCGGCCGATGCCCGAACAGCACGAGCCCGTCCACCCAAGTGCCCACCGCCAAAAGGTCAGCCTCGGCAATCTCGGTGAGCTTCAACCCATGCACCGGCCGCACGGCTACTTCGTAACCGGCCCCCCGCAATTCCCCGCCGATCATCTCGGCGGCCCGCTGGGTATTCCCCGTGCGGCTCTCGAAGATCACCACTGCCCTCATGTCTGGAACCTCACGGCTTGACTTCTAGCAGCTACGCCTCCCAAGTGCCACGATGGTGATATGGGCAAGTACGGGTATTACGTGATCGACTCCGACGGGCACGGGGGTGAGCCGCCCCAGTGGCGACATGGGATAAGCGCCGAGTGGCGGCCGCAGATGGTGGAGTACGTGGCCAAGATGAAGGAGATCTACGGCGACTTGCCGGGGGCCGGATCGCCGGTTCATACCGAGGACGACCAGAACTACGGCGAGTACGCCGCGGGCGAGCTGGACTTCGAGACGCCGCTTCAGCGGGAGGGAATGGCGGTGCCCGGTCCTCGGATGACCGATATGGACCTCGAGGGCATCGACGTGACCGTCATGTTCCCGCCGGGATCGGGCGAGGAGTGGGCGCTGGGCGATCCCGGATTTGCCGACGAGCTGTGCCGGCTGTTGAACGACGCCCGGGCCACCTATGCGGCTTACGACCCTGCCCGCTTGAAGCTGGTGGCCAAGCTGCCCTTGATCGACCCGGAGCGGGCCGCCGCCGAGCTGGATCGGTGCTTTACCCAGTATCCCGACGTGTTCGTGGGCATGGTGACCGCCCAGCACGTGTTGGACCGCAACCTGAACCACCCGGCCCTAGACGCGGTTTGGGAGGTGGCCGACAGCCATAGCGCTGCGGTGTGCGTACACGGTGGGGGACAGGCCCCCGATCAGGTGCCGATCGTGCTCGATCGCTACAACACCCGGCTGGAGAAGCACGCCGTGACCCACCCGTTCGGGGCCATGCTGGCCACGATGAACTTCACGGTGGGCGGGATACTGCACCGGTACCCCAACATGCGGGTGGGAATCATGGAAGCCGGCTGCGGCTGGCTGCCGTTCTGGCTGGAGCGCCTGGATGAGGAGTACGAGCTAATGCCCGACCAAGCCCCCGTCCTGGATCGCAAGCCGTCGGAGTACTTCCTATCGGGGCAGTGCTTCGTGGGCGTTGAGTCAACCGAGTCGGCCCTGCCCTACGTGATGGATCAGGTGGGCGAAGACATCCTGTGCTACTCCTCGGACTACTGCCACTGGGACTGTGACTTCCCCCACTCGGTGAAGCTGCTGGTGGAGCGCGACGACCTCAGCGACGAGCGCAAGCGCAAGATCCTGACCGACAACCCGGCTCGGTTGTTCGGTATTCCGGTTCCGGAGTAGCCCTTACACACGCGTCCGGGCGGCGGGTCCTGTCACCTACGGCGGCCTGGCTGTCGGAGCAGCCAGCTCCGCCTGCGGCGCCACCCCCCGCCCTCGATTCACTGCCGCTGAGATTCGGGGATTGGAGAGTTAGTCGGTCCTCGGGCCGAACCAGTCGGGTAGATCGACTGGGGGGTGGGGGAGCTCGGTGATGCCGCGTTCTTCGAGGATGGAGGCGTACTCGGCTTTGTCGGCGGGGGCGGGGCGGGAGTCGCCGAAGTAGATCTCCAGGATCTCGGCGCCCTCGTCGCCCACTTTGATGGGGCCGAATGTGGCCAGGTGGGGGAGCTTGATGAGGGTTCCGGCCCGGCACACTTCCTCGTCAAATGTGACCTCGCCGTCGATGACGAAAATGAAGTGGTCGCTGTTGTGGCCGTGGCGCTCCAGCACCAGTCCGGGGTCGTAGCGGGTGTGGTACACGGCCCGCTCCTGGGTCAGCTCCATCAGCTTCAGCCACACCGACACCCGGCGGCCGTCGGCGTGCTGCTGGCTCTTGACCTCGGCGAAGTCCATGTCTTCAGCGTGGATGTAGGACACCTGGGGCTGCGGTTCGGTCATCGCTGGCCTCCTTTGCGCGCTGTCACCGGAACATCTTGAGCGCCCGGCTGTCTGAGGTGTCCTCAGGACGCTCGTCGGCCGCTTCCTGGATCGGGTTCAGCTCATCGGGCGGGGTGAGGGCCAAGCTCACCGGGGTGTCCAGCTCGATGGGGTCGTGCAGGCCGAGCTCATCGCCGATGTCCCGCAGAGCGGGCAGCACCTCGGTGCCCATCAGCTCGATGCACCTCAGGGAGTCGTCGTGGTTAACGCCGCCGTCGTTGCCCCAGAGCATGAGGATCGACGGACGGCAGGTTTCCAGCACGACTCGCAGCTCGGCGATCACCTCGTCGGGGGTGCCGGCCACGATCTCCCGGGCGGCCAGCTGTTGCTCAAACGGGGCGGCCCGAGAGCCGCGCACCTCTGCGTTGGCCATCTTGGCGTAGTCCAGCCGCCGAGCTGACGACCCGTAGCCCGACGGGCTCACCCAGTAGGGGTGGCCGATGCCGGTGAACTCGCCCTGCATCCACATGAACTCCCGGGCGTTCTCGCGGGCCTTGTCGCCGTCTTCTTGCACATGGACCCTCAGCAGGTAGCCCCGGTTCTCCGGTCCGGGCTCATAGCCCACAGCCCGGGCCGCTTGGTCGTAGATCTCCCACAGCTCGCCGGTGAGATGAAGGGGCGTGTTGAGCGAGATGTAGGGGTAGCGGTGCTGGGCCGCCCAGCGGATGGTCTCGGCGCTGAACACGCCGGGCACCCAGATGCGGGGGTGGGGCTTTTGCAGCACCCGAGCCCAGGGGTTTACCACCCGGTATTGGAAGTGCTCGCCCTCCCAGGAGAACGGGCCGTCGTCGGTCATGGTCTTCACCAGCAGGTCGTGGGCCTCGTTGAACCTCTCCCGGTTGTAGGCCGGGTTGGCGTTGAGGCACACCGACTCCTGCCCGGCGCCCCGCACGATGCCCGAGATGAGGCGGCCCTTGGAGATCATGTCGATCATGGCGATCTCCTCGGCGAACATCAGCGGGCTGTCGTAGGTGGGCAGCGGGTTGCCGAGCTGAACGATCTTGGCGTTCTCGGTGATGGCGGCCAGGATGCTCGACATCACGGTGATCCGAGCCTGCATGCAGAACGGGGCGTTGTGGTGCTCATTCACCATGATCCCGTCGAAGCCCACCTGATCGGCCAGCTTGTACTCCTCGATGCGCTCGTTGAACAGGCGGCTGCCCTCCACCGGGTCGTAGTGCTTGTTGGAGAACATCACCGAGGTGAAGCCCTCCTTCAGGCCCTCGTCGGCCGGGTAGGCGCTCATGGGCTGCTCGGTGAAATACGAAAGGAACATCAGTCTTCTCCTCCGGTGATTTGCGAAGCGCCTTCTGATGGGGCGGCAACTCCAGTGATGATGGCGGCGAGTGATTCGGGGGCTTCCAGATCGACGGCGTGGCCGCAGTCGGGCACGATCTCCAGGCGGGCATCGGGTAGGGCCTCGACGTAGGCGTGGGCGCACTCCATGGGCACCACGGCATCGTTGTCGCCCCACACCACCAGAGCGGGGACGGCAACGCCGCCCAAGAGGGGCCGCAACCGGCGGTTGTACATGTAGGGCTTCCATCCCACCCGGGTGGTCATCTCCCGGTTCATATCCCACACCACCAGGGTGTTGTCGCCCAGCGGATGCTCTTCGGTTTCGTCGCCGTTGCGGTGGAAGATGGCCTCAAAGGTCTCGGTGCTGGAGAAGGCGGCCTCCACATAGTTGGAGTGCGACACCAAGAACTGGTCGTAGATTCGGCCATTTTCGGGCAGCAGCCCCGCTGCGCCCACCAGAACGAGCCGCGCGAGCAGTTCGGGGGACATGGTGGCCAACTCGGCTGCCACCCAACCCCCGAATCCGCAGCCCACCAACTCGACCGGCCCGAGCTCCTTTGCCCGCAGCCACTGGCCCACCAGCAAGGCCAGATCCCGAGGATGGCGAGCCCAATCCGGCTGATCTGATCCCTCCGGCCCGCCATAGCCCGGCAAATCAAGCGCATGAACGGTGTAATGATCGGCCAGGACCTCGTGAATCGGCATCCACCCGGGGTTGCCGAACGAGTGGTGCAGCATCACCAGCGGATCGCCCGACCCCCCAGTGAACTCCCGCATCCCCAGCCCGGCCACGGTGGTCGTCACAGTCTGCATCGCCCCGACGCTATACCGGCGGGGCTCGGCCATGACTCGCTAACCTTGCAGGGAATCCGGTTGCGAAACGCGTGTTGACGAATGTAAAGTAATTTCAACCAATTACAGTTGAGCACGGGAAAGGGTGAGTGCCCCGCCGATGGCCATGGAGACAATCGCACAGATTCTGACCGTGCTGGTGGCCGTGCTGGGCATCATCTGGCATCAACAGCGCAGCACCGAAAAGCTGCGCGACGATTTCACCAGGGCCATCGATGGCGTACGCGACGACTTCACCAGAGCCGTCGACGGACTACGCGAGGACCACAGTGGCCTGCGCCAGGATTTCAATGGTCTGCGTCAGGAAGTGGTCAGCAACGGACAGCGGCTCGCCCGCATCGAGGGCTTTCTGGGGATCGGCATGCCTGCCGCCTCTTATGCAGATTCCTCGGAGATTTCGGCACCTGAAGCTGTCAGCCCGCCTTCACCGACAGAACCAGAAGGCCAGTGACCGGCAAGTAGCCAACGAGAAATAGCGAAACCTAACCGCCTGGGTTGGCGGGCAGGTGGTCGAATTCTCCGGTGGTGCGGGTGCGCGCGTACTCCTCCACGATGGGGCGGAGTTGGGTGGGGCTGGTGCCGTGGAGAATGACGCCGTCGCAGCCCAAGTCGAACTGGCCGCGGATCTTCTCCACGCACTGGGCGGGCGTGCCGGTGGCGGCAGGGGCGAGCCATTTGTCGGGAATGAGGGTGGCGATGTGCTCGAGTTGCTCGGTGGTGGCCGCTTGGTCGATGGCGCCTTGGAAGTTGGCCACAAGCTCGTCGGCCAGGAAGCGTTCCAGCACGGCGGGGTCCCAGTTGTTGGTGCGGGCCATTAGCTCGGGGTAGCCCTGGAGGTAGGTGGCCATACGGCCCACCGTCTTCTTCAGCCTCACGTCTTCAGAGAGGTGGTCGCCGATGGTGGCGAAGCAGCTCCACACCTTTACCGAAGCTGGGTCGCGCCCCGCTTCCTCCGCGGCTCGCTTGACGTCGCCAATCACCCGGGCGGTGGTCTCGTCGGTGAAAAACGTGTGCAACACCACCGCGTCGAAACAGCGCCCGCCCAAAGCCAGGGAGTTGGGGCCGAAGGCGGTCAGCGCCATGGGTATGTGCTCGCTGCCGGCCCCCATCAGGGTCAGCACCGGGTAGTCGCCGATCGGGCCCTCATGGTTGAAGATGGCCTCGCCTTGCCAGAGACGGCGCATGACTCCCACGAAGTCTTCCATTTGGGCGGTGGTGATGGGGGGCAGGCCGAAGGCTTGGGAGAGGCGGTCGACGCCCCGGCCGAGGCCCAGGCAGAAGCGGCCGCCGGTGAGCTTGTGCATGGTCATGGCGTAAGCCGCTGTCACCACCGGATGGCGGGTGTGGTGGTTGGTGGCCGCGGTGGCAATACCCATGCTCTCGGCGGCCACCCCTACCGCCCCCGACAGGGTGGCGGCCTCTTTGATATTGAACCGCTCGCTGATGAACACATTGCCGATGCCCAACTCCTCGGCTTGGCGCACCTCGTCGATCAACTCCCGAGGCGACTCCGGCGCCCCCGCCAGCGTGTAGAAGCCGAGCTCGTTCATCTGGGACATCGAAGGTCTCCCTCGTCGTTCTTGACAGCCGGTAGCAGGGTAGGCCAAACCGCTGTTCAAGGCCCTTGCCGCAAATTGTCACCGGGGGTTTCTAGGATGGCGGGCCTATGGAGATTGCTCTTCTCGTCGTTGTCTTTGCTTTCGTGGTCGCCTTGGTCGTTGTGCAGCGGTGGCGCCTTGCTGGCATTGCGGGTGGAGCTGACGACTCTAGGACTCGGGTGGCTCAGCTGGAGACCCAGTTGGCCGAGCGCGACACCCAGCTCAGTGAGGCCCGAGGCGAGCGTGATTCAGCCCGGAATGAGCTGAAGGAGGTCCGAGGCGAGCGTGATTCAGCCCGGACCGAGTTGGCCGCGGTAAGGGCAGACCACCAGGCTCGCACCGAGGAGCTAGCCGAGGCCCGCACACAGATCGAGACCCAGTTCAAGGGCATTGCCGCCGATGTGACCAGGGCCAACAGCGCGACCTTCTTGGAGCAGGCCAAAGAGCAGTTCGAGACCCAGCGCCAGCTCAGCGACACCGACCTAGAGAAGCGCCAGAAGGCTATTGACGAGCTGGTCAAGCCGGTCAAGGAAAACTTGGACAAGTTCGAGAAGCGAGTCAACGAGATCGAAGAGAAGCGCGAAGGCGCCTACGAGGGATTGACGACCCAGATCGGACAGCTCCGAGAGGCAACCGGCGGTTTGAGAGAGGCGCTGCGTTCGCCGCAAGTAAGGGGGCTATGGGGGGAGCAGACTCTGCGCAACATTCTCGAAGTGTCGGGAATGCGGGAACACATCGATTTTGTCGAGCAGCACACCGTTGCCACCGACGATGGCAGTGTGCGGCCCGATGCCGTGGTCCGGGTGCCCGGCGGTGTGCAGGTGGTAATAGACGCCAAGACTCCATTGGACTCATACCTTGAGGCCCATAGCGAGAAGGACGAACAGCGTCAGGGTGAGTTGCTTCAGAGCCATGCCCGATCTCTGATGGGGCGTGCGAAGGAATTGGGGGACAAGGACTACGCAGCCGCGATCGACGGTTCTCCTGACTTCACAGTTATGTTCGTGCCTGCCGATCCGATTCTGGATGCCGCGGTAGATGTGCAGCCCACCCTTTGGGAAGACGCCTGGCAGAAACACCGGGTGCTTATTGCCACGCCCGGGCTCCTGTTGGCGTTTCTCCGCACCGTGGCTCTGGCCTGGCAGCAGCAGGATCTTCAAGAGAACGCTCAAGAGATTGCCGATGGCGCGACCGCATTGTACGACAGCCTGCGGGTTTACGCCGGTCATGTCGACAATGTGGGCAAGGGATTGCAGCGGGCGGTGAAGGCCTACAACGACAGCATCGGCTCATTGGAAGGTCGAGTGCTTCCGCGGGCGCGCCGATTTGAAGAACTGGGCCCAGTGAGTGGGATCAAGAGAATCGAAGGTGTCTCGCCGGTGGAGGCATATCCCCGAGCTGTGGCTGCGGCCGAGCTGGTGGAGGCCGAGGCGGTGATGGAGCTGAGCGAGGCGAGCGAACCCGACGACGATTGATGTGCCGCTAGCCGCCAGTGAGCAGGTGTGGGGGGATGAGCCACTCCAATTCGGCGGAGTTGTCGAGGTTGAGATTCACCCGGGCGAGGGCGCCGGTGGGCATGCGCAGATCGGCCCCCGTCAAGTATCCCAGAGCGCTGGACATTGTCGGCTCATGCCCGACCAGCATGAGCACCGGAACCTGCCGTCGGCAGGCCAGAGAGACCATGTGATCGACCAAGCCATAGTAGAGCTCGTCGGCGGTCTCGATCGGACAGGTCCAATTGCCGGCAGCCACCGCCAATTCAAGTGTTTGGCGGGCCCGAGTCGCTGGCGAGCACAAAGCCAAATTCGGTACATGACCGGCCTCGGCGAGAAAAGTGCCGACAGCGGCGGCTGCCCGGCGACCCCGATCGGCCAGCGGTCGACTGAGATCGTCGTCTATGCCGGCGTTCCAGTCCGACTTGGCGTGCCTCAGGAAGATGACTGATGACATGCCGAATTACGCTAGGCGGGTGGAGCAGTCGGTGTACGACGCAGTGGGCGGTCAGTTTTTCTTCGATCAGCTGGTGGACCGCTTCTACGACGGGGTGGCCGATGACCCGGTGCTCCGGCCCTTGTATCCCGAGGATCTGGGTCCGTCTCGGCATCGACTGGCCGGGTTCTTGGCTCAGTACTGGGGCGGACCCCCGTACTACAGCGCTGAGCGGGGCCATCCTCGGCTCCGGATGCGCCACTCCCCGTTTGAGATCGGCGGTGCCGAGCGCGATGCCTGGATGGGTCATATGCGGCTGTCGCTGGCTGCGGCAGAACTGCCCGAGGAAATCCACACTGCCATGTTGGACTACTTCGAGTCGGCTGCCACCCACCTCATCAACAAGCAGCCGCCCGCGCCGCCGTCTGATTCTCGAAGGCTGCCGATCAATTAGCCGCTGGAGCCGCCGCCACTTGGTCGGCGATGACCGGAGATGGCTGGCTCACCGTATCCAAGTCGATGCCGTACAACTCGGCCGCGTTGGTGAGGGTGAGTTTGCGCCGGTCGGCCTCGCTCACACCGGCCTCATTGAACTCATTGGTGGCGAGCTCGCGGGACCGGGGCCAAGTCGCTGCCCCGTGGGGGTAGTCGCTAGACCACATGAAATGGTCGCTGCCAGTGAACCTGAGATTGTTCAGCCCGATGGGGTCTTCGATGTAGGTGAGGTACACGTTGCGCCGGAAATACTCCGAGGGCTTCATGGTCAGGTTGTCGTCGATTCGCCCCCAAGCGCCGCTGTAGGTGACGTCGAGTCTCTGCTCCAGTCGGGCGGCGTAGTCGATGCCCCCCTCGGCGGCCACGATCCGCAGGTTGGGATGGCGCTCGAACACCCCGGCGGCGATCAGCTCGGCTGTGGTTTGGGCCAGCTCATCGCGCGACGTGATACCGAAGTAGTAGGTGCCCTCCACGGTGACGCCGTAGTTGCTGATGCCCTTCGTTTGGTGGCCGCCGAAGATGTGGATGGAGATCGGCGTTGACCGCTCGGCGGCGGTGGCCCACAGCGGCTCGTAGCGGGTGGAGAAGAAGCTGTACTCCCGGGTGGCGGGCGGCGAACTCCAGATGATGGCGCCCCGAAGACCCATGTCTCCGCAGCGGTTGAGCTCGGCCACCCCCACATCGATGTCCCAGGTGGGGATCATCGCGATGCCGATGATCCGGTCGGAGTCCACCGCGCAGAACTCGGCTAGCCAGTCGTTGTAAACCTGGATGCAAGCCAGCTGAAGCTCGACATCGTCGTACTGGAGAAGCGAAAGTCCGGCGGTGGGATAGACCACGTCAGCCACCGTGTCGTCCACCCACATGTCAGCCAGCCGGGTCACGGGATCGTGCCCGCCCGTGGCTCCGACCCAGGCGTCGGGATCGGCGGCCAGGGCGGCGTCCACTTCCTGGGTGGAAATTCCGGCATTGCGGGAAAGCGTGAGGTTTACTCCCCGTCCCATCTCCGGGGCTTCGAAATACCAGTAGTGGTTATCGGGATCCTGTACCGCTCGGGGCGCCCGGTCCCTCAGGTGCTTGGGCAGGCGCTCCAGCCACAGATCACCCGGTTCGACAACGTGAGAGTCCGACGAGATCAACACGGCGACAACGGTACCTGCTCTGTCAGGATGCAGGAAGATGGGCGGTGGCCCCCCGTCCCAGCACCCGAAGGAACACACCGGAGCGGGGCTTGGGGGCGAAGAAGCTCGACTTGGGCGGCATGAGCCCGTTATCGTCGGCCACCGCCATCAGCTCCTGCACCGTCATGGGGTGCAGCGCGAACCCCACCCGGTTCTCGGCATCGCACCGGCGGGCCAGCTCGTCGAAGCCGAGCGAGGCCGGCAGGTACTCCACTGCCCCGGGCTGGCCGAGTTCGTCGGCGCCCAGCACGGGGCTCAGGATGGATCGCCGAAGGCGCTCCACATCGAGGCCGTTCACTGCTCCGTTGCCGATTGCTGGAGGCAGCTCCAGTTGGTGCCACGAACCTCCCAGATAGAGCCCGACCATCCCCCTTTGCGGAGGGCGGGCTTGCCGAGAGGAGAAAACCGGCGTCACCTCCGTCACCTCGTCGAGTGCAGCCAGGCAGTCTTCGATGCCGCGGTGGTGCTGGTCGACGGCCAGGCGGTGGAAGGCCTGCACTTGGAGCTGCTCATCGGGGAATACCACGGCCAAAGTCCGAGCCAGTGCCGGGTCGGTCGGCTCAGCGGCCCAGGCTCGCACCGCGGCGGCCGAACGGTGGTGGCCGTCGGTCACGTACAACACCTGGTTGTCGAAGGCCGCAGCCAGCGACTCTGTGTAGTCGTGCGGAACTGTCCACACCTGATGTCGCACCGTGGTGGATCCGAACTCCAGATCAGCGGGCGCGGCGGCGGTGATGTCGAACAACTGGTTGTAGAGCTCCGCGGAAGATCGAACGGCCATGGCCACCGGGCTTGAGGTGGCGCCCACCCCTTGAAGGTGGGTTGTGAGCAAGTCGGCCCGCTCGTCGTGAACATTCTCGTGTATGCGAATGCGCCCGTCGTCGAAGCCCTGCACCGGCACAGTGCACACCACCCCGGTCTGCATGCCCTGCTTGTGGGTCAAGCGGTAGAGATAGAGGGCCGATCGCCCAGAGGGGACGAATGCGTTGGCGTTGAGCAACCGGGTGAGGGCAGCGGCCCCCTGCGCAACCAGGTCTTCATGCGAGAGGTCGGCGTTGTCGGAGAGATCCTCCCGGCTTCTGGTGACGTTCATGTAGCTGTAGGGGTTGGATGCCACCAGGCTCTGGCGCTGCAACGGCGAGAGATTGTCGTATGCCCGGCTGATCACCCGCTCGGCCCAATCGGGATGCACCACCCAACCGGCAAAGGGCGCGACCAGCGGCTCGCTCAACGCTTGGTCGATGTCGTTTGGCTGTGCGTTGGTCACTGGGACGCTGCCGGATGGGTGTCGAGCACCGATGCGCAAAGCACATGCTCAATGGAACCGAGAGTGTCTAGCAGGACGTCGTCGATCGTCCCCGCTACCTCGATTATGGCCACTGCCGCTTGGGAGCCGGAGAAGATCCGGTTCTGCATGTTGGCCACGTTCACGTGCTGCCGGCTCAACTCCTGTAGCACGCATGCCAATACCCCCACCCGGTCGAGGTGGCGGACGCTCAGCGTGGCGGTTCGGTTGGGAACACGCTCAAGGTTGACGCAATCCAGCACCATCCCGCTGCGATAGGCCTCGATCACCTCCGCGGTTCCTTCGGCCACCGCCATCTGGGCCTGTTCGGTGGAGGCTCCGATGTGGTGGGTTGCGGTCACCTTTGGGTGGCGGGCCAGGTCGCAGCTGAACTGGCCGGAGCCCCCCGAGGGCTCCCCGGCGAACACGTCGAGCCCGGCCCGCAGGTCGGTGCCGTCGAGCGCGGCCAACAAAGCAGCCTCGTCCACCACCTCACCCCGGCTGGTGTTGATGAGCACCGCACTGGGCTTCATAGCGGCTAAGAATTCGGCATCAACCATTCCGACGGTATCTTCGCCGCCGGGCACGTGCAGCGACACGATGTCGCTGGTGGCGAGCAGTGCAGCCCGGTCGGCCACTTCCTCCACGCCGAGGTCAGCCATTCGGCGTCGCGCCTCTCGGGGGCGTTCGTCTCGGGGCTCCGTGACTACCCGCAGGCCACATGCGCTGGCCCGCTGGGCCACTTCGATGCCGATTGCGCCCATGCCAATGATGCCGAGGGTGGCGCCAAAGAGTCCTCTTGCCTTGCTGTAGGCCTGTTTGTTCCAGTCACCGGCTCGAAGATCGGCGGTGGCGGGGGCTATATGGCGGTCGATGGCGAACATCAGCCCAATGGCCAGTTCAGCCACCGCGATGGCGTTGCGTCCGGGCACATTGCACACGAAGATCCCCAGCTCGGAGGCTCGATCGGCGGCGATGGTGTTGGTTCCTGCCCCGGCCCGCACCACCAGTCCGAGCCGGTCGGCGGCTTCCAGAGCCGTCGCGGTGACCTTGGTGCTGCGCACCACCAGCACATCGAAACCGGCAATGTGCTCAGGCAGGCTCTCAGCCGTCAGCGAAGGCTCGACCACGCATTCGTCACCGCCGTTCCGCAGCCGCTCAACAGCGCTTTCGGCCAAGCTGTCAGCAAAGAGGATTCGCATGACTCGGACTCCGTGGTTGCTCTGCGGACGAATTGAAGCGGCTCAGAGGGCGACTGCTCCTGTGCCGCATAGCGGAACTGTTCCACTTCACGATACACGGCATTACCGGTCGCTGTCCCGTGAAATCGCAGAATCCAGCCGGACAATTCCTCATCCCGCGATCTTCGTCAAAGGTGCCAGCGGCGATGGTGGGGCCGGTATTTTCGGCGGGGTGGCAGACGGGCGCGGTCGGGGAGCGGTGCCCCGGCGGGGACGGCTGGGGCGCACGGCCAAAATGGCCGGTTTGGGCGCCCGCAGCGGCGGGCGGTGGGCGATGGCCAGGGCCCGCCAGGTGTTCGCCGACGCTCGGCGGTCAGAAGCCCTCGAAGCGGAGCGGGAGCTGCGCACGGCGGCCGACGTGGTGGAAGTGCTGGGGAACATGAAGGGCGCGCTGATGAAGATCGGCCAGATGGCCAGCTATTTGGATGTGGGCCT
>JAJEDQ010000175.1 GCA_022821445.1 Acidimicrobiia bacterium | reverse complement strand
CCATGGCCTCGGTCCAGGTGAAACCGGGGTCGATGTTGATGGCGGTGATCCCGTCTGACTCGTGCTCGGCTTGCAGTAGCGGGGCCATGCGGTGGAAGGCGCCCTTGGAGGCGCAGTGGGCGAAGCCGAGCATCTTCAGCTCCACCACTTGGTAAGGGGGATCGTCAACCTGGCCGGCTGACGACGTGAGGTTCAGGATTAGGCCCGATCCCTGCTCGATCATCGACGGCAGGATGTGCTGGGTGAGAAGCACCTGGCGCAACACGTTGGCGGTGAACGCGGTGTCCAGGGCTTCGAGGTCGAGCACTCCCACCGGGTCGAGTAGCCCAGCGCCGCTCCAGATGGCGTTGTTGACCAGCACGTCGATCTGGCCCCAGGCATCGAGGGCCGTTTCGGCGGCGGCTCGCACCGAGTCTGCCGACAACAGGTCCATGGTGATGGGCAGAGCCCGCTGGCCTCGCTCGGCGATCTCCGCCGCGGTCGTCTCCAGGCTTCCGGACACGGCCACGTCGCCACCGGCATCGGTGGTCGGCTGGGCCACCGTTCCCTCACCCTCCCGCACCGTTCGGGCGGTGATGGCCACGTCATATCCCACATTGGCCAGAGCCAGCGCACTGGCCCGGCCAATGCCCCGGCTGGCACCGGTAACCAACGCGGTGGGGCTGGACGCTTGCCCGCTCATGACAGGGGTCCAGAGAGCTCAACTCCGGCCGGGGGCTGGGAGATTTCGATCGCCACGCCGTCGGGGTCCATGATCATGAACTGCCAGAAACCCTTGATCTCCGACGGGCCGCTGAGGATCGCCACGCCGTGAGCGGTGCAGGCATCGGCCGCCTCGTTGATGTCGTCAACCCGGACGGTGAAGCCCCGCAAGCCGCGCTCACTATTCTGGGGGTCGCCCAGGTCCGGGTCGCCGAGATACACGAACTCAACCTTCTGGCCCCCGACCAGCCCGACAACCACCCGGCCTTGCACCCCCTCTCGGCCCACGATGGCGTCCAGCCCCGGGCCTGAGATCTTCTCGTCGGACAAGACCTCGTAGCCCAAAAGCGTTGTGTAGAACTCCAGCGAGGCATCCACATCCACCGGATGAATGATCACATGCGACCAGTGGCGCACTCCGACTGCTCCCGACATATCTAGCGTCCTCCCCAGGTGGCCAGCCTCGGCAGGATACTCCAAAAGTCAAAAGAAAAAACGAAATCTTTTCGATCCGCCGACTTGGAGCCCTTGCTTGCCGCTGATGCCGAAGATGTCGGAATCGCACATGCAGTGGATAGGCTGATCTCTGCGGGCGCTTAACGCTGAAGAAGACCCAGCAGACGGACGCAGCTCCGAGGCCGGGCATTGAGACTCTAGGCGAGCGCTACTTATCGCAGCACAACGCTGCCTCCCCAATCGGAACTTCAATCTGGAAGACCGGGAGCCATTGCCCAGTGGCGAGTGACGTTCAGTGACCCAAAAGCCACAACCCCGCTCGTTCGTGTACGTCGACGGGTTCAATTTCTACTATGGCGCGGTCAAGGGCACGACGCTCAAATGGCTGGATTACCGCGCCCTTGCGACCGCGCTGCTTCGGGAGCACCAAATTGAAGCCGTGAAGTACTTCACGGCACGAGTTCAAGACCGGCCGGATGATCTTGGGCTGGCACAGCGGCAGGATGCCTACATCAGGGCCCTTGAGGCTCACTCTGACGTGGAGATCCATTTGGGCCAGTTCAAGAGACGACGCAAGGCGCGCCCTCTTGCCGACAAGCTCGAAAGAGGGATCACTGAGTTCGCTGTTGTCATGGACACCGAAGAAAAGGGTTCAGACGTTTCTCTGGGAGCCCATCTGGTTTGGGATGCATGTCACGGCGACATGGATGTCGCTCTCATCCTGTCAAATGACAGCGATTTCCAAACGCCAGTCACGATGGCGGAGGACGCAGGTGTACGGGTGGTCACTGTGAACCCCCACAAACAGTCTGACCAGCCGAGACGGCTGATCAGTTCCGATAAGCGGACGCTGAATCGACGGCTTCTTGCGAGATGCCAACTGCCCAACCCCGTGATTGATGAGAGGGGTGAGCAAATTCGCAGGCCGCCAGAGTGGTCATGACGCGCAAAGACCCGCCGAAGCGGGCCTTGCTGGGCCTAGTCCCCGCGAAGAGAGCTAGGTGGTACACCCCTATTTTAGGGAGCCTCTCTGACGATTCAAGCCATTTCTGCTTAATTCCCCACCTTGGGCGTTAGCCGGCGATGGCTTGGGAGATGGAGAGGTCCACTCGGCGGCGTTTGCGGTCTACGGCTAGGACTTTGACCCAGACTTCTTCGCCGGGGAGGACGATCTCCTCGGGGTGGTAAACCCGGTACTCGGCCATCTCGGTGATGTGGACTAGGCCCTCGATGTCGTCGTTGACGGCCACGAAGGCGCCGAAGTCGGCCAATCGGGTCACCCGGCCGGTCATCAGACCGCCGACCTCGAGCTCGGTCAGCGGATCGGGGGTGAGCTTCATGGTGAGGTTCACCCGCTGTTTGGGCTTTTGGATCGACTTGACCTTCACCTGCACCTCGTCACCCACGCTCACCACCTCGTTGGGATGCTGCACCCGCTTCCAGCTCAACTCGGTGGTGTGGACCAGGCCCCGCACGCCGCTGATGTCCACGAACGCACCGAAGTCCTGGATGTCCACCACCTTGCCGGTGTACTCGTCGCCGGCCGACATGGTCTCCATGAAGGCTTTGGCCGCCTTGCGCTGCTCGGCTCGGACCACTGCTTTGCGCGACAGCACCAGGCGGCCCGACACCTGATCGGCTTCAACCACCTTGCACTGCACCTCCCGGCCGACCAGCGCCTGGAGGTTCTCCACCGGCTCCACATCGATCAGCGACGACGGAATGAACCCTCGCACCCCCACGTCGCACGACAGCCCGCCCTTGACCACTGCGGTGATGGTGCCGGTGACGGCCTCGTTGGCGGCGGCGGACCGGGCGATATCCACCCAGGCAATCTGCTGTATGGCCCACAGCCGCGACAGCACGATGCGCCCTTTGTGGTCTTCTCGCACCAGCACGGCGGCGTTGACCACCTCGCCCAGCACGCACTGCTGGGTAAGGTCGGCCGCCGGGTCGTCGCCCCAGTAGCGCTGGCTGATGACCCCGATGCGCCCGCCGCCCAGATCGAGCTCTATTTCATGGGCGGCCTTGGTCTT
>JAJEDQ010000115.1 GCA_022821445.1 Acidimicrobiia bacterium | reverse complement strand
CCGGGGTCACCCTGTTAACCGCTCCGGTGGTGATCGGTGGCGGCCGGGGGGTGGGATCGCCCGAGGCGTTCGCCCCGCTGGAGGAGCTGGCCGCGATGCTGGGCGGCCGGGTGGGTTGCAGCCGGGCGGTGACCAACAACGGCTGGCGGCCCCACTCCGACCAGGTGGGCCAGACCGGCACCCGCATCACCCCCGAGATCTACATCGCCTCGGGCATCTCGGGGGCTATCCAGCACTGGGTGGGCGCCAAGGCCAGCAAGCACATCCTGGCCATCAACATCGACCCCGAGGCCAATATGGTGGTCAAAGCCGACTGGGCCGTCATCGCCGACCTCCACGAGGTGATCCCCGCCATCACCGAGGAGATAAAGCGCCGCCGCGCCTGACGTTGGCTGGGCTCAGCAGCCCTTGCAGTGGAGGGGCTGCTCACACGTCTGCGATTGCCAGTCCTTCCAGCTCTGCGGCTTCTGACAGGCGGCGGTCCAAGCACATGAAGGGCAGCGACCCTCCTTCTAGCTGCTCGTTGACCATCAGGGCCGCACCGAGCTGTCCGGCATCAGCGGCCCTCAGGGGATGTCGGGCCAGCAGCAAGCTGGCACGCGACCTCACAGCCAGTATCTCGGTGACCTCATCCCAAGTATTGGCAAAGGAATCCAACCGCTCGAGAACCTGTCGCCGGTCCCGGCGCGACAGCGCTCCCTCCCGAGTCCGACGCTCGATTGCACTGGCGATCTCTACACGCGTCCACGCCCAGGTCACGATGGCGCTGTCGTCGGCCAACCAGGATCGGGCCAGGTTGGTGCCCGATTCCGAGACGATCAGAGGGACAAGCGCTGAAGCATCCCAGTACTTCACAAGCGGTCGGCACGGTCTTGGTCTAGGGCCTCGGAGATGCTGGTCGGCAGCTCTAGGGGCGGCTCTTCCAGGACCGCCGCCGAGTCTCCTTGGCCCGGGCGCAAAACTCCTGCGCTGATCAGCCGCTCTCTATGGCTGTCGCCGACAATGGCCGGTGGGACCAGCCGGGCGACGGGATTACCTCTGTCAAGAACCTGGATCTCACCGCCGCGGCGCACCTCGCGCAGATAGCGGGACAGGTTCGCCTTCAAATCAGATACCGACACCGAACTCATGTGACCAATCTAGTCATATTGGTCTGACTAATAAAGACGCAATACATGGCCAGCCCTGTCGGCCCGTATCCGGTTTGATCAGGCGGTGAGCTGGGAGGCGAGGCGGTTGGCAGCGGACGCGACGGCGAGCCCGTGGTCGTGGGCTAGATCGGGATCGGGGAAGCGGTATGCGGGGCCCTGAATGTGGAGGGCGGCCAGGGGATGGCCGTCCTCGCTGAGCACGGGGGCGGCCACCGAGTTCAGGTCTTCCACGAACTCCTCGTACACCCAGGCATATCCCAGGCTGCGCACTTGGGCGAGGCGATCACGGATGGCATCGGGGTCAACCACTGTCCACTGGGTGCAGGCCTCAAGCGGTTGGGCAAGACATTTTTCCTGCTGGTCAACGGGGAGGTGGGCCAGCAAGACCAGCCCCGAGGCCACGGCGTGCAGCGGAGAATACTCGCCGGTCCAGTCTCGGATCTGAATGTCGGAAGAGATATAGGTTTGATCCAGGTAATAGGCCTGACCGCTGTCGATTATCGACAGGCCAGCCACTTCGCCCAAAGCGTCGGTCAACTCCAGCAGGTGGGGACGGGCGGCAGTGATGAGGTTGCGGGTGCCCGACGCCGCTCCGGTGATGTCGATCAGCCCGTCGCCCAGCTGGTACGCACCCCCGGCCTCCATTTGGGTTACCGCGTCCTCGGCTTCCAGCGCAGCCAGCAGCCGGGCCACCGTGCTCTTCGGCAAGCTCACTCGATCGGATAGATCGGTTACTCCGAGCGGTTCCTGCGACAGCGCCCGCAGCAGCATGAACGCTCGCTCCACCGATTGCACCGCCATGGCCTCACCCTACCCCGGTGCTGAAACAGTTCCACGATGCGGAACAGGAAATTCTGGCCGAATTGCTAGTCGCGGTCCAGAGTCTCGATTCCGGGAGTGATCGTGTGGTAATCGGATGCGTCCTCGGCGTAGATCACCAGCTCGGTCGACAGCCCGGTGGGGGTGTCGAGAGTCCCGGCCCAGATCTCAATGGTCTCCAGTTTCTTCTCCGACTCTCCCGGAGGCGGGGCCAATACCTTCCAGAACAGCGAGCTTCCGCACCGTCGGCAGAAGCCGTAGGCCACATCGGGCCATTCTTCGGGGTGGTACCACTCCAGCGTTTCGTCGGCGATCAGGCGAAGATGGTCTCGGCGACAGCTGGTGGCCGCGGTGAAGTGCCCCGTCCAGCGCCGACACCGGTCGCAGTGGCAGTTCCACACCCCCCGGGCCGGCCCGTCGATCACATAGCTCACGGCCCCGCACATGCACCGCCCGCTCAATATGTCACTCACGCATGGCAAACTCTATCGGTCTACCTGGCTATAGGGGGATGCTCAGTATGGGTGCCATGAAAAACCGCGAGATGTGCCGGGCGCTGGTTAAGGCCGAGTCAGAGAGTGATGCGATCCAAGTTCTGAAGAATGCGGGACTCTGGGATGAGCCGGGTTGCTGGGCACCCCTCGGGGGCATTGACAACAACTACGGCACGATTATCAACCAGCAGGCTTCTGCCGAGGCAGCGCTGGCTGAGAAAATCACCAACAGCATCGACGCGAGGCTCATGGCCGAATGCCGCCGGATTGGGGAAGTCCCTGAGGGGCAGTTCAAGCGCGATGGCACACCGATGCCGTCCAGCCCGGCTGAGGCCGTAGAGGCGTTTGGATGCAGCTGGGAGCTAGCTGGCGGGAGGTCTGACAATGTGACACCCCATGCCCAGAAGATCTCAGTGGTGGTGACAGGTGGAAGGCGGCCCCACAAGGCCTGCATCTCGGTTATCGACCTAGGCGAAGGTCAAGCGCCAGACAGCTTCTCTGAGACCTTTTGCTCGATCTTCCGGAGCAACAAGAATACGGTCAGATTCGTCCAGGGCCGCTACAACATGGGCGGTACCGGCACCCTCCGCTTCTGCGGCGACCATGGAACCCAGCTAATCGTATCTCGGCGCGATCCTGCGTTCGGCGAAGATCCCGCTTGGGGGTTCACCGTTTTCCGCAAGATTCCCCCGGCGCAAGGCGAACGCAATCCCTATTGGGCCTACCTGGTAGCTCCACCGGATGGCAGAGACGGAACGCCGCCGGGTGCGGTACTGAGGTTTGCAGCCGACAAGGTGAAGCTATTGCCGAAAAGCCCAAGCGAAGGCAGCCAGCAGCAGCCTTGGGTAATTCCAGTTGAACACGGCACCTTGGTGAAGCTGTACGAATACATGAAGACTGGGAATGCCACCGATACTCGCTCCTCGGGCCAGTCGATGTCGTTGACCGCACGACTCGAGGTTGAATTGGCCGATCCGGCTTTGCCGTTCAGGGTTCATGAGTGCCGGTTTTCTGATTCGCGGGGGAACACCGCGGTCAACTGTGTGGGACTGGTCAACCGCTACTCGGGGGACAGGGGTCGTGCCTCGCTAGAAGATGGTTTTCCCTTTACCGCCAAGCTGACTAGCCCATCAGGAGTCAAGCCGTCTGGCCAGCAGTTCGGCGTGGCGGTGTATGCCTTCAGGCAGGGCGGCGACGGGCGCCCCCGGGGAGGTGAGCGTCGACAGGCGAAGCATGCGGTGGCCTTTACCGTCAACGGGCAGCTCCATGCTGGCTGGCATTCGCGTTTTTTCACTAGGAAAGATGTCGAACTCTCGCTATTGGCAGATGACCTGCTTGTGGTTGTGGATTGCTCGAAGCTGTCCAACGAAGGCACCAGCCAGTTGTTCACCGGCGGGCGCGACAGGATGATCGACGATTCACCGCTCAGGTCGTGGCTCAACAAGGAGCTGGAAGAGCTGCTTGGAACCGACCAGCGGCTTCGACGCCTCCATCATGCCAGGCTTGATGCCCGCCGCAAGAGCGAACGCGGCAAGCGCGCCAAGGCCGCGGCGGAGATCGTTCAGCGGCTGCTGGCGGCGAACAAGCCGCTGGCCGACTATCTGGCCGGTGGGGCCCTTCCTGCCGGCCACGGCCCGATAGGCCCGAGCTCGTCCGGCGGCCTCAAGGAGTTCATCGGATACGACCCGCCGACGTTCTTCAAGCTGAGAGGCAAAGACAGACAGAACGCCCAGATCGGAAAGCCATGCGCCGTCTCCTTCACAACCGACGCGGTGAACGGGTACTTCGATAACGGGGAGCACTTGCTCACGCTGGACAGGCGTCCGGCGCCTCTGATTCGCGAGTCTCTGCACGATGGTCGGGCCAGCATTCGGTTTGAGATGCCTGAAGGCGCAGTTGCCGGTGATCACATATCCGCTCGGCTTGAGTCGTCAGGCCCAGGGCTTCTCACTCCTTTCGTCAATGAGTTCACCATTGTCGCCATAGACCAGAGGGACACGCAGTCTGGACCCGAGACCAGCTCAGACCCTCCATCCGGTTTCGACCTGCCCGAAGCCGAAGAGGTGAGAAAGCGCGACTGGAAGCAGGAGGGGTTCACCGAGACGACCGGGGCCCGCTTCATTCCCGACGCGGATCCGTCCCAGAACTTGTGGCAGTGGAATTACGACCACCCGTTCCTTGTGGAAGCCCGGCGCCGATCAGATGCAAAGGACGGCGCTGAAGCCTTGGAGGTGCTGAACGAGCGGTTCAAGAATTCCATGCTCGTCATTGGCCTGTCGGCCCTCAGCGCCCACGCAGCAGCGCGGGATGCGGCGAAGAAGTCTGAAAACGGGGAGTCTTCGGCGCTGCTCGATCCTGCCGACTGGGTTGCCATCGCCACCGACGCCCTAGCTCCCGTGGTGTTCCCGATCATCGAATTCGGCGAGGCGATCACCCCCGCGTACTTGGACGCTGACGACTAGTCAGATTCCTCTAATGACCGGACGCTCGTCACTCGGTAGACAACTCGGGGAAATAGGTCGTGTAGAAGCCGCGGTCGCGTGTCAGGAACTTGTCCGCCGCGCCCAGGGCGTGGGCGCCGATGAGGAAGTCGGTGATGATTCGTTCACGCGGTCCGCCAGCTTGGCGGTACCGCTGCCAATGCAAGCCAGCCTCATATGCAATGTCAGTGGTGATAGGGGACGTCGATGTGTTGATCTGCCGCAACGTCTCATCCAGCAGGGTTCGGCTGCCGAACGCCGGTACCAACTCGGCATACACGATGTCGCAAATGACGACTGCCCCCGCGTCGTACGCCGCCTTCACTCGCTCCCGCGATTCTGGCCCGTGTCGTGCATCGGCTCGGAAGATATCCAGCAGGACGCTGGTATCGACGGCGGTGATCACCGTCCTCGAATCTCCTCGATATAGTCATCAGTGCTGCTGCCATCGCTGAGGATCGCGAACACCGCATCGACGGGGTGTCTTGCCGCTGTCCGCTTTTGAATCAGGAGTCCTCCCTCGGTAGGGGTGAGCTCCACCTCAACGTTGTAATTGAGGCCAAAACGCTCCCTCAGGCTCTTGGGGATCGTAATTTGTCCTCTCTCAGAAATTCGCATACTTGATCTTTCAGAATTACTGTCTAGCAAATTCATACTAGTGTGTTCAGCACACCAGAGCGAAGCGATTTCAAGGCAGTACGGCCATCCAGCAGACAACGCCGATGTCTTCTTCGGTGATCTCGGGGGGTGGCGCGGGGGAGTCGATTTCGTGCAGGCCGTAGAACTCCACGGTTTGGATGATCCGCTGAGCGGCGTCGGATTGGTCGATGACCTTCTTGTTGAGGTCGCGCTTGATGGCGCCGAGGGCCTGCCGAATTTGGCTGCCTCGTTCGATTTCCAAGGCTTCGTAGGCGGCGCGGGCACCGGGCAGCGATGACACGTCGGGGTGGTCGAGCACCTCGCGTGCCCATTGCTGGGTCGGGCCGAGAGAGCGGCCTGCGAGGTGTCGGGCGGTGTCGCTGTGCTCTTCGATGATGGACTCCGCCGCTGCCGACCACGCCGCCTCCAAGTCGATGGCCGGATCGCTCACGCCCGGCGCCCGTCCGGGGTTGATGCGGCGCAAGATCACCGGCGGCGCTGAGTCGATGTCGCCTTGGGCAGACACATACCTCCAGTGCCTGTTGCCATCTCGGGTGCGGCAGGCGAAGAACACTCCGGGCGGTCCGGCCGAGGGCACGCCTGGACCCTGGGCGAAAGCTGCTCCCACGCCCCAGGGCAGCTCCTGCACCCGGTCGAGCTCGCCCTCTGATCCGGCTCGGCGCAACTCGGCCCGCAGCAACTCTGCGCTCAGCGCCTTCGGCTCGCCCCGAGCGTCGGGTTCGTCGATCAGCGTGGCATCGCCTTGGGCCAGTCGGCGGGCATAGGCCTGGATCTCCTCGCCTGCGTCGCCGGCCACCACCTCTATCTCCATCCCGTAAGGTCGGGCGGCGACGATTTTGCGCCGAATGGCGGCCTCCAACTGGAGGAACCGCTCCAGTTGACCCTGATCGGGCAGCATGGTGGTGAGCGACACCTCCCGGTGGGGGCTCTTGAGCCGGACCACCCGGCCATACCGCTGCACCACCCGCTGGGGGTTCCAGGGCATGTCGTAGCTGATGACCGCCCCGGCCTGCTGGAGGTTATGGCCCTCTGACAGCACATCGTTGCCCAGCATCAGATCCACCTCCCCGTCCGGGGGCGCATAGCCGGGGCGCACCACCGTATCGGGGCAGAAGCGGGCCAAAAGCCGGGTGCGCTCGTCGGGGTTGGTGTCGGCGCCGATCACCGTCACCCGCTGGCGGCCCTGCACGGGATCGGGCAGGTGCTCGTCCAGGTAGCGGGCCGTGTCGGCGAACGCGGAGAACACGATCACCTTTTGCGAGGGCGACTCCTCCAGCAGCCGGCCGAGCAGGGCCAGCTTGGGGTCGGTTTCGGGAGTCAGCAACCGGAGCGCGTTGGCCGCGGCCTCCAACCGCTCGCGGTCTTGGGCCACGTCTTCGCGGAATTCGGGTTTGAACCGGTTCACCGGCTCGGCATCGGCCTCCTCCAGGGTCTCGTCCAGCCACTCGGCCAACCCGGTCTCGTCGAGGTCGAGGCCTGCCGCCTCCCGCAGCGCCTCGCCGCTGAGCACTAGACCCTGTTTCCAGGCGTCCAGGAACACCTCGTGGGCGGCGATCATCCGGTTTAGGGTGAGCAGACAGGCATGCCAGCACGATTCGAAGCGCTTCAGCACCGCTGATTGCAACAGAGCGCCGAGCACCACCTCCTGCTCGTGGCCCTCATCGCCATGGCGGTAGGTGCTGGGCCGGTACCGGGCCATGGACAGGTTTGAGACATGGCTGGTGATGGCGGCGACCAGACCCGGGTAGGCCGAGTCCAGGTCGTAGCGCTCGGTGGACAGCACCGGGGTGGGGAATGCCACCGGTGTGCCGTCGGGAAAGCTCTCGCCCCGGTAGTGCTGCTCGATGAAGCGGCGATCCCGTCTCACGCTCACCAGGTCGGCTAGCGAGAACAACACATCGGGATTGAGGTTCTCCGGGTCGCGCTCGTTGGCGCCCGCCCGCAGAAACAGCTTCCGCAGCGACGGGATCCCGTGGGAGGCGAAGGCCCGGTCGTGGTGGGCGAATGCCATCACCAGGTGGTACAGGTCCCACAGGCCGTTGTTGATGGGGGTGGCGGTGAGCAGGGCCAGATCTTTCTGTTGGCCGCCCAGCAGCCGGCCCGCGGCCCGGTACCAGGTGGTGTCGGGGGTGCGCAGGGCGTGGCCCTCGTCCATCACCACCAGCCGGTACACGTCTTTGTCGCTGTGCAGATGGCGGCGGGCGCTGGCCGTGCCCTGCGGCACGAGCTGCTCATCGGCGGCGAGTTGGTGATAGCTCACCACTTGGGCCGGCAGCCGAGCCTGGTCGAGCCGCTCTTGCCAGTGGCCCACAAGCTGGGCCGGGGCCACCACTAGGGCGTGGAAGCCTCGGCGCTGCACGTACTCTTCGATGAGGGCGAGGCCGATCTCGGTCTTTCCTGTGCCCACGCCGTCGGCATAGATCACGCCGTGGTGCTGCTCGATGATGCTCAGTGCCCGCCAGAATCCGTCGCGTTGGAACCCGGTCAGGGTGACTGAGCGCGGCATCGGGCCGTCGGGCGGTTCGTCGTCGGGGCCGAGCAGCTCCATCAGGGCCAGCAGATACACCTCGCGGGGATCGAGCAGCCCGACATGGGGAAACAGGAGGTGCCGCAGATCGGCCTTGAAGTCTTGGGCCTGGTCCCAGAGCTGGTCGAACCACCCCACTGCTTGCTGGGCCACCGGCGGGTCGTACTGCACCAGGCCCAGCTCCAGGTTTGTGAACAGCCCGGCGCTGGTGAGGTTGGCCGAGGTGACCAGCGCGGCCCGGGCGTCGTCGCGGTTGCCGAACAGGTAAGCCTTGCCGTGGAGGAACCGGTTGGTGTAGCGCCGCACCTCCACGTCGGGCCGCTCCAGCCAGCCATCGAGGCGGGCCAGCCTGGCCGCGGCCCGACTGGGAGGGAAGCGGGCCAGATCGCGTTCGGCCCGCAGCCCCGCTAGGGCCACCTCGAAACGGGTCACCGGCACCTGGGTGCCCAGGCCGAGGGTTGGCTCGGCGCCCAGCAGCAGACGGACCGTGCGACCGTCGGCCACCGCGGTGGCCAGGTAATCCAAGCCGCCGAGGTTCACATAGCCGGTGGCCACCGACAGGCCGTGGCGCTCGGCGAAGTCGTCGAGGAGATAGGTGAGCGCCTCGGCGTGGTGGCTGCCGTCGCCGAGGTTGTCGATCAGATAGGGGCGACCGGGCATCAGGACAGTTCTTCGACGCGGTTGAGAAGGGCTTGCCGGTAGGCGGGAGGTACCGCGTCGGTGGTGAAGTCTTCCAAGATGGTCTCCAAGTCGGCCTCGGTGAGCTGCCAGGCCCGCGCCAGCCGGGCGTCGATGTCGACCAGGAGGCGGCTGCGCTCCTCTTCGGGCAGCGGCCCGTGCTCGACACCGATGGCGGTGGCGAAGTCGGCCCATCGCTCGTCGACGGCGGACAGGCGTGCCGCATCTCGGGCGATCTCGGAGAAGTCCTGATCGTCGAGGTCGGGGACGGTCAGCGCTTCCAGGATGAAGAAGTTGAGGTTGATCTCGACGAACCGGCGAGCCTGCCAGTCGAAGGCGAGGCTGTTCATGATGCCCAGGCAGGCGGCCCGGGCTTGCTCGTCGCCGTCCACAAAGGCCAGATAGGGAGCCTTGTTGGTCAAGAACACCTCGGGGGGGACCAGGCAGGCCCGTACTGTGCGACTGTCGTCCGATCGGGAGACATCGCGGAACGCCACCCGAGCCCGCTCCAGCTCAGCCATCACGGCTTGCTTGCGTTCCCTGACCGGCGTGGAATCCGCCAGCAACGACGACGACCCCGGTCGGGGCTTGCGAACCTTCTTCAAGACTTCTTCGCTGGGTGGGCACGCTCGAGCCCCTGCCCCGTGCGGGTCGTACCGATCGAAGCTCTCCCCCTTCCACAGCGGTCTGCCCTCGGAGGCGTTGCGCCACAGCTTGGCATCGTTGGTCTCGTCCAGTTCTCTCACGGGAAAGCACAGCCAACGACCGCCGGCGCCGAGGGGGAAGGGCGAGCCGGTCCGGAGCTTGGCCAGCACGTCGGCCTCGCGTTGGGAGCGGAGCCGGGGGGTCATCCAGCCGGTGCCGAACAGGTTGGGGGCGAGCAAGATTCCCGGCGATGATGACTGGTCGGCCCAGGCCTCGGGGGAGTCGGCGGTTGCGGCTAGGGCCACTTGATGTCCGTCGCCGGGAACC
>JAJEDQ010000161.1 GCA_022821445.1 Acidimicrobiia bacterium | reverse complement strand
CACCGCGACGGCCGAAGGCCACGTAAAGTAGGGAGAGGCCGAGATCGGGCAACCAGTCCTGGAGAAAGCCAAACAAGGGCACCACGACAACAAGGGGCAGATAGTTTTACCAGGTAATTTTCTTGCGGTTCCGTCGGCGATTATCTTCGTGGTGACCTCCTGGCCGATGCCGTGCAACCTCCAAGCATGGCTCAGAACGTCGCTAGTTATCGGGTCAATGTTCTCGACCTGCAAAGCGAACTGGTGGGCCATCTCCTGAATTTCCGGCGACGGGAGCGGCGACGCTCCCGCGATCATAAGAGCGTGGGCTTCCGACCAAATCTGCTCTATTTCGCCCTTGGTCAGACTGACGAGGCTACGGGGTCACCGAAGGCGCGAGCAAAAAAGGGGAGGGGTTAGAGGTCGCCGCGGCGCTGGCGGGCGGCGGCGAGCGTTTTCGAGGGTGGCACTCTGGTTACCCAGAGCTGGAGGGTGCCGACGGCCAGCCCGGTGTGCGCGGCGGCGGGGTGGTAGCCCACAGCCGCCACCAAATCGGCCAAAGTCTGCCGCACTTCATCGGCAACAGCCGCCAGTTCTTCGCACTTCGCCACAGCGGCGGCCACCGCTTGGGCCTGGACCGGGCTCAGCGGCACATCAGCGGTCGAAAAACCCAACGTGCTCGCTTTTGAGAGCGGGGAAGCGCCTGCCCAGCCACAAAGCCAGATAGCGGGCCAGGTGACCAGCCACAAAGCCACCAGCCAAAGCGGCCACAGCCGTAAGCAAAATGCCCGCACCGCTCACCCAACCGATAATTTGGCCACCTACAACCACCGTGACGACCATCCACAAGTAATCATGCCAGGGGAGTTTCTTGCGGTTCCGCCCGATATTCAACTTCACAACCCTAGAATACATATTCGCGTATGGCTTGCCAATCGCTTCGTGACGCTGGGGAGGCTACGGCTGAGCGAAAGGCGCGGAAACCGGAAGATCGAGCGGGCCGGGAGCGACACGCCACCACACCGGGGATCGAGCGGGCCGGGAGCGACACGGGAGAAGCCCCACAGCGCCCCGGCGGGCTCCCAGGCCCACCACAGCGCCGCTGAGCGCCCCGGCGGGCCTCGGCGGGTTTAGCCGGTGTTGTGGGCTGGTCGGGGTCAGCTCGGGCATTGGGCGCGTATCGAGAGGGTGTAGTTCGACCTGTTGTTGGCCGACGCGGAGTAGACCGCGACGCTGTAGCGCTTGCCGGGCTCGCCCTGGGCGGTGACGGTGTAGTTGCCGTTCTGGTCGCCTTGTGAGGCTTTGACGGTGCCGCGTTTGCTGTTGAGCGCGGTGTTGGGGAACGCCACCCAGCCGTAGCCGGTGATCTCGGCGGGGGAGTCGGCGGGGGCTGACCATGTGATCGTCAGCTCCGCGGTTGTCCCCGACGTCTCGCAGCTCGCCGCGACGTTGACGGGCTTGGCCGGGGCGGCGTTGGGCCTGGGCTTGGGCTTGGGCTTGGGGGCTGCGGGGGTGGCGGTGCCGGTGATCCACGTTGAGAGGCCGTTGACGTTGAACGCGACCACCCGCACGTCGTAGGCCGAGCCGTTCACAAGCCCGGTGATGGTGTGGGAGGTGGCCAGGTCCGAGCCGTGGTCCAAATCCTCGGTTTGGGCGGCGGCTGCGGCCTGGTCCCACGTTTGGGTCGTGAGCTTCCACTGCACCCGATACCCGAACCCCGCGGCGGGCGTCGTGGCCGACGCCGACCATGAAACCGCGATCTGCTTGTCACCGGCGCTCAGCGACAGGCCCGACGCCGGATCGGGGGCCGACGCCGGGGCTGCGGGGGTGGCCTGGCCGGTGATCCACGCCGCGAAACCAGTGGTGTTGTAGGCGGCCACCCGCACGTCGTGGGCCGAGCCGTTGGCCAGCCCGGTGATGGTGTGCGACGTGGCAAGGCCAACGCCGTACTGCAAATCCTTATACAGCGCTAAAGCCTGGTCCCACATCTGGGTCGTGAGCTTCCACTGCACCCGATAGCCGAACCCCTCAGCGGGCGTCGTGGCCGAGGCGGTCCACGAGACCGCGATCTGCTTGTCACCGGCGCTCAGCGACAGGCCCGACGCCGGATCGGGAGCCGCTGGCTTGGGTTTGGCGGTGATTGTGCAGTTAGCGGCTTCGGCCTTTTTCAGCTCGGCAACAACGGGGTCCCAACGCGAGCTCGAGTAGGCGTCGGCGTGGCCCTGGGCCTGGGCCGAGGTCATAGCGGACACGCCGGGGAAGTCCTCAACGCACAACCCCTCCAAAGCGCTGTTCCAGCGGTCGACGTGGTCCTGGCCGTGGTGAGTTTCGGCCGCATAGCCCCTCACAGTGGCGACCAAGCTCGCCGTGGCCTTATAGGCGGGAGCCGTGGGGATGGCCGTGTCGCTGATCCACGCCGAGACGCCGTTGGCGTTGAACGCCGCCACCCGCACGTCATAGGCCGCGCCGTTCACAAGCCCGGTGACCGTGTAGGACGTGGCAAGGTCCGAGCCGTGGTCCAAATCCTCGAACTGGTCGGCGGCCTCGGCCTCAGCCCACGTCTGAGAGCCCGACATCCACTGCACCCGATAGCCGAAACCGGCCTCTGGCGTCGTGGCCGACGCCGACCACGAGACCGCAATCTCCCCGTCACCCGCACTCGCGGACAAACCGGAAGCAGGACCGGGAACCGAAGCCGAAGCTCCGTAAGGATTAGACGTGAACCCATCAGTGCAATAAGCAACAATGGCAAGTCCCACCACTATTCCCAAAGCTGTTGCGGTACCCAATGTTGTTCCACCCACAGCCGCAGCGATTGCAGCTACAGTTGCCGTCTTTGCACTGAAATGAGCCCCAGTATTAATCGCTACTACTGCTACTCCTGAGCCAGTAGCAGAACATAATGTTCTTTTAAGGAAGTTGTCGGTTGCTTCGAGGGCTGTTATAGCTGCTTCCGCCGTCGCTTTGGCTGCTTGCTCTGCCGCTGAAAGCACATAATCCGCAGCTACTTCAAGGGCGAGCTTTCCGTTCTTGACAACATACTCGACACCCTTGCTGACAATCTTCACGCCTTCTCTAACCCAATGCGTCACACCGTCAACAACGATCCGAAAAAGGTTTATCGTTGTGCCTGTATCTTCTACAGCCTTGTAACAGTCAGGGTTGTCATCCTGCTTTTCCCAAATACCGAGATTCGCTGAGGCTATTTTTCCGCTTTTGTAATACTCGTTCAGCTCTTCGTGCGTCATCAGCTCGGGAGTTGCCGAGGTGTATACGAAATAGATGATCGGCAGCGGCGCTGTCAGTTTCTGGTAGCCAGATGAGCAGGGCCGGGTGTTGCACTCGGAGACGTGGCCGTGGGTTGAGGTCGACCCCGCCACTTTGCCGTCGGGGCATTCGTGGGCCGGGTTGTCGGTGTCGTGGCAGTCGGAGACATGGCCGTGGTTGTAGGTCCTTGTTTCGTGCTGGCCGTCGGGGCATTCGTGGGCCGGGTTGGTGGCGGAGTGGCAGCCCGAGACGTGGCCGTGGCTGACGGTACCTGTATGGTGCTCACCGTCGGGGCATTCGTGGGCCGGGTTGTCGGTGTCGTGGCAGTCGGAGACATGGCCGTGGTCATCGCGCGATGTGTGGTGCTCACCGTCGGGGCATGAGTGCTCCCCGGCGTGGCAGTAGGAAGTGCCCAACAAAGAGTGCGGGTGCTCGTCCACCCCGCAATTGGGCTCCGGGTTTTTGCCGCCGCCGTTGGGGTCAACCGTCGGCGTGGGGTCAACCGTCGGCGTGGGGTCGGGCTTGGGCGGGCAGGTGGCGTCGTGGTCGATCCAGGTTCCGTTGCACTGTTTGAGCGTGTAGTGGCAGGCCCCCGTCGAGCCGTGACGGTGGGATAGGAAGCTGCACGGCGTCGGCGCTGGCGTCGGCTTGGGGTGGACTAGGAAGATGCTGTGGCAGCCGCCCCAGCCAGCGTGCTTGTGGCTGCCCCCCGGACACTCCGGCTTCGGCGTCGGCTTCGGTGTGGGGGCCGGGGTGGGCTTGGGGTGGGTGTGGGTGTAGTTGTAGGCGTAGCACCCAAAGTCGCCGGTGGGCTTGCATTCGACTTGGTGGGCATCGGCGGTGGGTGTATTGTCGGGGGCTGCGAGCAGCAGCCCGCCAGCCAGTAACAGCACCGGGGCCAGCACCGCCGCCAGCCGCCAAAGCGCCCTTGTGTTTCCGCCGCTGTCTTTGCGTGCGCCCATCTTGGTGGCTCCCTCCGAGCGAGTCGGGTATTCCACCTAAAAGAAGCCCGCGGCCAAGCCCGGAGGGAACCAAGAACGGTGCCCGCATTCCAAATTTGTAAGTCCGATCATTTGGAGGGGATGCGGGCAAACACCCAGGCTCGCCAACACGCTTGGCCGCAGGGAAACCCCACGGGCTTCTTTTAGGTGGCAGATAACCCACAGCAAAGAGAGCACAACGTGCCAATTGCCACTTGAGCATGGCGTAGACTCGTCAGCGAGCGCGGTGGCGGCTTTCGAGGTAACAGTCAGGTGGTCGCCACCGCGCCATTGAACGGCCCGACACCACCGGCTACCCTGTTCATCATGACTGTTACCCCCACCCCAGAAACCTTGCAACAGCCCACGCGCGCCACTAGGTGGCGCGGGCATCTCTACATTCGGGCAGTGCTCATCCCGTCGCTCATCATGGCGGCTTTGGCCATCTGGACATTGACCATCTGGCCATCGCTTCCTCTCTACTGCTTCTGGATGATCGGCAGTCCGCTGGTAGTGGGTCTTGTGGCTTATTGGTGTTCTCGACGATGACACCCGAAGATCAGCGGACCGCGTAGTACCGATCAGCGGTCGAAGTACCCAACCGGCGGCGGGGGAGCGCTCCGTGGCCTCCAGCTCGATCCCGGCCTCGATCCCCGGTAAGCCCATAACGGCGATTGACCGCCCGAAACGGGGTTTTCTCGGCTATTTGGGGTAGCGCTGGTAAGGGGTTGCTGCGTGGATGGGCTGATAGTGCAGGCCGAGACCGCGGCGCTTTCCGCCAACACCCGCAAGACCTATAGAACCGGATGGAACAGCTGGGCCCGCTGGGCAGCCGCGAACGGCCAAAAGATCGCGAGGGCCACCGTCAAGAACATCCAGCGCTGGCTGGCCGACCTCTACAGGCAGGGCAAGAAAATGGCCACCCTGCGCACCTACCTAGCCGCGGTGGCCTACAAACTCCGCAGCCGCGCCGGCGCCAACCCGGCCCGCGACCACCGGGTACGGCTGATCATGGCCGGACTGGCCCGCAACGCCGCTGAACGGGGCATCGCCGCCCGCCAGGCCAGCCCGCTGCGCTGGGAGCACGTACAACGAATCGCAGCCGCCGCCCCGGCGCCGAGGCGCAACCAGCCCGGCGGGAGGCTGGAAACCCCCGAACAAGCACGAGAACGCGCCGACATCGACATCGCCATGGTGGCCGTCGGCCACGACGCCGCCTTGAGATGCGCGGAGCTGTTGGCCCTGACCTGGGGGGATTTTGAACGCCCCGAGGGCGAAGGGCCGGCCACCTTATGGATCGGACGCTCCAAGACCGACCAGAACGGCGAAGGCGCCGCCGTTCCCATTTCCGAATACGCCGCGCAGGCCCTCGAACGCCTGAGGCCGGCAGGCTCTGATCCCGATGCCCGCATATTCGACTTCTCGCCCAGCACCGCCCGCCGGCGCATCAAAGCCGCAGCCCGAGACGCCGGCATCGACCCGGCCGGAATCTCCACCCACTCCCCGCGCGTGGGCATGGCCCAAGACCTCGCCGCCTCGGGCATCGACCTCGCAGGACTTATGCTCGCCGGCCGATGGCACACCCCCGAAATGGCCGCCCACTACGCGCGGCGCATCCAAGCCCAACACACCCCCGCGGCCCAATACCTCAAAAGCCAGATCCCCACGAAAACGGACGAGCCCGAAATCGGCGAAATCGGCAGATCAACCGCCACGTCTCCTCGACGGCAAGCCGCATAAGGCACTGCGACAATCACCAGCGATCTCGATCCGAAGCCCAGAGGATGAGGCAAAACCACCCCAGGCAACCATGCGACGCTGGCCCCGTAGCGGATCAGAAGTAGCTGGATCAGCTCTGAATCAGTTCTGCGCAGCGCTGGAGCACGGGACGCTGGTCAATGCTTCCGTCGGCCTGGGCGGCGTGAACCCGATGGCGCAAGGCATCGAGGTCGTCGAGGTAGGCGAGCACCGCCTCCACGTCGATCAACTCGCTTTCCACGTCGCTTAGCAGGGATTCCCAGGCTTCCACTGAGCGGCATATTACCGACCGCAACAATGGGTCTGGGCGATACAGTGACGGCGGGCCGCTAGCTCATCAGGTAGAGCAGGAGACTTTTAATCTCAAGGTGCTGGGTTCGAGTCCCAGGCGGCCTACAAGACACCTATCGCTCCGCCTACTACGCTGAGGCCATGCGTCGATCGATTGCTTTGGTTGCCATATTGGTTCTGTTCTTCGCGGCCTGCGGGAACGACGACACGACGGAGGATGCCACCCCAGAGCCCGCCGCCACAGAAGCACCAGCACCAGCGTCCACACCGGCCCCGGTTGAAGAAACCCCCGTTGAGGCCCCCGTCGAGGAGGAGCCCGCACCCGATTCGGTTGAGGAGCCCACACCTGCTCCCATCGAGGAAACCACACCGATC
>JAJEDQ010000235.1 GCA_022821445.1 Acidimicrobiia bacterium | reverse complement strand
GCACATCGGCCTTGATGTACCCGAGCCGAGTTGCCGCTGAAGCACATCGGCCTTGATGTACCCGAGCCGAGTTGCCGCGGAAGCACATCGGCCTTGATGTGCCCGAGCCGAGTTGCCGCCAAGCCGCTCGGACCATACCTCTGCTTTGCTGGGCGGGCCGGTACGGTGGTGAGGTGGGCGAGCCGCAGCCAGCTCAAGCGCCGGTACCGGAGGAAGATCCGCTGGTGGAGTGCATTCGCAACGGCATCTACACCGCAGTGGGACTCGGTCTGTTGGTTATCAATCGCGTGCAGTCGGCCCGGAGGGATTTGGCTGGTCAGATGCCTGATGAACTGCGGGATGCGTTCTCCGATCTTGCTGAACAGGTCCCAGAAGACGTGCGCAACGCGGTGGCGGACATGGCTCAGCAGCTTCCCGATTCGGTGCTGACGGTGCTCTCGGATGCGGTTGACCAGGCACCGGCCCTTGCCGAAGCGCTGCGGGATTTTCTCAACCGCAACTCAGATCAAACCTGATGCAGGCCAAGTCCGATTTCAGGATCCACGTGGTGATCGTGAGCCACGACCCGGGCCTGTGGTTCGACGAGACGCTCGAGTCCATTGCGGCCCAAGACCACCGGTCGGTGGAAGTCACCGTGGTGGACACCGGCAGCGAAGCCGACCCCACCGCCCGAGTGCGACGCGTTTTGCCCCAAGCCTCGGTCCGCTGTTTGGGATACGACCCCGGATTCGGCCCCGCGGCCAACCAAGTGCTGCTGGATGCGGGCCCGATCCCCGACTTCTTCGTGTTCTGCCATGATGATGTGGCACTGGCCCCCAGCGCCCTGCGGCTGATGGCCACTGAGGCGGTGCGGTCCAACGCCGGGATCGTCGGCCCCAAATTCGTGGACTGGGAAGACCCCAGCCGCCTCCTCCAAGTCGGTCTTATGGTCGACAAGGCCGGGATTCCGATTCCCGCCGTTGAAGTTGGCGAACTCGATCAGGAGCAGCACGACGCGGTTCAGGAGATGTTCGCCGTCCCCGGAGGATGCATCTTGGTTCGCGGGGACCTGTTCCGGGCCGTTGGCGGCTTCGATTCGGAGATGACGTTCTGCTACGAGGATGTGGACCTGTGCTGGCGGGCTCGCACCGTGGGGGCGCGGGTCTTGGTGGTGCCCAGCGCGGTGGTTCGCCATCGTCAGCGGCTGGCTGAGCGCATTTCCCAAACCCAGGTCAGCCGGCTGATCCGGCGCCATCGGGTGCGAACCCTGCTTTGCGTGTACGGGGTTTGGCACTCGGTGCGGGTGATTCCCCTGGCAATGCTGCTTTCGCTTCTTGAGCTGCTGGTGGCGCTGGTTACCGGCCATCTGAGCCAAGCCCGCCAAATCGGGGCGAGTTGGGGGTACAACCTGGCCCGACTGGGGTCCATCCGGCAACAGCGGAAGGCGGTGGGCCGTGTCCGCCGGGTGGGAGACTCTCATATCCGTATGGCCCAGGCTCGGGGCTTCGCCCCGCTGGCCTCGCTGCTCACGAGCTGGAGGAGCGGCGCGGGCGACAGGCTCTCAACGCAGAATGTCCTGCTGTCCGGGTTGAGTCGATCTCGGGCGTCGGCGGTGGTTGGGATCGTCACGGTGATCTTGATGCTGCTCGGGACTCGTGATCTGGTGGCCGGGAGCATTCCCGCGGTGGGCGATCTGGCCCGATTGGGATCGAGTTCAGATCTCTTGAGCGGCTGGTGGAGCGATTTCCGGCCCATCGGCCTGGGTCAAGAGGGGTTCGCTCCTACCGGCCTGGGGGTTCTGACCCTGCTGAGCTGGCTGTTCTTAGGGGAGACCGATCTTCTGCGCACTGTGTTGGTCGTTGGCATGGTTCCGCTGGGGGCACTGGGAGTGTGGCGGCTCATGCGCCCCTTCGATTCCCTGTGGATCCAAGGGGTGGCGCTGGCGGTGTACCTCGCCAACCCCGTGCCCTACAACGCGCTGGCCAACGGGGTGTGGAGTGCCCTGTTGCTATACGGCGCGGTGCCCTGGCTGATGCGAGCCGTCTTGGCTGGGTCAGGTCTTGCTCCCTACGGCGAATCGGGATGCAGCCCCGGGCCTGGCGCGCGTCGACCGCTGTTTCTGCGGGAGGCCCTTGCCGTCGGCCTGATCTTCGGCTTGGCCGCAGCGATGGCCCCGGGGGCAGTGATCGTGATGGGCCTGATTCTGGCCGGGCTGGTTGTGGGGTCGATTATCGCCGGAACCGCAGAGGGCGTGGGCCGCATGGTGCTGGTGGTGGTGGCCGGTGCCGCGGTGGCCGCGGTGCTGAACCTTCCGTGGCTGGCCGACAGCCTGCCGTCGCTGCTCGGGGATCGGCCGGGGGGCAGCAGCGGAAACTCTTGGGCAGAGATTCTGCGATTCGACACCGGGCCATTCGGCGACAGCCGGGTCGGTTGGGCCCTCCCGGTGGCTGCGGTACTTCCCCTGGCCCTGGCCCAAGACTCCCGGCTGGCGTGGGCAGTGCGGGGGTGGACGCTCTATCTGGGCACCGCGGCGGTGGCACTGGTGGCGGAGCAAGACTGGTCTCCCGTGCCCTTGCCCCGGCCGGAGGTGGTGCAGGTGCCCGGGGCCGTGGGCCTCTCCATCGCAGTGGCCATGGGTGTGGCCGCCTTCCTCGTGGATGTCCGCCGCCACCGCTTCGGTTGGAGGCAGATCGTTCCCTTTACCGCGGTGGCTGCACTCGTGGCGGGAATGCTGCCGTTGCTGGCCACGGTCTCCGGCGGCGATTGGAACGCGACCCGCGACGACTACACCGAGGTTGCCCCGTTCGCCGGCGTCGATGATGGGGATGCGGCCGAGCCTGGCCACCGGGTCTTGTGGCTCGGCCATCCCGACGTTCTGCCGTTGGGCAGTTGGCACCTAGACGGTCGACTCTCGTTTGCGGTTTCTGACAGTCGCGCCTTTCCCACCGTGGCCCAGCGCTGGGTTGGCCAAGTGGACGGCCAGACCCGCCGGGTAGGCAACGCGGTTCTGGGGGCGTCGGAGACGGGTACCAGCAGATTGGGGGCAGAGCTGTCCCAGTGGGGGATCGGCACGATTCTGGTGGCAGAGCGCTTGGCGCCCGCTCCCTACGGCGAACTGTCGCAACCCGCCCCTGAATGGCTGTTTGAAGTGCTCTCTGGTCAACTCGACTTGGCGCCCGGCGGGCTGACCGCGGGTATCGCCACCTACCACAACACGGCATTGGGTCTGGATGCGGCTGGGGCCGGCCCCGCTTTGCCCTCCGACGACGGAACCTCGGCGGTGACCCGGCTGCTTCTGGCGGTGCAGATCGTGCTGTGGGTGGTCGGTTTGGTGGGGATTGCACGCCTCAGCATCGGTGAAGGGCGTCGTCGGCAGAAGGATGCCCGATGAGCGGCCGCGTCACGCGTTGGCCACTGGTGTTTGTGGCCCTGGCGACGGTGATCGGGCTGGCTGTTGCCGGCGGGGGTGAAGAGCGCGAATCGGCTTCAGCGCCCCCGGTGACCACCAGCGAGGCCCCGGGTCCGGATGCGGAGGGGGGCGTTTGGTACTGCGCGGAGGGAACCTCTCGTCCCGGCGAATTCGCCGATCATTCGGTGATCGTTGCCAATCCCTCCGGCACGGCGGTGGCGGCTTCGGTCTCGGTGTTTCCGATGACGCCGGTTGGAAGGGTGTCGCCGTCGTCGCTTCCCGAAGAGGTGCTCTTGAACGTTCCCGCGAGGTCGCAGGCCTCCCTGCGGCTGGCTGAGGTAGTGGAGTCGCAGTACACCGCGGCACTGGTGGAGATTGATTCTGGTTTGGCGGTGGTTGAGCAGCGGGTGCAGGGCCCCACGGGCTTCGACGTTGTTCCCTGCGCCACCCGATCATCGTCGGTCTGGCATTTTGCCGCCGGTTCGACTCGGCGAGACGCTCGTCTGATCTTCACCCTGTTCAACCCGTTCCCCGACCGGGCGGTGGTGAAATTCTCCTTCTTCACCGAGGAGGGAATCCGCGAGCCCCAGGCGCTGCGAGGGGTCTTGGTTCCGGCTCAGTCGCTGGTGGTGGTGAACGCCACCGACCTGGTGCCTCGATTCTCATCGGTTTCCACCACGGTTGAGACCCTGGCCGGAAGGGTGGTGGCCGGAAGGCTTCAACTCTTCGACGGCACCGAGGGCCTGGAGGGTTTGACGGCTGGGCCAGGGGTCCCGGAGGCCCGGCCCCAATGGGTCTTCCCCACCGGCCCAGGCGATCCGGGCGTGGTGGAGCACATCGTGCTGTACAACCCATCCGATCAGGTGGCCGCGGCCGACATCAGCATTCGGCCGGATTCTTCCGACCCCAGTGAGCTGCTGGCGCCGTTCGATGTGTCGGTGCCTCCCCAGCAGCAAGTGGCATTGGTATTCGGGGATGTCGGAACGTACCCGCTTCCCCCCGTCTCGTTCGCCTACGGCGCCGCAGGCTTGCCGGTGGAGGGGACCGGGTTCTGGGTTGCCGTGCAGGTGTACAACGGGGTTCCCATCGTGGTTGAGCGGGTAGCCGCGGCCCCAGCGGCATCGCCTGCTGCGGGAGTGGCATCCACCGCCGGATCGTCGGCTGCCGCGTTGCGATATCTGGTGGCGGGGAATCGGGCCGAGGGCTCGGAGGTTGCGCTGGTGGTGGTGAACCCCTCGCCCGACTCCATCGCCCAAGTCACCGTGTCCAAGATCGCCGACGGCCGAATTGCTCCGATAGCCCAGCTCGATCCCCGGGAGGTGGCGCCGCACAGCCGATTGGTGGTGCCTGTAGACCGATTGGTCGAAGGCGACAGCTACGCGCTGTTGGTTGAGGCCAGTCAGCCGGTGGTTGTGTCCCGAACGCTGGCAGCCCAGGGCGGGACCGGGTTGACCTCCGGGCTCTCGATCCCCTTCGATGCCCTGCCACTCGATCCTTCTGCGTTTTAGCAGCCTCTGTCTGCCTGTCTACGATCCCCATCTGTGGACACCTCTGCCGAAGCCCTCCCCACCATTCGAGACTCGGTGCTGAGCCGGGCTAGTGACGACAGCCTGGCCATGCTGTTCGAGGACGAGCAGCACACTTATCGGGAGTTCACCGCCGGGTGTGTGGCCCGAGCCCACTTGCTGTTGGACCGTCGGGGAGCGGGGCCGTTCCATGTGGGTGCGCTGCTGGACAACGGGCCGGAGTATTCCATGCTCCTGGGCGGGGCAGCGGTGGCCGGAGCAGCGGTGGTGGGCATCAACCCCACCCGGCAGGGGGCGGAGTTGGCCCGCGACATCACCCATGCCGACTGCGGCATCATCGTTACCGAGAGCCGACACCGCGGGCTGCTGGACGGGTTGGATCTCGGTGCGGCCAACGGCCGGGTGCTGGACGTGGACTCGCCGGATTGGGCTGACGCTTTGGCCCCCTATGCCGGCGCCGAGCCGCCGGATGCCGATATCGATCCGCTGGCCCCCTACCTGCTGCTCTTCACTTCGGGCACCACCGGCGACCCCAAGGCGGCCATCTGCTCGCAAGTCCGGCTGGCCCGGATCGGCGAGGTCATCACCGAGATGCGCAAGCTGACGCCAGATGACGTGTTCTACCAGGCCATGCCCATGTTCCACTCCAATGCGCTGATGGCCGGCTGGGTGCCGTGTCTGACTGCGGGCGGCGTTGCCGCGTTCCGGCGCCGGTTCTCGGCCTCGGGCTTCCTGCCCGATGTGCGCCGTTTCGGCGTTACCTACTTCAACTATGTGGGCAAGCCCCTCACCTACATTTTGGCCACCCCCGAGCAGCCCGACGACGCCGACAACACCCTGCGGATCGTGTTCGGCAACGAGGGCGCGGTCCACGATTTGGAGCGGTTCTCCCGCCGCTTCGGAGTGCCGGTGGAAGACTCCTACGGTTCAACCGAGGGGGGCGTGTCGGTGAGCCGCACGCCGGACACGCCGGCCAATGCCCTGGGGCGGGCCGATGAGAACGTGAAGATCCTCGATCCCGACACCGGGGAAGAGGCGCCACTGGCCGTGTTCGACGACACTGGCAAGCTGCTCAATCCCAATGAGGCCATCGGCGAGCTGGTGTCAATGGTGTCGGCGCCCACTTTCGAGGGTTACTGGAACAACCCCGAGGCCGACGATGAGCGCACCCACGGCGGCATCTACTGGTCGGGCGATCTGGCCTACCGCGACGCCGATGGGTTCGTGTACTTCGCGGGACGGAACTTCGATTGGTTGCGGGTGGACGGGGAGAACTTCGCCGCCGCCCCCGTCGAGCGAATTCTGGTGCGCCACCCCGACATCGATTTGGCCGCGGTGTACGCCGTGCCCAGCCCGTCGGTGGGCGACGAAGTGATGGCCGCGGTGGTGCGACGGCCGGGAGCAGGTTTCGATCCTGATGGGTTTGCGGAGTTCTTGGCCGGCCAAGACGACCTGGGCACCAAGTGGGCGCCTCGCTATGTGCGCTGGGCCGACACGCTGCCCCAGACAGAGACCAACAAGATACTCAAGCGCACGCTGCGCCGGGAGCGGTGGGAGTCGGACGACGAGACCTGGGTGCTCGACGGAAACCACTATCGCCGGCTGGCACCGGGGGATGCTGAGGCCATCAGGGCCGAGTTCGAGGCCCGGGACCGGCTGGCGGTGCTGGACGTCTGATCCTGAGTGGGCTAGGCGCCTAGCCCAGAACGACTGCGGCGATGGCCGCCACGGTGGCCGCCATGTGGGCCCGCTGGTCGGCGTCGATGGCCTCGTAGACCTCGTTCATCCGGGCTGTGGTGATCTCCTCAGCCTGCTGGTGTACTGATTTGAGGGGTTCGGGGTCGGGGAACGGCCCGGCCCAACCGAACATCTGGGCCTGCTCGGGCCCGAGCTGGGCCACCACGGCCTCGACCGGGGCCATGCCCACCGCGCTCAGCCCATGCACATGGAATCCGAATCGCAGCTCTCGCAGAGTCTGGAGGGCGAGGCCGGTGGCCGCGGCCGGATCATCGGGCACGGGCATGGCCTTCCACCCGGCGTACATAACCTGGCTCATCGGCTCGGTGGCATCGAACACCGCTCGGGCTGCGCCAGCGAAGTCGGCCAGGCCATCGAGGTGGCCGAACGTCTCCGCTGCCCACCGGCCAATGCCTTCGGCAAGAGCCGCTGCCGCATCCGACGGTGCCCCCTGCTCTTTGGTCTGGCTCCAGCCCATCTCGATAAAGGATGGGCTGAACAGGGCGAACGCCGACACCACTACGTCGGTGGGAACATCCCCCAAGACTCCGCCTCGGCCTCCCACATAGCCGGACAACCCGGAAAAGCCGGCTTCTGCCAGAGCGGCGTTCGTGGTCTCGCTGAAGTAGTACTTGCTCCCGAGCATGGCGATAGGGAGCGCAGTGGCAGCCGCCACTTCCTCTGGTGTCATGGCTTGGGCCTTTCTTGGGACTGGCGCGGCGAGCGCCTCATGAAGTGGATGAAGAATAGTCAGACCAGGCCGTCGGCCTTGGCTTGGGCGAGGCGGTTGGCGTCCCATCCGAGAAGTTCGGCGTAGACCTCGGCGTTGTGGGCGCCTATCGAGGGGCCGGGGTGGTTGATGGTGCCGGGGGTCTCGCTGAGGATGGGGGCGGGGGTGGGCATGGGCACCGATCCCAGTGCTTCGTGGGGTACCAGGGTGACGCTGTTGCGTGCCTGCACTTGGGCGTCGGCCAGCAGGCCGGGCAGGTCGTGGACGGGGGCCACTGGGATGCGGGCTTCGACGAACACGGCGAGGGCCTCTTCCAGCGGGTGCTGGGCGATCCAGTCGGCCACCAGGGCGTCGAGCTCGTCGTTGTGGACCAGCCGGTCGGCCATTCGGGCGAACTTGGCCTGATCTTCGGGACCGTCTCGCCCGGTCAGGGCCAGTATGCGCTCCACCTGGCGGTCGGTGGTGCCCGACAGGCACAGGTAGCGATCGTCGGCGGTGCGGTAGATGTTGCGGGGAACCCCGGTTTCCAGGCGCGATCCGAACCGGGCCGGGGGAGGGTCGTCGCCGTCGGGATCCCAGGCGGCCAGGGTGCTGCCCATCAGCGTCAAGATGGGCTCGTACATGGACACGTCCACGTGCTGGCCGCCGAGTCCGTTAACATCCCGGCCGTAGCAGGCCACCAGCGCGCCGATGAGGCCGAAGATCCCGGTAAGGGTGTCGCCCAGCGGGATGGAGGTGAGCATGGGCGGGCCGTCGGCCTCGCCGGTCATGTGGGTGAGGCCGGCGAAGGCCTCGGCCATGGTGCCCGCCCCGGGCCGGTCGGCCAGCGGTCCGGTGTGTCCGTAGGGGCTGACCGACACCATGACCAGGCTGGGATTGATGGCCCGCAGCCGCTCCCAGGTGCAGTCCCAGCGCTCCAACATGGCGGGGGAGTAGTTGTGGACCAGCACGTTGACCTCGGCCACCAGTTGGCGGAGGATGTCGCGGCCCTCGGGTTGGTTCAGGTCGCAGGTGATGACCCGTTTGTTGCGCGAGACCATGGCCCACACCAGCGACTCGCCGTTTCGGCTGGCCCCGATGCGCCGCAGTGCTTCGCCGGATGGCGGCTCGATTTTGATGACATCGGCGCCGAAGTCGCCCAAGAAGGTGGCCACCTGGGGCGCGGCCAGAAACGACGAGATGTCGAGCACCCGAAGGCCGGCCAGCGCGCCTGCGGATTGGGTCATTGGCTGCCCAAGGCGAAGGGGAGGTCGGTGGTGAGCAATTGCATAGACGTCACCTCGTTTACCAGCGGCTCGCCGGCCAGCAGGCGGCTGAGGTTGTCGCAGAACAACTCCGCGCCGCGATCCCAGCGTCCGATGCCCCCGCCGGAGGAATGGGGAGTGAGCACCACCTTGGGGTGGGACCAATCTGGATGTTCGGACGACAGTGGCTCGGTGTTGAAAACGTCAAGGAATGATGCTGCAACTAGGTCGACGTCCAAGGCTCGCAGCAGGGCCTCGTCGTCCACCAGCTTGCCCCGGG
>JAJEDQ010000119.1 GCA_022821445.1 Acidimicrobiia bacterium | reverse complement strand
ACCATGAGCGGACCATAGAGGCGCCCCAGCATCTGGATGACGTCCCGCAGCAAGGCGGGTTCAGAGCATTGGCCCATGACCGAGGGGCCATATCGGTCATCTCCAGAGGCACCTCGCAAGAACTCAGCTAGGTGCCTGGTTCGGTCGTTGTTGTAGCCAACGAACTCTCGAAGCGGCTGTCTGTGCTCCTGGGGAGAAAGCAAGGAGTGTACCGCCAACCACCTGACCCGTTGGGCGTCGGTGGTGCTTTTGGCGTTGAGTTTCTTCTCGACCAGAGCAGACAGCGCGGCGGAATCGGGATATCGCAGCACTTGGCCCAGCAGTAGGTCGAGCAGCGGCAGTTGCTTGCTGGGGGCCCGAACCGAAAGTGCCCTCAGCAATCTGATCCTGACTTTGTGGACTCGATCCTCGAGCCCGGTAGCTCGGTCGAGATTGTTGAGACACAGCGGGTGAACCTCTCCTGCTCGCAGCGCTGCAACCGCACACTGGTACAGCACTTCGAGCACCAGATCGGGATTCTGGGACAGCCAGCGGTCGTGGCAAGGAGACGTAGAACCTTGCATGGCACTGTCAGCCACGCAGTAGCGGATAGCCAGGGCCTTCCGCCTCTGCTCGTCGTCGAGCGCATCCAAGCGCGTTGGGCTGTCGGCTTGAAGCATGTTCATACTGGCGAGAACGGGGTAGGCCAGGTAGTGGTGTCGGGACTCGGATCGCAGCGCGATCGTCTTGTCTGCGTCGGGCAAGTCTTCCCTGAATACCGCCTCCCGCAGTGCCACAAGAACAGCATCAAGCAGCGAGACGTCTCCGCCGATGAAGTCGCTTATGCGTTCCTGCGGCAGCGCCCCTTCTTCCACTTCAATGAACAAGGCGAAATAGACCTTGGCCAAATCATGCAGGATGTGTGGAGCAGCGCAATTCTCGAGCAATTCGGCTTCGATGGAACGCAGCAGAGCTTGCCAATCTGCTATCTGCTGGCGCTTCTCAGCGTCGTACTTGGCCAACCGATCATCCAGTTCGCGCTGCCACTCGCTGGTCTCGTCTCTTGGTGGTGGCGGATTGCGGAGATGGTTGAGTCGGGCTGCCAAAACGTCGTTCCCTTTGGTTCTGCTATCCAATAATTCAAGCGTTAGGCCTTCGCTGATCGATGGGTCGTCCAGCGAGCGGTATGCCTGCCTGAGAAGTTCCTGGGCAGTAAACGGTTCAGCATCGACGAACTCCACCGCCTTGTCCAAGCACCACGCCCCAAAATCGGCAGGAGGCTTGCTTCGATGCAGGGCGTCGCAGTTCCAGTGTTCGTAGATTTCGAAGCGCTCGTTCGACTTATGTCGCTTGATCCATGCCAAGAAGACTGATTTCTGGACTTGAGGACGAGATTCCAACCAGGTCCTTATCCGCTGAACCGCTTCCTCGCCCTCAGCTCGCAATCTCTGAAAGCGCCTTGGAGTTTCTAGCCAGTCATAGAGTTGCAAGGAGCCAAGACCATCGCCCCACGCTTCCAAGCCCCGGTCCAGGAGTCGGAAGAAGAGATCCTCTAAGCGGGACTGCTCCAACGCGGTCAACAAGTGAGATCGGTTTTCGCAGAAAGAGTCGAGCAATTCGGCGATGTGTTGGTCGGAGGACTGCTCCAAGAGGTCGAATCGCCAGAACCTCGCGTAGTAGCCGAAGTAGTTGGACCGATTTCGGGGTGTCACGTACATCCACACTTCTGTGGGGGATAGCCAGGTGGGGTAGAGGTGCCTCAAGAGGTCTCCACACAGGTCGTCATCTGGATCTGAAACTGTGTGATTGTTGATGTCTTCGAGAAGCCGCAGGAGGGTATGCGCTTTCGTTTCCGTGTCGGGGGTGATGTGCAGGTAAGCCCTTAGGGCTGATTCCCTGACATGCGATGGCCATGTGGGGTTTCTCAGGATCGGCAAAAGGACGGTGTCCAGGTCCGCTAGGGATGGCAGTTCCGAGCTATCAGCCTCTGAGAGCACTCGCAGGATGAACTCCATGACGCGGTCTTGTTGGTGCCCGGTTTCCAGGCTGCTGATGAGTTCCCCAATGGAGCCAGCCATGTCGGCTGATGCCAACGACCGGAAAGCCCATGCTGTGTTGTCCCCAAAACCGTCGACCATTCCGTCTCGCCCTTCGTGGCCGAACAGGGACCCTTGGGCGGCGAAAGCGGCCAGCGACTCCAGCAGAGACCCTTTCTCGTCAGGGGAAAAGCTGCCTATGTCCCCGTAGAGGCCGACACCCACGGGATCGGCGTTTATGAGCAATTGGCGTGAGCTCGGGGAGTGGGCCGCGAGCCACGCGGACAGACCCCTCAGCGGGGTTACAACCCGGCCATCACTGGGACTGGTCATCAACGCCACCACTCTTGAGGCCGGCAGTCCATTGTCGATCAGCCTTGCGAGGTAGCGGCCTCCCAGGAACTCGCCAATATGGCGGTGAAGCGGGCTTTGGCCCTGTCCATCTCCGCCGGTGAACAACCTCGTCTTGAGCGCTCGCTCCAAGCAGTCCTGAGTCAGTGGAGCAGGTAGGACGCTGATCTCGTTGAGGTGTGCAAGATGACTGACATTGGCGACGGAGACTGACAGAAAGCCTGGTAGATCGGCTAAGAGGTGCAAGGCAGACAAGTATCCGGCGCCGTCTAGAACAGGCTCTGTTTGAACGGAGCCAGCACCGACAAGGTGCTCCGGGTTCTGCTCTTCGGCCATCCTCTTGCAGGCCATCTCGAACGTTGCCAACCGGTTTTCGGGCCAGTCGCCGTCCACCGCTGCCTCAGCCAACATGATCAGTGACTGCGGGTTGTACAACGGCGCGCCGAGACTGGGACTTCGAGCCTTGTTCATGAACTCCTGTATGTCGATGGGGCTCAGTCGGGCACTCAGGAACTCTCCGACTTCCTCATCGCTCAGGGGATCAAGCCACAGAACGGTGATCTGCTGGTTGGGGGAGATAGCGGTCAAGCTCTGGAGGTCGTTAGCGCCAAGCCAGTCAGCCTCACGACACGAAATGCGGAAGCTTGGCCGACCAAGCTGGTCGAGCCGGCCGCGGACCTCGTCCAATGGGGTTCGGGCATCTCGGACTCCGGCTCGCATCTCATCAAGCCCGTCGATGAAAAGGGTCCTGCCCCGCCACTCAGGGCGGGAGTCCACCGGGAACGTGATGAAGTCCCGTGCGCTCACATAAACAGCGGCGTCGCCCAGTGCCTCTCGCTCCTTCTTGAACTCGGTCGTCTTTCCTGAGCCGGGATCGCCGAGCAGCACATAGGCCTCTCTGTTCCTGAAGAAGCTGAGCGGCTGTGAGGCTTCGGCCCTTCCGACCAGGCTCACCTCGGTACAGGTACGGGGGACGTAGGTGCTCATGTCTCGTCGAACCAGTAGTCAGGGGGCGCGGACAGGAACTCGTGGAGAGGCACACCCGCATCTCCGACGACGATGGTGTTCTTGGGCTGGAACCGGCGCTGGAACTCCGACAGTCCTCTGGTTGCAACAGGGGATTGGCCGCTCTTCACCTCGATGCCCACTAGATTCGATCCGCGCTCGAGAACGAAATCGACCTCGAAGTTCCGGTCTCGCCAGTACTTGACCTCGATCCTCGACGAGGCAGCGTTCAAGAGGTGGGCGCCCACGCTGCTCTCCACCAAGCGCCCCCAGTGGGTGCGATCAGCCCGGGCTTCACCAAAGCTGAGACCGCAGACCGCAGACATCAGTGCGGTGTTGAAGACGTTGAGCTTCGGCGTCGGCACTTTGGACGACCTCGGGCGATTGGCATGTTTGGGCAGTCCAGCGATCATGCCAACGCGAGAAAGAAGGTCGAGGTACCGTGTGAGCGTGGTGGTGTTGCCGGCGTCTTGCAGGTAGCCCAGCAGCTTGGTGTACGACATCTCCTGGCCCGAATAGCGCGCTCCGAGCTCGAACAGCCGCTTGAGCAGTTCCGGCTTGTCCACCCTGACCAGCGAGAGAACGTCGCGCTCAATGGTTGGGGCGATGAATGCGCTGCGCACGTAATCGCTCCAACGGTTGCCATCGGTGATCCTAGCCGCGGTACCGGGGTAGCCCCCGAAGTAGACGAACTCATCCAAGCTGAAGTTGAATGCCTCTGACATCTCTGCAAATGACCAATGGGGGAATCTGATGGGCTCGAATCGCCCAGCCAGGCTTTCGGTCAATCCGGCCTGCATCAAGATCGGGGCCGATCCGAGAAGCACCACGTGCAAGGGGCAGCCATTCCAGCGATCTTCATCCCAGAGTTTCTTGACCAGGCTCGACCAGCGGTCGATGCGTTGAATCTCATCCAAGACGAGGACGAAGCCGGTGGGTGAGCGTAAAGCCTGTTGGCGGCAGTGCTCCCAGGACTCGATGAGCTGCCGCTCATTAGCCTGAGGCGCCACGGAGACCACGCTCCCCGTTCTCCCTGTCGAAGAGGGAAGGCTCTCTCTGGATAGCGAGGGCTTCACGGCTTCAATTTGCGGCTCGATTGACACGTACCAGGACTCCTGCTCGACAGATGCAAGCGCTTGGCGCACTGCCGTCGTCTTGCCACTTTGGCGGGGGCCGAAAATCGCTGTCAATACGCCGGGTTGCTCTGCCAGCCTGCTAATGAGGGTGTCGACTTGCGCCCGACGAAATTCGACCATAACGGCAGTTTATTAGATGTCATAATGCACTCAAACATATTTACTCAATAGAGTAATCAAAGTTGTGGGACCGGGGTTTCGGGTGCTGTGGGTTATGGTGACCGTGAAGGGCGGCGAGCCGCCTGCTCGAAAGGAGCGAACATGGACGACGCAAGCTGTGAGGGCAACAGCTGGTTTGAGTCGGGGTTGACGGTTGTCGCGAAGTTCAGCGGGATCGGCATTGCGGCGGTGGCGGGGATCAATGCCATCGGAGCGGCGGCGCTGAGCTTCTTCAACTCGATGGGTCTAGTCACCATTGGCGTGGTGAACTCGATCGGCCTGGTGACGATCGGCGGCGTCAACTCTATGGGCCTAGTGGCCATCGGGGGTGTGAACTCCATCGGCCTCGTGGCCATTGGCGGCGTCAACAGTGCCGGCCTCATCGCCATCGGCGCAGGATCGACCACAAGCCTCGTATAGGCGGCACAGCCCCCAAATCCTGGTCTCTTTTGGTCGGGCTGCCGGGATTTGAACCCGGGACCTTCGGTCCCCCAGACCGACGCGCTAACCAAGCTGCGCCACAGCCCGTAACGGGGTGAGCATAGTGGGGCGGGGTGGGGGGACCCCATACGGATAAGTAGGATTGGGGCCGTGTTGGACCTGGTAGTCCGCGGGGGCACGATTATCGACGGCTCGGGAAGCGTGGGTTTCCCCGGCGATATCGGAATCAGGGACGGGCGGATTGCCGCTATCGGGGAGGTCCCCGACCCCGGGCGCGCGGAGATCGAAGCCTCTGGCCTGGTGGTTTGCCCCGGTTTCGTGGATCCCCACACTCATTACGACGCCCAACTGTTCTGGGATCCCGCCGCCTCTCCGTCCAACCTGCACGGGGTGACAACCGTGATCGGCGGCAATTGCGGATTCACTCTGGCGCCTCTCAATCCCGGCGATGCCCCCTACCTCCAGCGCATGATGGCCAAGGTGGAGGGCATGCCGCTTTCTGCCCTGGAGGCCGGACTGGACTGGTCGTGGCGCACGTTCTCCGACTACCTGGCCCGATTGGACGGCACTCTCGGCGTGAACGCCGGGTTCTTGGTAGGCCACTGCGCTGTCCGCCGGGCGGTGATGGGGGCCGACGCCACCGGCAACGAAGCCGACTTAGACCAGCTTGAGGCGATGAAAGGTCTCTTGGCCGACGGCCTTGCCGCAGGCGGCCTGGGCTTCTCCACCTCGCTTTCCTACACCCACAACGACGGCGATGGCGCCCCGGTGGCCTCCCGCTTTGCCAGCAACGACGAGGTGATCGCGCTTTGCTCGGTGGTGTCGGAGCACGAGGGGACCACCCTGGAATACGTGACCGACGGGTGCATGCAGGGCTTCACCGATGAAGAACTGGATCTCATGGTGGCCATGTCCCGATCGGCCTGCCGCCCGCTCAATTGGAACGTGCTCACCATCGACTCCGCCGAGCCCGATCGCTACCGGGCTCAACTGGGCGCCTCGGTTCGTGCCGCCGAGCACGGCGCTCGGGTGGTGGCGCTGACCATGCCGGTGCTGGTGGGCATGAACATGAGCTTCCTCAATTACTGCGCCCTCAACATGCTCCCCGACTGGGGGGAGGTGCTCGGCCTGCCGGTGTCCGAGCGAATGGCCAAACTGGCCGATCCCCAGACCAAGGCCCATCTGGCTGAGCGGGCCGCCTCGCCCGACGCCGGAGTGTTCAGCCGCCTCACCGGCTGGGACGGCTACCGGATCGGCGACACCTTCAGCTCGGACAACCACGGACTGACCGGGCGTACCGTGGCCGACGTTGCCGCCGAGCGGGGAACCGAGCCCTTCGACACCCTGGTCGACATCGTGCTGGCCGACGAGCTGCGAACCGTGTTGTGGCCGGCGCCCACCGATGACGATGACGAGAGCTGGCGGCTTCGGGCCGAGGCCTGGCAGAGCGAGCACACGCTGTTGGGCGGCTCCGACGCCGGCGCCCATCTCGACCGTATGTGCGGCGCCCCCTACACCACCGCCTTTTTGGGCGACTGCCTGCGGGGCCGAAGGCTGGCATCGCTGGAGACGGCGATTCACATGCTGACCGACGCCCCGGCCCGCTTGTTCGGCCTGCGGGAGCGGGGCCGCATCGAGCAGGGCTGGCACGCCGACCTTGTGGTATTCGACCCCGACACGATCGACTCCGGCGCCATGCGCATGGTGGACGACCTGCCGGGCGGTTCGGCCCGGCTGTTCGCCGACGCAGTGGGAGTACACCACGTGCTGGTGAACGGCCAGCCCATCGTGATCGGCGGTCAGGCCACCGATGCCCGCCCCGGCACCCTGCTGCGATCAGGGCGCGACACCGAGACCGTACTGGTCGGGTAGTGGATTTCGAGCAGACCAAGGTGTCGCTGGCCCAGTTCCGGCGGCGGCTGGAGATCTTCTCGCTGCGGTGGCAGGCCCGTCTCGACACCAGGCAATTCGACCAGTCCGTTCCGTGGATCATCGCCGTGTTCTTGGGCGCGGCGCTCGCCGGTCTGGCCTTGACCCGGGCCTACCAACTGGACGCTGGGGTTGACCTGTCGGCCCACCTTCAGGGAATGTGGCTCATCGGGGAGGGCTACGAGCCGCGCTCCAGCGTGGCCGGCCACAACCTGCTGTGGGAGCAGGCCGCGTTCATCCTCTACCCGGTGGCGGGACTGACCGCGCTGTTCCCCGACCAGCCCGCGCTGCTCTGTCTGCAAGCCGCGGCCTTGGGCTTGGCAGTAGTGCCACTGTGGCGGATTGCCCGCGATGTGGGAGGCCTCAAGTCGGGAGCGGCCTTTGCCGTGGTATTCGCCTACTGCGCTTACCCGGCGGTCCACACGATCAACCTGTCCGACTTCCACCCCGAGGCGCTGGCAGTGCCCGCGCTGTTCGCCGCGGTGCTCGTTGCCTTGACCGGCCGGTGGAATTGGTTTGCCGTGTTCGCCCTGCTGGTGGTGACCTGCCGGTCGGATTTGGCCTTCGCCCTCTCCGGGCTGGGACTGCTGGTTCTCTTGGAGGGTCGGCGCCGCCCCGGAACGTACATCTCCCTTGGGGGCTTGGCCTACGGGCTGGTGGCCATGACCGCCATTCAGCCTCGCTTCAACGGAGGGCGATTCCCCCACATCAAGGCGTTCTCCGACTTTGGCAGTGGACACCCGGGGTCAGTTCTCTGGGGTTTCATCTCCGGCCCTCATCAGGTGGTGGCCGATGCGGTTTCGCAGGTCAACTTCCAGATGATCGTCTTCCTGCTGGCCCCGGTGATGCTGCTGCCGTTGGTGGCGCCCCGCTATGTACTGCCGGTTCTGCCCCTGTTTGCGGTGTACTTGGTGGCCGATGTGCCCACCGGCCAATTGGCCGAGGCTTCTCAGACGGTGCCGATGATTCCGTTTGTCTTCGCGGCCACAGTGTTCGCCCTGGCCCGCTCCGGTCGGGTGCTGGTGGAGCGGGTGAATGTGGACCGTCGTCTGCTCACCGCGCTTGTCCTCACTGCCGGTCTGTTCTTCGTGCGCGATGCTCCCAGCTCCCTGTACGAGAGGCCGTGGAACTGGGGCCAACGCGACACGATAGACATCGCCCGCCAAGAGGCGGCCGATCTGATCCCGTCGGATGCGTCGGTGCGAGCCTCGGAGCAGGTTCTTCCCCTGCTGTCAGACCGCACCCGGCTGTATCAGCTCCACACCGGAGAAGACCCTTCCAGCGCTGCGGTGGCCGCTACTCCCAAAGTGGAGTGGATTGTCTTCGACCCCGCATCCGCTCCCGGCTGGACCCCCCTCGACATCGAGGGCTTCGACTTGGACGTGCGACGAACCGGTTTTGAACGGCTTGAGCTGGAAGAGGGAGGGCGCGCCTTGTGGGTCTACCGACTCCGCAACGTGATCCAGAGTTAAGCGGGGAGGTGCGAGCGCAGGGTCTCAGCGACCTGGGCCAGCTCCCCGGGGGGAACCGAGGCCTTGGCGTTGGCGAAGTTCAAGTCGTTCATGTTTGACATGGGGATCACGTGCAGATGGGTGTGGGGAACCTCGAGGCCGGCGATGATGAGGCCCACACGGGACGGCTCGAAAGCAGCCATCTGAGCGGTGCCCACCGTATGGGCCACCACCATGAGGTGGGCGGCCAGTTCCGGCGGGACGTCCAGCCAATGGTCGATCTCAGGCCGGGGCACGACCAGCGTATGCCCAGTCTGGATGGGGTTGATGGACAGGATGGCCACGCAGTCATCGTCTTCCCACACAAAGTTTCCGGGGAGTTCTCCGTTCATGATCATTGTGAAAACGCTGGCCATCTGTCCATAGTACGACCAGGCGGGTCCAGCCGTTACCATCCCCCGGCAGGCCGGCGGGTCCTGTCCCGGCCCAGCCCGCCGTCCTCGACGAGCTCCGGGCGGCGGGCGCCCTGACCCGGGCCACCCCCCGACCTGCCTCGGTAGCATGGGCCATCGTGAATTCGGGTAGTACTAAGTGGCGGGTTTGGACGGTTCCCAATGTCGTCTCGGTGCTTCGGCTGGGGTGTGTGCCGGTGTTCTGCGTGTTGTTGCTGGGCATGGGGAATCGGGCCGGGGCCGCCATCCTGCTCGGCGTTCTGGGGGCCACCGACTGGGTAGACGGCTATATTGCCCGGCGGTTCAACCAGGTCTCGGAGCTGGGGAAGATCCTGGACCCAACCGCCGACCGGCTGATGTTTCTGGCTGCGGTGGTGGCGATGATGGCGGACGGCTCGCTCCATGCGGCATTCGGGGTGACCATGCTGGTCAGAGAGGCGGTGGTGTCACTGGCCACAGTGGTCCTGGGCGCAATGGGGGCTCGCCGGATTGACGTGACCTGGACCGGCAAGACAGCCACGTTCGGGCTCATGTTCGCCCTGCCGTTCCTGTTGCTGGGAGATTCGAGCGTAGGTGGGGGAGCAGCCCTGCGGGGTGTCGGATGGAGCTTGGGCATTCCGTCGTTGGCGCTCAGCTACTACGCGGCTTTTGAATACATACCTCGTGCTCGCCGGGCTCTCGCCGAAGGGAGAGCCGGAGCCTCAAGCTGAGGTTGAGAGTTTGGGCGAGAGCCGGTACGGTGTCTCCAATGAACGTACCGGTTGAACTGCGCTACTCCGAAGATCACGAATGGACGAGGACAGATGGCAACCAGGTCTGTCTGGGCATCACCGACTACGCCCAGGACGCCCTCGGCGACGTGGTCTATATCGACCTCCCCCCGGTGGGAACCGAGGTGGCTAGTGGCGAGCCGTTCAGCGAGGTCGAGTCCACCAAGTCGGTTTCAGAGATCTATTCGCCGGTAACCGGCACAGTGGTCGAGGTGAACGCCGACCTGATCGATCACCCCGAGCGGCTGAATGAAGACCCCTACGGCGAAGGGTGGATCTGCATCATCGAAGCCTCCGATCTGTCAGAGCTGGACAATCTCCTGGATGCGGCGGCTTACACCGATCTGACTGAGAGCACCGATTGACCTCCTGGCCCGATGACGGAGAGGCCCAAGGGGTCGTCTGCCCGCAATGCGGTCATGTCAGCGGGATCGAAGACAACTTCTGCGCCTCGTGCGGGTATCGCCTCAAACCACTCGGCGACTCTGAAGGAGTTGGCTCCGTGGACGAGCCGACCACGGAGTTGGATATCGAAGCCGGTCTGGTCCGGCTGCCGGCGGTGTTGGTGGTCACCCAGGGGCCGGCCGCGGGCAGTCGATTCGAGCTGGCCCAGCCTCGGGTGGCGGTGGGCCGCCATCCCGACTCCGATATTTTCTTGGATGACATCACCGTCTCCCGGCGCCATGCCGAGGTTTATCGGGACGGCTTTGTGCAGCACGTCAAAGACATGGGGTCGCTGAACGGAACCTATCTGAATAGCCGCAGGGTGGAGGATGCCGGATTGAAGAACGGCGACGAGCTTCAAGTAGGGCGATTCAAACTGGTGTTCTACGACGGGACCGGCGGATGAGCACCCAGTATCGGTCTATCGGGCAGGTGCTGGATCTGCTGAAGGAGGAGTTCTCCGATATCACCATCTCCAAGATCCGCTTTCTGGAGAGCCAGGGTCTCATCGATCCCGAGCGAAACCAATCTGGCTACCGGAAGTTCACCGGCATCGACATCAGCCGGCTCCGCTGGATTCTTGAGCAGCAGCGTGATCACTTCCTGCCCCTCAAGGTGATCAAAGAGCGCATCGACCACCAAGACTTCGGCGGGTCCGAAGGAGGCAGCGAATCCAACAGCGACGGGGCCAGCCCCCGAGGGGCGCACCGGCCCAACCCGCTGGACCCGGGGTCGGTATCTGTGTCGCTGACCCTGGACGAGCTGGCCTCGGCAAGCGGGCTGAGCCAATCCAAGGTCATGGAGCTTCAGAAGTTTGGCCTCATCGAGCCCCTAGACGACGGTGCGCTGCGGCACTACGGCGGCGAAGCAGTGATTGTGGCCAAAGTGGCAGCCGGCTTCTTGGTCCATGGGGTGGAGCCTCGCCACCTGCGGGCCTACAAGTCGGCGGCAGAGCGAGAGGCGGGACTGATGGAGCAGCGGATTATGCCCATGGTGATGCAGCGCACGGCCCAGTCCCGCAAGCAATCCCAGGACACGCTGGTGGAGCTGATCAATCTCGGTTCGGAGTTGCGGCTCTCGCTGCTCCGATGCGCCCTGGCCGGCCACACTCGGAATCGTTAGCAGCGTGGGCCGTAAGGCGCCCGAGCTGTTCGCAAGCCCGGATGCCATAGAGCAGGCCGTCGGGCGGGTGGCTTCGGAGATCTCCCAGCAGTACACCGATGGGGTTGTGCTGGTGTCGGTACTGAAGGGAAGCCTGCCGTTTCTGGCCGATCTGGTCCGAGCGGTGGACATAACGGTGGAGGTGGACTTCTTGGCGTTGTCCCGGTTCGCCGCAGATTCCGGACAGGTCCGATTGGTCAAGGATTTGGACTGCGACGTGACCGGGCGCCAAGTCGTGCTGGTGGAGGACATCGTGGACACCGGACTGAGCCTCGCGTACCTGATGGGAGAACTGCACCGACGGTCGGCGGCATCGGTGGCGGTGGCTGCGCTGCTCAACCGAAGTGCCCGCCGCATCTTGCCGCTGGAGCCCGACCACGTCGGGTTCGAGGCGCCGGACGAGTTCTTTTTGGGCTACGGCCTGGACTGGGCCGGCCGCTACCGCAATCTCGACCGATTGGTGATCGGAGATCCCGACTTGCTGGCCGACGATCCCGACGCTTACGTCTCTATGCTCTACTAACGTGGGTGCGATGAAGGAAATGGAGCTGATAGGGGTGCGGATCGAACTTCCGTCCAACGCCCCCATCGTGCTGCTGCGGGAGACCGACGGTGAGGGTCGGCTCTTGCCCATTTTCATCGGAGCGGCAGAGGCTCAAGCCATCGCCTTGGCCATGGAGGAGGTGGAGACGCCCCGCCCCATGACCCATGACCTGTTCAAGAACGTGCTGGACGACTTGGGCGTGCAACTGGACCGCATCGTGGTGACCGAGTTGCGGGATCGGACTTTTTACGCCGAGTTGGAGTTGAGGGGGGGCAACGGCGCCCGTCGCATTTCCAGTCGTCCCTCAGATGCGGTGGCTCTGGCGATTCGCGCTGGGGCGCCGATCTTCGCCGATGAATCGGTGCTGGATGCCGCTGGGCATGCGGTGGAGCCTGACGAGCCCGAAGGCGACGAGCCTCCCACAGAGGAGGTTCTGGACCAATTTCGGGAGTTTCTGGATCAAGTCACCCCGGAAGACTTCAACGGCTGACCTCTTTTTCCGGCCAGATCGCTCCTTGACAATCCACAGGGAGAGGTTTACCCTGTGGAAATCCATTGGCGTAGTTTTCCCGATGTAAGCAGCAGCATCTGGAGCGCGCCCCAGCACCGGAGAGTCAAATGAGCGATCGCGCGCGGATAGTCAAAGACTTCAGTTCTCCTCAGACCATCGAGATTGTCGGCATCACCTACCGCCAGCTTGATTACTGGACCCGGACCGGTTTGGTAGTTTCCACCGCCCAGGAAGCGGAGGGAAGTGGCAGCCGCCGTCGGTACTCCTACAACGATTTGCTGGAGTTAAAGCTGATCAAGCGTCTGTTGGATGAGGGAATCGCTCTCCAGCGGGTGCGCGAGGTGTTCGATTACCTGCGTGACGAACTCGGCGAAGAGGTAGCCAGCGCCGATTTGGTGATCAATGGCAACAAGTCGCTGCTGGTTCGCACCGATGAGCAGATTCTGGATGCGCTGCGCCAGGGCCAGGGGGCGCTCTACCTCCGCATGGAGGGCTTGATCGAAGAGGTGGATGCCGCGGTGAGGGAGTTGCCCAGCGAGGAAGCTCTGCCGGTGGATACATCAGAGCCGCAATCCGGGATTGATGCCGCCCGAACTGGGTCCTAGAGGAGGCTGGCAAGCGCGTGTTCGCCCATGATTCGGAGAGACAGTTCGCTGAATTGCTCGATTTCTACGGAATCGAGTGGCGCTACGAGCCCGACACTTTTGTGCTTTCCCGAAATGAGATAGGCGAAGTCACCGAGGCGTTCAGCCCAGACTTCTATTTGCCCCAGTTTGACCGCTATGTGGAGATCACCACCGCACGCCAGAAGTACATCACCCGCAAGAACGGCAAAGTCCGCCGCTTGCGGGAGTGCTTTCCCCACATCGACATCGTCGTGCTCTGCCAGCGGGACTATCGCAACCTATTGAGCAAATACGGCTTTGACGATGCCTCCGGGCTGGACGGCGACCTGACCCATACCGGGGCAGGGGCCGAGTCTCGCTAGCCGAACGAGGCCAGACGTGCGTTCTTCTCCGCTGGAGGCTCGCCACCGGGCACTGGGGGCCAAGATGGTTCCCTTTGGCGGCTGGGATATGCCGCTGTCCTATCCGTCGGGCACGCTGGCTGAGCATCGAGCATGTCGAACCGACGCAGTGGTCTTCGACGTGAGCCATTTGGGAACTCTCCGGGTATCCGGCACCGACGCCTATGAGCGGCTTCAGCAGGCATTCACCAATGATCTGGCTCGAATAGGCTCTGGCCGCACCCAGTACACCCACCTGCTCGATGACGACGGCTCGGTGTTGGACGACATCATCGTGTGGTGGACCGATGACCAGAGTTTCGACGTGATGCCCAACGCATCCAACACCGACCGGGTGCGCGACGCGCTGAGCACCTCGGGTGACGAAGATGGTTTCCAGGCTGTCGATGTAACCGGAAGCCGAGCAGTGTTGGCGGTGCAGGGTCCCGAGGCCCGCAACCGGTTGGCCGCGGTGTCGCCAGGAGCCTCGGAAGTGGCCCGCAATTGCGTTGGCTCGGTGGAGTGGGAGGGCGTCTCGCTGACTGTGGCTGGCACCGGCTACACCGGAGAAGACGGCGTGGAGATCGCCGTGCCCGCGGCGGCGGCTGAGCGGCTGTGGGATGCGGTGATTGCCGTGGGGATCACCCCCGCAGGGCTGGGGGCCCGCGACACGCTGCGCCTGGAAGCAGGTTTGCCGCTGCACGGCCATGAGCTCGGCCCCGGCATCACCCCGCTGCAAGCCGGATTGGGCTGGGTGGTGCGTTGGGACAAGCCATCGTTTCAAGGCCGGGAGGCACTGGCTGCGGAGCGGGAGGAGGGTGTCCACCGACGGCTGAGGGGACTGCGAGTGGAGGGCCGACGCCCGCCCCGGGAGGGCCAAGCGGTGCTTCAGGATGGCGAAGTTGTGGGGGAGGTCACGTCGGGCAACTTCTCACCCATGTTGGAGACGGGCATCGCCTTGGCCTTCGTGCCTCCCGACGCCGATATCGGAGATGTGCTGGCCGTGGACATGCGGGGCACCCCCACGCCGGCCACCGTGGTGAAGCTGCCCTTCGTTTAGGCGCTGTGTCTAAGCGGCGATAGCGTCCAGAACCCGGCTTTGGGGGATGGCACCTCGCCAACTATCGAGAATCTGTCCGTTGCCATCCAGCAGCATTCCTGCGGGCTGGCCGGAGATTCCTAGTTGGCGCCAAGACTCGAACGTGGGATCCCAGAGCATGGTGAACGTGGTGCCGGTGGACTGCACGAAGCTCTCAGCCAACCCGAGGCTGTCTTGGGTTCCGACTCCTACCACTGTGAGCTTGTCAGAGTTGTTTCGAGCGAACTGCTCGACGCCGGGGGCTTCCCGGCGGCAGATGGTTCAATGGGGGGCCCAGAACCAGAGAACAAGGGGCTGGTCCGCGGGGGCAAAGCTAGCCAGATTCACAGTGGCCCCGGTGGCCACGTCCACCAACTCGACTGACGGCAGATCCGATGCCGGAGCTGGGGCGGCGGTCTCTGTGGCCATCTCGGGTGCGGGTGCCAGAGTTGCCGGCGCCTCGGTTGAGACCGGCACCCCAATGGGAGCAGCCTCTGGGCCGTCGCTGCTGTCTGCGCAAGCGGCTGCGCCCAGGGCCAAGCAGGAGGCAAGAGCGAGGACCCTGATCTTCGACTTCATGGTTGCACTCACGTCAGGCTGTTCCAGTACTCGCCACCTTGTCCAGGATCCAGCTATGCGATGGGCTGGCCCGCTTGTCGATTTCCTGGCCGAACCGGTCGAGGACGATGACCCGGTGCTGGCTAGTGATTCCCAGTCCGTTCCAGGAGGCACCGGACGAATCCCAGAGCATCAGGAGCGAATTTCCCGATCCAGTGACTCGAACGAAGTCCTCGGCCTGACTCAGGTTGTCTCGGGCACCCACACCGATCATGGTGAACTTGTCAGTGTTGTCTCGAGCGAACTGCTCGAGGCCGGGGGCTTCCCGGCGGCAGGTGGGTCAATGGGGGGCCCAGAACCACAGCACGATGGGCCGGTCCGAGGGGGCGAAGCTGGCCAGGTTGACGGAGGCCCCGGTGGCCACGTTCACCATCTCCACCGACGGCAAGTCTGAATCGGGGACCGGTGCCGGCTCTGGTGTTGGCTCGGGAGTCGGTTCCGGAGTGGGCCGGGGGGTGGGTGCCGGTGTCGACTGGGGGGTGGGCTGGGGCGTGGGTGCCGGTGTGGGCTGGGGCGTGGGTGCCGGTGTGGGTTGGGGGGTGGATTTGGGCGTTGAGGCGGGTGTGGTTTGGGGCGTTGAGGCGGGTGTGGATTGGGGAGTGGTTTGGGCAGACGAGGCGGGTGTGGTTTGGGGCGTTGTTTGGGGCGTTGAGGCGGGGGTTGAAGTCGGCGCGGTGGGGGTGGTGGTTGCGCCGGATTCAGTAGGCGTTGCGGCGGAGGTCAATTCGGTCGGCGTGCTTTGGGATTCCGAGGTCTCGGAGCCCCCGCAGGCGACCGCTATCAGGCTCAATGCCAGCGCCATGGACAAGGCAGCGGCAAGCCGACTGGACCTGTTGCCGGACCAGAGGGATCGAGCGCTCACCCTCCCGATGCTATCGCCGCGCCTCGGGCATGGCATCAGCGACAGCTATCGGGGGTCGTCGAATCGCTAACCGAGTGGCCGGTAGGGGGCGGTCTGCTGGACGCAGGTGGGAATGTCGGGATCGCCGGGACATGGGAAGTTGAACACCAACTCGGTTACCACGTCAGGGGCGCCGAACTTGTCGGGGCCATAGGTAGCGGGAAGTTGGTGCTGGATGTCTACCGAACCCAGGTTCTGGAAGGCGGTGTAGATGTCCTGGCGGGTGGGGTTGGGCCCAGCGTCGTAGATGGCCCGGGCCACCATGCGCATCTCGGTACACACGCTGGAGGTCATGCCATAGGCGCTGTCGTAGCTCCCGTAGATCTCCCGGATGTGGCTGGCGCCGATGGCGCTGTGGGCCGCATAAGTCTCGTTGCACATGATGTTCAGCGGTGCGTTGAAGCTGAGCACCGGGTCGTCGGAGCGGAAGTTCCCGGTGGGGGCATCGTCGATAATGATGGTGCCGTTGTACATCTCCGCAGCGGCGTCTCCGCCGAACTGAGCCACCTTGCCCGACACCAGGTCACCGGCCTGGCTGTTGAAGTCAGAGTTGTAGAACTGCACGTCGCCGGGGGCGTAGCCCTGGTTCACCATCTCATTGATGAACTGGGGCAGGCTGAGCACGTTGAGGCCGGGGAAGACCACGTCGACGCCCTCTTCCAGCATCCGCTCCACCGCGATGTCGTTGCCCTCGCGGCAGGTGGTGGCCCCGCCGCAGCCGATCTGCTCGGCCACGGCAATGTCGTAGCCCGCGGTTTCTATGACATCGATGATCCCGGCCTGCACGGTCTCGGGCTGCCCGGGGGTGTCGGGCCAGATCACCGCGATGGTCTTGCCGTCCAAGGCGCCGGTGTCGATGATCGCCTGGGTCATGTTGACCACTGAATCCTCGGCCACGGGGCTCAGCGAGTACAGCAGGCCGTTGGCCTGCTCGTGGAACTCGCGGGGATTGCCCTGGGTGGTGAGGAACAGGGTGTCGTGGTCGGCCGCAATGCACAGGATCGCGCTGCCCTGGAAGCCGGTGGTGTTGGTCACGATCACCGCGTTGTGATCCTCGGTGGCTTCGATACAGGCTTGGTTGCGCAGCGTGTCGATGTCCTCGCCGCCGCCGCCGAGCGCGGATACCTCCACCAGGCGGAGGTCGATCTGGCGGCCCCAGATCCCGTTGCAGTCTTCGTTGATCGCTTTGGTGAACGCCTCGAACATGTCGGTGGGATCGCCGACCGGGACGGCGAAGCCGATGCCCTCCAGCTCCTCCAGCTTGGTCCGCAGGTGGACGATGGTGATGGAGTCCTCGGTGATACCCGCATCGGTTGCCTGGGGTGGCGAATCCGGATCGGGCGTGGCCGTGCAGAACGCGTCCAGCGGCTGGAACGGATGGGAGCGGTCGAAGGTCCGGTGGAAATCGATGAACAAGTCGCCCCGGGGCTCGTCGAAACCGATATCCACCGGCTCGTCGGGCGCCGGCGCGTCCCCATCGCCGGTGTCGTCGGGGGCCGGTTCATCGGGTGCCGGCTCGTCAGGCGCGTCGGGCTCGTCGGGCGCCGGCGCGTCCCCATCGCCGGTGTCGTCGGGGCCATCGGGCTGGTCTGGGGCCGGTGCGGCGGTCGGCTCCGATGGGCCGGGCTGGGCACCTCCATCGTCATCGTCGTTGCCGCCTCCGCAGGCTGCGGCCACGAGCACGAGCGCCAAGAGCACCCCCCAGAACTTGAGCATCCTTCGAGACACGGTTTCCCCTATCCGTCGCTTGCCGACGAACAGTAGTCCAAGAATGAGGCTCTTGTGAACAGTGGATGTCGTGCGCGGTGTAGAACCTATGGCCTAGTGTTTTGCCCAGATGAGGGGCAGCCATGGATGAGCCGGTGAACGGGGAGTCTGCTTCGGATCGCCCAGACGAACTCGACGATCCGGCCAATCTGGCATCGGCGGTTTTCGAGGAGGAGTCCAAGCGCCTCGCCGAGCAGGCGGCAAAGTCGGAAGTGGTTGTGCTTCCCGACGATCTGCTGCCCGGTGTGGGCGAAGCGCCCATGACCCTGCGGCAGGGAATCCGGGCGGGCGGGGCGAGCATGCTCGTGGTGCTCTTTCTGCTCAATGTGATCGATGAGTTCGACCGGGTGGCGATCGCCGTGCTTCTACCCGATCTCCAAGACGCCTTCGGCGTGTCCGACACGGTGATTCTGGGCATCTCCTCGTTCGGCGGCGTGGCTCTGGTGCTGGGGGCGGTGCCGCTGGCCTGGCTGGCCGACCGGGTGAAACGCACCCTCATCGTGCCAGTGGCCACTGCGGGGTGGGCGGTGAGTGTGTTTCTCACCGGTTTGGTGAGGAACCCATTTCAGTACTTCTGGAACCGGGTACTCACCGGGGCGTGCCAGGCCAACCGCTTGCCGGTGCACTCATCGCTGCTCACCGATACCTATCCCATACCGGCTCGGGCTCGGATTTTTGCCTTCGAGGGCATGGGTCGGCCCATCGGCTTGCTGATCGGGCCGGTGCTGGCCGGCGCCATCGCCTCGATTGCCGGTGGGGATGACGGGTGGCGTTGGGCGTTCTACATCTTCGCCATCCCGCCGGTTGTCCTGGCGCTGGTGTCTCTGATTTTGAAGGAACCTCCTCGAGCGGGCAACGAGCAGCAGGCCATCTTGGGCGAGCAGTACGAGATGCCCCCCATCGGGTCGGATCTTCCGGTTTCCATGTCCACGGCCTTCGCCCGGCTCAAGAAGGTCAAGACCTTCTACTTCCTGGCCGTGGGGGTGGGCACCCTCGGCTTCGCGCTGGTCACGCTGCCCAGCCAGCTCAACCTGATGCTGGAAGACGAATACGGCTACGAGGCCTTCCAGCGGGGCTGGGTGACGTCGCTGGTGTGGCTGGCCAGCCTGGTGGCCATCCCCATCTCGGGCTTCAAGTTCGACGGTATGTTCCGGGAGGATCCGGCCAAGATGGTGCG